>DATIKH010000110.1:0-14895 GCA_035477775.1 Bacteroidales bacterium | reverse complement strand
GCGTCCGGCAAGGTGATGGGTAGCCTGGTGCTCCATGATGTGGATTTTTTAGTTTCAAACGGCAAATTTAATCATCTGCGCCTTGTTCCCAAATCAGTTCATAATCATTTAACATTTACCTTTGGTTTCTATGTTGGAAATCCTCTATACAGTTTTCTGGTCGTTTCTCCTGGCTTTGTCCATCAGATATATTCCGTTTTTTCGCAACATCAGCGGATTGAACTATTCCGGACTGTTATTATTTTTTTTGTTGAAAGTAATTACCGGATCGGTCTATATTCTCATTTATACCTACCATTTTGATCCCAAAACATCCGATGTTCACAGATTTTTCAACGAGGGCAAAGTGATTTACAGTTCTTTATTCCACAATCCACTGGATTATTTAAGAATACTCTCGGGTATTGATGCCAATCAACCACATTTACAAACATATTATCAACAGCTGCATTATTGGTTTTTTCCGGAACGCCCTCCACTGCTAAACGACAATCGGCTGATTATAGGCTTCAATGCCTTGGCCAACATCCTTTCCTTCGGTTCCATTCACACCAACGCCGCATTGGCCAATTTTATCTCCTTTTCAGGGTTGGTTGCCCTTTATAAATTTGGCTTAAACCATGTACCTCAGATGAATACACTATGGTTGAAGCTGGGAATTTTCATGATGCCTTCGGTACTCTTTTGGGGATCAGGGCTTAACAAGGAGGTGTTGTTATTGCCGGTACTTGGTTTCTTTTTATATTTTTTTGATAAAATTGTTGCCGGGAACCGCCTTTCAACAAAACAGTTTTTGATGTTTGTGGCAACCCTTGTATTGATGCTTTGGTTGAAGGTTTATGTTTTTATCCTTCTAATACCTTGCCTGATAGCCTATTTGCTTTCTGTCAAAATAAAAAACATCCGGACTGAGCTGATATTTATTGCTATTCCTACAATTCTTTTAGCAATGGTACTTGTTACTAATTGGATCTTTCCACAGTTCGATCCCATTCTAAAGCTTACGGAAAGGCAAAATTTCTTTATGCAATTTTCGGTAATGGTTGGTGCAGGAAGCATCATCCACGAGGTTTACCTTGAACCAAACATAGGCAGCATTTTGGCTTATGTTCCGCAAGCACTGCTCAACGTTCTGGTAAGGCCCCATTTTTTTGACAATTTGGATCCGCTCATTCTCATGGCAGTTTTCGAAAACTTACTGATTGCCGTAATGCTTGCAGCTATGGCGTATTATGCATTGAAACAAAAGAAACTAAGCCGGATTCAATGCCTGGGCATATCATTTACTTTGCTATTGTTTGTTTTCATAGGACTTACAACCCAGGTTTACGGAACTCTTGTAAGGCTCAAAATTCCTGCCCTGCCCTTACTGTGGATTTCTTTTTTGAGCATTTTACCTCCAGGTAAATTGAATCATCCGGCAGTCCAATCATTTCTTAAAAAACTTTTTTCAAGAAAAACAAAACCTTAGTCTATGTCAACAATCACAATGATAACCGGGGCAACCAGCGGTATCGGGCTGGCATGTGCCAACAGGCTGGCCGCCGAAGGACACTGGCTGATAATAAACGGGCGGCGCTCCAACCGGCTTCAGAAACTTAAAAAGAAACTCGAAAATGAACACCCCATAAAGGTGCTTGCACTACCGTTTGATGTACGAAGGGTAAAAGCTGTGGATAATGCTGTTAAAAAGCTTAAAACTCCCTGGAATGAAATCGACGTGTTGATTAACAATGCCGGGCTTGCATTAGGGCTTGAACCGATCGACAGCGGCTTGCTCGAAGACTGGGAGCAGATGATCGACACGAATGTTAAAGGCCTCCTTTATGTATCGCGGGCGGTAATTCCGCTCATGAAAGCCAGGCAGAGCGGCCATATTGTGAATATTGGTTCTGTTGCCGGTCGCGAGGTATATCCGAAAGGAAATGTGTATTGTGCCACCAAACACGCCGTTAATGCCCTGAGTCAGGCCATGCGCATGGACTTGCTGGAGCACGGAATCAAAGTAACCCAGATTAGTCCGGGTGCAGCCGATACCGAATTTTCAACAGTTAGATTTCATGGCGATCAAAACCGGGCCAATCAGGTTTATCAAGGCTTCACACCGCTTTCCGGTGCCGATGTGGCCGATGTAGTGGCATTCGCAATCACCCGTCCAAAACATGTAAATATCAATGACCTGCTGCTTATGCCTACAGCGCAGGCTGCATCATCATTAATTTACCGGAATCAAAATTCGCAAGGTTAAATAGGTCCTTTTTACATTAAAACCAGTATTTTTTTTGTTTTTTTTTAAACTTATTGTTACTTTGCGAATCAATAAAGGTATTGTTGAGAGGTATTTCTTATTACAACTTTAAGATATCTTTCAGATTGAGCCCTCAGGCCTAAAGCATGACATCCAGTTATATCAAAATATTTTCAGATGAAAATTAAAGTTGCCATAGTTGATGACCATAAACTTGTAACCGATTGTTTGGGACTGCTCCTGGCAAGTTCTCCTAACATGGAGATTGTAGGTATTGCCCACAATGGCAATGATATCCTGAGTATGCTCGATCGGATAATGGTCGATGTGATAATTCTCGATATCAATATGCCTGGAATGACTGGGATCGAAGCAACCGAAAAAATTAAGAAGAATCATGCAGGGGTGAAGGTTGTTGTATTGTCGATGCATTCCGACTACGAAAATATATCCAAAGCCATTGATGCCGGTGCTGATGGCTATCTTCCCAAAGATGTTGCTTCGGAAGAACTTCTAGAAGCCATTACTACTGTTAACGGAGGAAAGAATTATTTCCACACCAAAATTTCCGATGAAATCATCCGGAACTACTCCATTAAAAAGAAGAAAACCATCAGCCCTTTCCCACAGCTAACACGGCGGGAGTTGGAAGTGCTTCACTTGTTTGCCAAGGGTTTTAACAACAACGAAATTGCTGATAAGCTTTTCCTGAGCGTGCGTACCATCGAATCGCACAAGAATCACATTCTTCAAAAAACCAATATGAAAAATTCGGTGGAACTTATCAAGTTTGCAATTAAGTACAATATTGTTGAACTGTAGTAACCTCGACTACCTGCTTATATCTTTCACTTCAACCGGATTTTAAAGGCCCTCAACCGGGAAAAATTGCGTAAAAATACTATTACCCAATTTCTCATTTCTCCCTTACTTAGCTGCGATTTTTAAATTTACTTTCCTTGCATTAAGGGGCAATTTGATTATTATACATGAAAGAAACCAGTATTATTATTGCCGAAAGCAGTGATATTTTGCGAAATGGCATTGCCACTATGCTCGAAAGGTATCCTGGTGTTAAAATTGCCGGCAAAGCATGCGACTACGAATCTTTAAAGAATTTGCTCAAGACACATTCAAATTATACGGTACTACTTGGACCCATTTTAAGAATTAGTCAAGGCGCATCTCCCATCGAAATGCTGAAAAAAAATTTCCCCGATACACGGATAGTAGAAATTGAACTGGCCGATGGACCTGACTCTATATTTCGAAAACTAAATTGACCTGGGGTCCGGATTTGCAAAAACTTTTTTTTCAAACCTCCTGAATTCTCATATAGTTTTTTTCCTAGCAATAGATTTCAGTAGGTATTTGCTGCACAACGCTTCACTCATTTATCTGCCGGAGGGACTATTTCCACTATATTTGCAGTGTAATTAGGCCTGTGTTGTCCGAAAACTTTTCTCCCAAATCAAAATGAAGAAGCTTCACAAGCTGGTAGTAAAATCATATTTAGGGCCGTTCCTAATGACATTTTTCATTTCCCTATTTTTGATTTTAATGCAGTTTTTGTGGAAATTTATCGACGACCTTGTTGGTAAAGGACTGGAGTGGTATATAATCGCCGAACTCCTGTTTTATGCATCCGGAACCTTTGTCCCTCTTGCACTTCCTTTGGCTGTGCTGCTTTCGTCGATCATGACCATGGGCAACATGGGCGAACATTACGAGTTGGTGGCGTTTAAGTCAGCAGGTATTTCGTTGCGTAAAATCATGACGCCGCTTATCGCTATATCTTTTTTCCTGGTAGTCGTTGCATTCTTTTTCTCCAACAATGTATTACCGGTTGCCAATCTCAGGATGCTATCACTGCTGTACGACGTGCGACAGCAACGTCCGGCATTGAATATTGCCGAAGGAGTATATTTCAGAGGAATAGATAATTATGTTATAAAAATCAGCGACAAGAAACCAGACGGAGAAACCCTTCAGGGGATAAAGATTTACGACCATTCCGACCGGCGTGGCAATGTGAGTCTGACAGTAGCTGAATCGGGAACCATGTTGGTAACCCCCGACAGGAATACTCTGGTGTTTACCCTTTACAATGGCACCAATTACCATGATGTAAGCACCGCAAACCCATTCAGCCTCGAAAGACCATTTCAGAGGACGAGTTTTGATGAGCAGATAATGCGATTCGATTTGGGCTTTCTCGAACTAAGAAGGACAGATCAGGAGCTTTTTAAAACAAGCCATCAAATGCTTCGACTCGACCAACTGATAGTGTTTGAGGACTCGCTTTCGACCGATATAGATAATAGGAAAAGTACATTTATTCATGATTATCTATCGCGAATGCACTACTTCAACACTACTATCAACGAGAATTTTGATTCTATCAAAGGCCAGCCACCACATTTTGCAACCATTATAGACACCCTGCAACTTCACCGTGCAGGTTTGCTTCTCGACCGGGCCAGATCTCTGGCACGTTCCAACAAAGAACAAACATATTTTATGACCGAGGAACTTCGGCAGCGCAACAGGGCTTTGGCCCGTTATAAAATTGAGTTTCACCGCAAGTTTACCCTTTCGCTGGCTTGCGTTGTCTTGTTTTTAATTGGAGCTCCTCTGGGCGCAATTATTCGGAAAGGAGGCTTTGGTTTACCCGTGGTGATCTCGGTAATCTTCTTTGTAATCTTTCATGTATTATCCATTTCGGGCGAAAAATTTGTTAGGGAAGGGGTGCTCGAAGCCCATATCGGTATGTGGATCGCCCCGATGATTTTACTTCCGGTTGGGATTTGGCTGACCATTAAGGCTTCTACTGATTCGTCGATAATGGACGCACACAGCTATCAGAAATTCATGGATCGAATCGGTAGGTTTTTTAAAAAGAGAAAAATCAAATCCGACGCTGGTTCTACCTGATGAAAATAAAGATTTTGCAACTTTGCCATAAGATTCCATACCCACCTGTTGATGGCGGTTCCATCGCCATGCACCAATTGACGGATTTTTTTTTTAAACATGGCTTTAAAACCAAAGTCGTTGCCTTAAATACTGGTGGTAAAAAATTTAGTCCGGAAAATATCCCCGAAAACTACAGGATTAAAACAAGATTCGAAGCCCTGAATATTGACACGCGAATAAACCCAGGGAAAGCTTTTATAAGCCTTTTTACAGGCAAATCGTATAATGTGTCCAGGTTTTACAGCAAAGCCATTAGCAAAAGGCTCTCGCAAATCCTCGATCAGGAGGAATTTGATTTGGTACAACTGGAAGGCCTGTACCTGACTCCTTACCTCCCTATTATAAGAAAAAAAAGCCGCGCTAAGGTGGTGTATCGCTCCCACAACATTGAGCATGTTATCTGGAAGGGGTTGGCTACTAAGACCAAAAACCCTGTTCTTAAATTATACCTGAATCATCTGGCTTCACGATTGGAAAAGTATGAGGTGGGCGTTATAGACCAGTTCGACGCGATTTGTGCTATTTCGCCTTCCGATATGGATTATTTCGTAAAAAATGGATTCACCGGACTTTCGGTCGTTATTCCTGTAATGGTACACGAAGGCGATAATGGCAATCTAACTCCAACACCAGTTCAGGGAACTGTTTTCCACCTTGGATCAATGGATTGGAGGCCAAACCAGGATGGAGTACAGTGGTTTTTAGAAAAGGTTTGGCCAAAGGTATTGGCGCAGGCTCCCGAAATGACATTTTTTATTGCCGGAAAAAATATGCCTCAAAGGTTCTTGAAATATTCGGGCAGAAACAATGTAACTGTGGTTGGTGAGGTGGCAAGCGCCAGCAGTTTCATGGCCGACAAACACATCATGGTCGTCCCTCTGTTTTCGGGCAGTGGAATGCGGGTGAAAATTATAGAAGGTTTGGCAGCAGGCAAAACCATCATTTCAACCGGGTTAGGAGCCGAAGGAACAGGATGCCGGCACAATGAAAACATTTTAATAGCTGACAATCCTGATGAAATGGCAAACCTCATTGTGGCCTGTTATCGCAAACCAGAGTGGGCTAAAGCAATAGCTGCGAATGGAACAACCTTTGTAAAAAATCATTTTGGACCTGATCGGATTCATAATGATTTAATGGCATTTTACAAAGAATTATACCTGACCTAAGTTTTTAAAACATTATTTTTGGCACCAAACGAAAGGCCATATTTACTTTTAAACAACAAAGCTCTAATTGAGAAAAAAAATTTTTATATTGCTTTCGCGGGTGCCATATCCACTCGAAAAAGGCGACAAGCTGCGGGCCTTCTATCAGATTCGCGAATTGGCTAAAAATCACGATGTTTACCTTTGTGCCCTGAACGACTCCCCTGTTCACCCCGAAGCCCAAAAAATCTTGCTATCGTATGTCAAGGACATGAGAGTATTTACTTTTTCAAAACTACAGGTAGCATTCAGGCTGATTAAAAACATTTTTTCGAACAAACCTTTCCAGGTAGCATATTTCTACAGTCGCCAAACCAAAAATAAAATAAACAAATATCTGGCTGAGGTAAATCCCGACCACGTGTATTGCCAACTCATAAGAATGGCAGAATATACAATACACCTCGATATAGACAAGACCCTCGATTATCAGGATGCTTTTTCGGCTGGATTGTTGCGTCGGAAAAAGTATGCCTCCTGGATTATTAAGCCATTTTTAACTTCGGAATACAATAGGGTTAGGAAGTATGAGGAAAAGATGGCAAACCATTTCATTAAAAAGACCATTATCTCTATTCCCGACCGAAATTTAATATCCAGCGCAAACAAAGAAGAAATTCAAATTATCCCAAATGGTGTTGATTACGATTTTTTTGATTGTAAAAGCACAGAAAAAAATTTCGATGTAATCTTTTGTGGAAACATGGCCTATCCTCCCAACGACGATGCCGCCTGTTTCCTTATACAGGAGATCATGCCTTTGGTTTGGAGTAGTTTGCCTGATGCAAAAGTGGTGATAGCCGGAGCAAATCCTACGGGCAGGATCCGCCGTTTGGCCTCCCCGCAGGTTACAATTACCGGATGGGTGGACGACGTTCGCTTGTACTATTCTGCATCAAAAATAATGGTAGCTCCTTTGCGAATAGGAACCGGCTTGCAAAATAAAATACTTGAAGCCATGGCGATGAAAGTACCTGTAATTGCATCGCACCATGCAAATCAGGCAGTTAGAGCAAATCATGGAGAACAAATTCTTACAGCCGAAACCCAATTAGAATTTGCCCAACAAATACTATCTTTGCTTAACAACGACTCCCTTTACAATCATCTAATCATCAATGGTTTAAGTTTTGTAAAGGATCACTATGATTGGAGTACTCCCTGTAAATTGCTCGAAAAAATTATTACCACCCCGGGATTTACCGGAAATTCATAAAAAATGCCTCAAAAACTGAATACCATAGCCGAAGCCATTGCGGAAATTAAATCGGGGAAAGTCGTCATTGTAGTTGATGACGAAAACCGCGAGAATGAAGGCGATTTTATTGCCGCTGCAGAGACCATAACCCCCGAAATTGTAAATTTCATGGCTATGCACGGTCGGGGGCTTATTTGTGCTCCAATTACAGGAGAACGCTGTGAGCAACTTCACCTTGACTTGATGGTACCCCGAAACACTGCCTTGCACGAAACTTCTTTCACCATTTCAGTCGATCTGAAAGGCCACGGCTGCTCCACGGGAATCTCGGCCAGCGATCGTGCCAAAACCATTAAAGCCCTTGCCGACCCGCAAACCCTTCCAGAGGATTTGGCTCGTCCCGGCCATATCTTTCCATTGAGGGCACGAGGTGGTGGTGTGCTGCAAAGGGCTGGCCACACCGAAGCTTCGATAGACCTGGCTCGATTAGCTGGATTTCAGCCGGCCGGAGTGCTGGTAGAGATCATGAACGATGAGGGAAATATGGCCCGACTGCCCGAGTTGATGGAGATGGCCAGAAAATTCGATTTAAAGATCGTTTCGATCGAAGACTTGATTTCGTATAGGATTAAAAATGAAAGCCTGATTTTACGTGAAGTGGCTGTTGAGTTGCCTACAGAATGGGGCAATTTCAGGTTGGTGGCCTACAGGCAAACTACCAATCAAAAACTACATCTTGCACTCACCAAAGGATCGTGGGAGCCCTCCGAAGAAATACTGGTTAGGGTACACTCTTCGTGTGTTACAGGAGACATATTCGGTTCCTGCAAGTGCGATTGCGGAGGACAGTTGCATAAGGCCATGCAAATGGTTGAGGAAAATGGAAAGGGAATAGTCCTTTATATGAACCAGGAAGGAAGGGGTATCGGACTCCTGAACAAGCTCAAAGCCTATCACTTGCAAGAAAATGGACTCGATACTGTGGAGGCTAACCTGGAGCTCGGATTTAAAGCAGATGAGCGGGAGTATGGAATCGGTGCCCAAATACTACGAGACCTTGGAGCTAGAAGAATTAAACTGATTTCGAACAACCCAAGTAAAAAAACAGGCCTGGCCAGCTATGATATCGAAATTACCCGCACCATTCCGCTGATTATCCCCGGGAATCCACACCGGAAGCGTTATATGGATACAAAGCGCCAAAAATTGGGACACAATCTATAGAGGATTACTAAGGATAGTTTTCGAGGTTTGAAGTTGAAGAGTTTTGCATTCGTCGGCTGCGTCTTAAAAACTCACCAAGGTTATCGAATTCGCGCCTGTAAAAAACACCAATTCCTTGAGTATATGGCGCCTGTGACCCTAACACTTCAAATGAATTGTGCCGGTTAAAAGCCTTTACCCTAAAGCGGCCTTCAGGGGTTATCTTTACCTCAACATTCACATCGCCAATTATATTACTGGTTCGCTGGTTTACCCCAAATGCCGGATTATTACCTGCAACACCAAGGTTGCCGTCTATAATTACCCTATCGTTGAACAGCTGGGTGCTAAGAGCAACTTCAAGTTCCTGACTGCTGATCAGGTCGCCCGGACGGTAATTAACCCCAATGTCGAAGTCGTTGCTTATTTGCGAAAGCCAATTGCTTAGCTGATTCGATAGCAGTTCTGATGAGGTGGTACCTACTCCGAAACCCAGGGCTGTGTTGTACTGGTCGATTGACGAAGGCATAAAACGGTTCAGAATCAACAGGGAGAACACCTGACGGTTTACTTCCTGTTCAGTCGTTATTACCCTGCTCAACATTTCCCGCGTATTTTCGTCGGCACCTGGTAAAGTAATACCGAAGGAAATGGCTGGATTAAAAAGCTTTCCTCTAAGGTATAGATGGGTCTCCACAGGCACCCTCCTGCGATACACTTCCGATGTATCAAGGTTCATAAAAAGGTCGTGCAGGGTGGTGCGGGTTCTGTATGTTGCGCTAATGTCAACATCTGCGTCAAGGGGGTCGCCTGTCCAACGTATCGTACCACCCTCCTGTATTCTGAATCGCTTGTTAATGAGATTTTGCAGATTGAACAAGTATTCGCCTTCGCCAATGGTAAAACCACCCAACATGGAAAAATTGCCCCCTGAGGGCAACTCCATAATCAGATTACCTGTTCCCCTACCGCGTATCATGTCGCCTGTACGTGAGTCGATAATGAGTTGCACTTCTGCCTCAGGGGTAACCTCAAGGTCGAGGCTAAGAGATAGGTTTCCTCTGTTGGGCGAAGTGTTAGGTACCTGATGGCTTTCAATTTGGCGGTTTACGAAAGTGATAAAATTCGTCTCGGTAACTTCCCTGGCCATATCAAGCGGAAGGAAGATATGAGTTCCCCTATTGGTTTGTGCCCGGATATCTAATGACAGATTGTTTACCGGCCCGTGAATATGTGCTACTCCGCTTCCAAAGGCCCTGCCATAAAACATAGTATTGTTTTGGTAGGGACGCGTATTCATAATTACCATCTGGTTGGGGTTAACCCTGAGATCTAATGCCCAATCCCTGAAACCATCGTGAATAATCCTTCCGGTAAGCGTGCCGGTGTTACCTAGGGTATCGTTGAGGACAAGGTTTTCGAAAACAAACTGGTTTTTCTCAATGACCAGATCGTTAGTAAAGGTATATGCTGTATTCAGAAAATTTATGTGCAACCCGGCCCTTGCAATCCTGAGCCTGCCAGTAAGGGCAGGATCGTTCAAAGGCCCGTCGAGCCTCAAATTGCCCGATGCCAAACCCCTGAAATTTCTGGAAAAGGCTCGCATATAGCGGCTCCAGATGGACATTTTCAGGTTTTCGGCAACTATGTCGAGATCGAAGTTATTGTCTTTGCGACCGGGGTAAAAATAACCTCTGGCAGCCAGGGGAATATTGTATCCGACATTTCCAAAATATATTATCTCCAGAGAAATATTAAAAGCTTCCCTTTCATTATCCCAGAAGCTTCGCACCTGCAAGTCGCCCAAATGATCGAAATTGAATGCAAAATCATTTACATACAGATTCGTTTCAATTCGTGGTGAAGCGGCAAGTGACCCTAAAGTAACAAACCCACTCAACCTCCCGTCAAAGTTGAGATTCCTGGCATTAATGAATTGAGAAAGATTGCCTGCATCAAATTCATTTACTTCAACCAGCAAATAATCATTCGGATCAGAGCTAAGGATTCCATCGGCAAGCAAATACGAATCATCAAGGGTTACTAGCAGAGTTCTAATCTCCAGCCTAGCAGAATCAATATAAAAGCGGTTACCCGAGTGGATTGTCCAAAGGGAGTCATTGAGCATAATCTGGGATGGCGAAATTCTGATCTCCGCCTTATCAGGTTCCGAAATTCTTGCAAATCCTTTAATATCTCCGAAGTTTTTCACCACCGAACCCGTGTTACTCCAATTAAAAGCATAGTGGAGGCTATCGTTGGAAAATTCGCCGGTAAAACGGAATTGTTCCATTAAAAACCTGCTCATGGCATTAGTTCGATGGCTTTCCAAAGTTACCTTGTAGGTTTGATCGTATTTTCGCCCCTTTACCGAAACCTGCTCAAAGTGGTTACCTGCAATCAGCATATTTTCAGAAAATAACTCAAAGTTTAGCTGTCCGGGCGACTGCCCAAAATATCCCTTCAAAGTGGTACCTTCAGCAATTGAAACATTCGGAAAAAAAGCCTCCGAAAGCCATTCTGTATTCTTAAGGGTTATGCCGAGTGTCGTGTTGGTAAGCCAGTATCCTTGATTTTCAATGGTAAGCGTATCGGTCCTTAATGCAGGAAGGAACTCATAAGCAAAGTTTTTAAGGGCTGGTCCAAGCTTGTCGATACGGAAAATGCCCTCCAGATTCGCTTCGGCAAAATCTGACCTGAAACTAATTTTCTGTTGCCCATTTCCATTTACCGTACTCGTCAAAACTACCGGACCAGTTTTAAAATGGGTGCTTTCACCTTCTTGCAGCGGATTTTTTTCATAAGCCAGACCGTTGAAATTAATATTTCCACGGATGTTGAATGGTTCCCACGACTGGATGTTCATATCCATTTGCCCTGAAACAATTGCCTCATGTAAGGTATCGGGTATGAATATGTTTAAGCGCGTCAGATTTGCCCTCTCAAGTCTTGCTTTAAAATCAAAAACCGGCGAATCCTGCTCAAAATTGATCAGGCCATTAAAATCTAGAAAAACGTTTGGGTCGTCTATTAGAAGCGCCCCATGAAACTTTTGGTTGGTAATGTTTCCCGAAACCTGAACATTTTCGTAGTTATAACCAAGAATCTCAGCGGAACCAATTTTCCCGTCAACAACAAGGTTCATTGTTTCACGGGTAATACCTTGTCCTTCCACACCAGCATTTAGGGTAATAAGTCCAAGCCTTTCGCCTGCCCCAAAAAACCTTCCAAGGTCAAAACCCTGGGTGGTAAGCTGCCCTTTATATGCAGGTAGCCCGGTAGCCTGGTTTCTCATCATGCGGAGGTCGGATGAAATATGTCCAAGGTCGGTATGTAGATTACCATAGGCTACCAAGTCGTTAATAAACCCGGTAACCCTTCCCTGAAATGAAATTCGACCTAAATTTCGTAGAGTTTCAGGTACGTTTAAGAATTGGTTCTTACTGGCAGTAGGCAATTTCAGATTGTTCAGGTCAGTAACCGATGTTTGTAATTGGCTAATATTCAGATGAAAAAATGTGTTGTCAATAATCGGGAGTCCCATGAGGTGGAAATCACCCCTCATTCTGGTATTATTTCCATATGCAAACACAAAATTATTAGCCCTCAGGTTTGCCAATGTCCCAGAAAGGGATCCTTCAAGGTGTGTAACAGCATCCATACCGTAGAGCGATGGCAAAAAATATCCCAGATCACCCATATTGAGAACAGAGTTCTCAAAAGCTATTTGAATTGCGGTGTTTTCATTAAAGCCTGAACCCTGATCATTTCCTTCAAAATTCAATAAAGCCTCGAGGCGCACGCTACTGCCTGGCGTTTCCAATACGACCTCCTTTGCAATTACTCCTAAAGGATTAAATTGTAAGTTGCCGGAAATTTTGCTAACAGAAAATCCACTTGGCTTTTCGAAAGATAACCCTCTTAGGGAAAAAGAAAGGGTATCGGCCTGCAAGGCTATCTGATGCAGGTCAAGGTAAATTTGACTGAGGGTAAAATGTGCCGGGTCGAATCCGTTACCTCCCACAGGCCGGTTCTGGTCGTTAAATGCGAAACCAGAAGCCTTCAGTCTTATGGAATGGCAGGAAATATTCCATTTTTTCTGTTGCGGCTCTTCAGGTGTAAAGAAATCAATTAAAAAATTGATATTAAAATCTTCCTGTCCCTGATAACGCTTAAGATTCACCTGAGCACCATCGAGGGTCAAATTGTTTATAATGATATTTCGCCTGAATAATCCAACCTTGCGGATATCAAGAATTGTCCGACGGGCATACAACATGCTGTTTCCACTTCGATCGTCAATGGAAAGGTCTTCAAGAACAAAATTCAGGAAAAAGGTAATATCGACTCCTCCCACGCTGACGGTGGTGTTCCATTGCTCCGACAAATGTGCAGCTATTCGTCCGGCCAGAAAGGTTTGAACTCTTGAGCTTTGCAACACCGCATAACCCAATATGGGAAGCAACAGAACTGTTGCCAGGGCAATCTTCCACCAGGTCGATCTTTTTTTGGTAATTTTGCTTTCTGCGCTTTGCATTAACCCTGGCCAATTGTAAGAATTACTAAATGGACATTTATATTTTGGGGATTGAATCCTCCTGCGACGATACCTCGGCAGCGGTGATAAAAAATCGCAAAATCCTTGCCAATTTTACGGCTAATCAGCAAATTCACAAAGATTATGGCGGGGTGGTACCTGAATTGGCATCACGGGCACACCAGCAAAACATTATCCCGGTAATAGACAAGGCCCTACGGACAGCAAATGTACAAAAAAATCAGCTTCAGGCGGTAGCTTTTACCAATGGACCGGGCTTGCTTGGATCGCTCCTGGTTGGGGCAAGTTTTGCGAAAGCTTTTTCCCTTGCATTGAATATACCGCTGATAGAAGTAAATCACATGCATGCCCACATTCTTTCATTATTTATTGAAGATGCGGAGCACCACGGCACACCCGAATTTCCGTTTTTGTGCCTCACCGTTTCGGGAGGTCATACCCAGATAGTTTTGGTAAAGGACTACTTCGACATGGAAATAATTGGCCAAACCATTGACGATGCCGCAGGAGAAGCCTTCGACAAGGCGGCCAAAATTATGGGTTTTCCATACCCTGGTGGGCCGCTTATCGACCAGTTTGCCGCAAACGGAAACCCCAGGGCTTTTACCTTTCCACACCCCAATATCCCCGGCCTCGATTTCAGCTTCAGCGGTCTGAAAACATCCATCCTGTACTTCCTGCGCGACGAGTTGAAAAAAAACGCCTCATTTATCGAACAAAACAAGGCAGATCTTTGCGCTTCCATACAGTATATGATCGTCGAAATCCTGATGCGGAAGCTGAGAAAAGCCGTTTCGGAAACCAACATTAAGCGTGTGGCTATTGCCGGCGGTGTTTCTGCCAATTCGGAATTGCGCAGGGAGGTTTTTGCTCAGGCACAAAAAGATGCTTGGCAAGTGTATATTCCAAAATTTGAATACTGCACCGACAATGCTGCAATGATTGCTATCACAGGGTACTTCAAGTATTTGTCGGGACAGTTTTCCGGACAAGAAGTTACACCATACACGAGAATAGCTGAAAAATAGTCGACAAACCGACCGGGTCAGCTTTGTGCATTGATTTTTTCCCCGATAGCCTTACCGTATTCAAAACCTTGGCGGTACTCATTTTCGTGGGGCGAAAACTTGAAGAATACGCCTTCGTCCACTACCTGAAGCTTCAGGTTGGCCAGCATAGAATTCATCAGCTTGGCAGCTTCGCCGCTCCAGCCATAAGACCCGAAGGCGCCGGCCACCTTGCCCCTATCGCGTATGGGACTCATTACAGCAAACATCTTGTAAATAGGAAGCAGTATGTTCTGGTTAATGGTAGGACACCCGATCACCAGTCCGTGACAACGCGCAATACGCTCGTCGATATCGCCAAGCGGCATATGCTCAATGTCCGAAACCTCAACCGAAAAATCGCCAGTGCTCCTTATTCCTTCGGCAATGGCTTCGGCCATTTTGCCTGTATTCTTGTATGCCGACACATAGGGTATGAAAACATAGTTCTTTTGCGG
>DATIKH010000109.1:0-22529 GCA_035477775.1 Bacteroidales bacterium | reverse complement strand
TGCTTGACTGTCAGCATTGTTGCCACTCGAATTAGGCAATACAGCATAATATTAAAAATTATTTCAATGGAAATAAAAGAATCTTTACCTTTGCACTCCCTTTATGAAAGGACTAATACCAGAAAACCATTAATACTTATTAAAGAAAGAGATTAAAATGATCATTGTACCTGTAAAAGAAGGCGAAAACATTGACCGGGCTTTGAAAAAACTGAAGCGCAAGTTCGAAAAAACAGGCATACTCAGAGAACTCAGGGAAAGACAAAAATTCACCAAACCCTCGATTAAGAAGCGCGAAGAGCGCAGTAAAGCGATTTACGTGCAAAAGCTTCAGGATCAACAAGATTCCATGTAGTTTTTCCGAATTTTTGATGTTTTGCTTTTTGTGCTTTTTAATGTACCTTTAAGCAAAGATTTTTCTGTAATGGTTTTGGCGGTGGCGATTGAAAGATTTTTGCAATATCTTGAGCGCGAGAAAAGGTATTCGACCAATACTATTGTGGCTTACCAGGCCGACTTGCAGCAGTTTTCAGATTATCTTTCGGAGCAATACAACGTTGAATCCAGCGAGTTGATCGATTCGCACATGATTCGCTCTTGGCTTGCCGGTTTTATGCAGCAGGGACAGGCCAAATCGACAGTAAACCGAAAACTTTCCACCTTGAAAACCTTCTTCAGGTTTTCAAAAAAAAACAACTTTATCGGAAGCAATCCTTTGGAAAGGCTTTTGGGTGTAAAAAAGGATGCCATGCTTCCCGGATTTGTTCCAGAGGATAAAATGCAGCTTTTGCTCGACAGATCGGCCTTCGAACCTGGATTCAAGGGACTTCGCGATTTTCTGGTATTGGAGTTTTTTTACACTACAGGTATGCGACTTTCCGAACTCTGCAACTTAAGGCTTACAGATATAGATACCGATCAGTTAATGGTAAAAATAACTGGCAAAAGGAACAAGCAACGCCTCGTGCCTTTGCTCGACCATGTTGCCGGTGTTTATAAGGAGTATCTCGAGCATCGGGATAAGGAATTTTCAGTCCTAACCCATTCACAAGTGTTTGTTACCGACAAGGGTGCACCTGTGCATCCCAAATTCATTTACAGGCTGGTGAATGATTATCTGGGAAAGGTTACCACTTTGCGCAAAAAAAGCCCGCACATGCTTAGGCACTCTTTTGCTACCCATTTGCTCAATCAGGGAGCCGACCTGAATGCCATCAAAGAAATTCTTGGGCATTCCAATCTTTCGGCTACCCAGGTTTACACCCACAACAGTGTTGAGAAGATAAAAAGAATATATAAACTTGCCCATCCCAAGGCTTAAAAATGGAGGTTCGATTTTATGGAAATCAAAATCAGTTCTTTGCAATTCAAGTCCGACGTAAAGTTGGAGAATTTTATTCGCGAAAAAGCTGCAAAGCTTTCCACGCATTTTGATGGGGTAATGGGATGCGATGTTACCTTACGTCTTGATGGAGCCCAGAACAATGAGAACAAGATTGTTGAAATGCGCATTTTGATACCCGGAAAAGATCTTTTTGCCAAAAAACAGTCGAAGACCTTCGAGGAGGCTGTTGATGGAGCCACCAATTCATTACGTCGCCAGCTGCAGCGGTATAAGGAAAAAGTAAAGGGCTTGTAGGGTTTGGAGGTTTTTTTAAAAAAAAAACATTTAATTTTTGTTGGTCTTTAATTCTTTTGTACATTTGCAAGCCTTTTTAACAAGGTCTTAAAGTGGTGTGGTTATGGTATCAGCCGAAGGTCAATTGGAGGCGATTCAATAGCTGCCGGTGTAGCTCAGTTGGCCAGAGCAGCTGATTTGTAATCAGCTGGTCGGGGGTTCGAATCCCTCCACCGGCTCACAAGGTAGGTTAAAAGGTTTGGGGGGATACCAGAGCGGTCAAATGGAGCAGACTGTAAATCTGTTGGCGAAGCCTTCGGAGGTTCGAATCCTTCTCCCCCCACAGAATTTAGCAGGAGGTGTGCTTGGATCATGAGGCCGAAGGCCGAATAATCCTTCTCCTCCCACTAATTTAAGCGGAAATAGCTCATCCGGTAGAGCGACAGCCTTCCAAGCTGTAGGTGGCGGGTTCGAGTCCCGTTTTCCGCTCTTTGTTTTTTGAAGAATGCCGATGTAGCTCAGGGGTAGAGCGTTTCCTTGGTAAGGAAGAGGTCACGGGTTCAATTCCCGTCATCGGCTCAGGAAAAGAAATGTTGAATCCCAATTTTATTAAAACTTAAAACACCCAGTTAGATATGGCAAAAGAAAAATTTCAACGCACCAAGCCGCACGTGAATGTGGGTACCATCGGTCACGTTGACCATGGCAAGACCACGCTCACCGCTGCGATTACTCAGGTTCTGGCTTCAAAAGGCCTTTCCGAAATCCGCTCGTTCGACTCTATCGACAATGCACCCGAGGAAAAGGAAAGAGGTATTACCATCAATACTGCTCACGTTGAATACCAGACGGAAGCGCGTCACTATGCGCACGTTGATTGCCCCGGACACGCCGACTACGTAAAGAACATGGTAACTGGTGCTGCCCAGATGGATGGCGCCATACTGGTTGTTGCTGCAACCGACGGTCCTATGCCCCAAACCCGCGAGCACATTCTTTTGGCCCGCCAGGTTGGTGTTCCCCAGTTGGTTGTATTTATGAACAAAGTTGACTTGGTTGACGACGAAGAACTTCTCGACCTGGTTGAAATGGAAATTCGCGACCTGCTTACGTTCTACAAATTCGATGGCGACAATATACCTGTAATTCGTGGATCGGCCCTTGGTGGTTTGAACAACGAGCCAAAATGGGTAGCCCAAATCGAAGAGCTTATGAACGCTGTAGATACTTGGATTCCTCTTCCGATTCGTGCTGTTGACAAAGACTTTCTGATGCCTGTTGAAGATGTGTTCTCAATTACTGGCCGTGGTACGGTAGCTACTGGTAGAATTGAAACCGGAGTTATCAACTCAAGCGACCCAGTTGAAATCATTGGTATGGGCGCTGAAAAATTGAAGTCGGTTGTAACCGGTGTTGAAATGTTCCGCAAGATTCTTGATCGCGGTGAGGCCGGCGATAACGTAGGATTGCTCCTGCGTGGTATCGACAAGGAAGCCATCACCCGTGGTATGGTTATCTGCAAGCCCAACTCGGTAAAGCCTCACCGGAATTTTAAGGCTGAGGTGTATGTTTTGAAAAAAGAAGAAGGTGGCCGCCATACCCCGTTTAAAGACAAGTACCGTCCGCAGTTCTTCTTCCGCACTACCGACGTTACCGGTGAGATTTTTCTTCCTGAAGGCGTTGAAATGTGTATGCCAGGAGATAACCTGACCATCAAAGTTCAACTCATCGCCGATGTAGCCATGGACAAGGGTCTCCGCTTTGCTATCCGCGAAGGTGGCCGTACTGTTGGCGCCGGACAGGTAACCGAAATTCTCGACTAAATAAAGTATTAGGGGGCAGCATTTTTTACTGCTCCCTTTTACACGGGTGTAGCTCAATTGGTAGAGTAGCGGTCTCCAAAACCGTTGGTTGAGGGTTCGATTCCTTCCACCCGTGCAAAATATTAGAATTTGATTTAAAATCATGAAGAAAATCAGAGCCTATTTTCACGAAGTTTATGATGAACTTATAAACAAAGTTTCGTGGCCTACTTGGAGTGACCTGCAAAACAGCGCAGTTGTGGTATCTATTGCTTCCCTAATAATCGCAGCCGTGGTTTTTCTGATGGATACCTCTTTTAACTCCGTTTTACAACAATTTTACCGTCTCTTTTTGTAATCTTACGGGTTGGTGTTTTTGCTGAAAATTCTAATATTTTACTGATTTTCAAACAAAAGCAAAAGCAGCAATACCGGGGTTAAATGTTTTTTTTACGACAGTATGAGCGACCAGGTGAAAAAATGGTATGTAATTCGTGCCATGAGTGGTAGCGAGAAAAAGGTCAAGCAATACATTGAAAGCGAGATCGTTCGCAACAACTTTCAGGATTACATTTCGCAGGTACTAATCCCAATGGAGAAAGTCTATCAGATTCGTAAAGGGAAAAAAGTGAGCGCAGAGCGCAATTATTTTCCCGGATACGTGCTCATAGAGGCTGCTCTGGTTGGGGAGATTCCGCACACACTACGGCAAATACCCGGGGTTCTGGGATTTCTTGGCTCTGATACCGAACCCGCGCCGCTCCGCCCCTCCGAAGTCAACCGCATCTTAGGAAAAGTTGACGAATTGTCGGGCAGGGAAGAGGAACTTTCAGTTCCCTATATTGTAGGCGAATCTGTAAAAATTACCGACGGTCCGTTTAACAGCTTTACCGGAGTGATCGAAGAAATTAATGAGGAGAAGAAAAAATTGAAGGTTATGGTTAAAATCTTTGGTCGAAAAACCCCGTTGGAGCTGAATTTCATGCAGGTTGAGAAAGAATAGGGCGTGATGTTACGCGCACCCGGCTCAGGCTCATGAATTATTTCGATCCCCTTACTTGTTTAAAAACAAAATCGAGAAATGGCAAAAGAAGTTAGTGCATTAATTAAACTGCAAATCAAAGGAGGCGCTGCAAATCCATCGCCACCCGTTGGACCCGCTTTGGGTTCTAAAGGTGTGAACATTATGGAGTTTTGCAAGCAATTCAACGCCCGTACGCAGGATAAAGCCGGGAAAGTAATTCCCGTTATTATCACTGTTTACAAGGATAAATCCTTTGATTTCATAACCAAGACTCCGCCGGTTGCCGTGCAACTGCGCGAGGTTGCCAAGATAAAATCGGGTTCAGCCGAACCCAACAGAACCAAAGTAGCTACAATTACTATGGAACAGGTACGGGAAATCGCAGAATCAAAAATGCCCGATTTAAATTGCTTTACCGTTGAGTCAGCCATCGAAATGGTTGCCGGTACTGCTCGTAGCATGGGTATCAAAATTAAAGGACAAAAATCCTAAAATGCTGATCCATTGCGGTTTACATGCGGGTTAAAATTAACTTAAAGCTTAAAAAGGAATCAAAAGATGCCTCAAATAACAAAAAAACGGAAAGAAGCTTTAGCGAAGTTTGATAAAGATGCGGTTTTCTCATTGGCAGATGCGGCTGAAGTCGTTAAGAAGATAACTTATACCAAGTTCGATGCTTCGGTTGATGTAGATGTAAGGCTTGGTGTAGATCCGCGAAAAGCCAACCAAATGGTCAGGGGGGTTGTAACCCTTCCGCATGGTACCGGGAAAACCGTCAGGGTTCTGGTATTGTGTACTCCCGATAAGGAGGATGAGGCCAAAGCTGCCGGTGCCGACCATGTTGGTCTTGATGAGTATATCGAGAAGATCAAAGGTGGTTGGACAGACATTGATGTGGTAATTACCACCCCAAATGTCATGGCAAAGGTTGGAGCGCTTGGCCGTATTCTTGGACCCCGCGGTCTGATGCCAAACCCCAAAACCGGTACGGTTACCCTCGAAATAGGTAAAGCCGTAAAGGAAGTAAAGGCTGGCAAGATCGATTTCAAGGTTGACAAATACGGAATCATTCATGCTTCGGTAGGTAAAGTGTCGTTCAGTTCTCAGCACCTTGTTGAGAATGCGAAGGAACTTATACAGACAATTATCAGGCTGAAGCCTGCTGCTGCTAAGGGTACATATGTGAAAAGCATTTATTTGTCGAGCACAATGAGCCCCGGTGTACAGGTGGAAACCAAATCTGCGATCAATTAAATGTTGGTTGCAAGTTACTTTTAAGATACTGACACTTTATGAAACGAGAAGAAAAACATCAGATTATCGAATCGCTGACCGAAAAACTGAAAAGCCGTGAAGTGGTTTATCTGACTGATACTTCCGGCCTGAATGTTGAAACCATTAACAGGCTTAGGCGGCTTTGCTTTAAGCGGAATGTTACAATGGAAGTGGTCAAAAATACCTTGCTCCGCAAGGCCATGGAAGCCAGCCCCAGGAATTTTGAGCCCCTCTTTGGCGCGCTCAAAGGTGCTACATCCGTGCTATTGGCCGAAGATGCCAATACCCCAGCCCGCCTGATTAAAGAGTTTCGCAAAACAAGCCCGAAACCCATCCTCAAAGGCGCTTATGTGCAGGAGTCTTTCTTTCTGGGCGACGACCAGCTCGATACGTTGGTCAACCTCAAATCGAAAGAAGAACTCGTGGGCGACCTCATTGGACTACTACAATCGCCTGCCCGTAATGTTATTTCAGCCCTTCAATCGGGAGGAAGTAAAATTGCAGGCGTACTCAAAACCCTTTCGGAAAAGGAAGGTTAACTTTTTTTAAAAAACAAAAAACACTTTGTAAAACCAATTTAAAACAATTATAAAATGGCAGATTTGAAAGCTTTTGCAGAACAATTAGTTAATCTAACAGTGAAAGAGGTTAATGAATTGGCACAAATACTGAAAAATGAATACGGCATTGAACCAGCAGCAGCAGCCCCGGTTGCAGTAATTGCAGCAGGTGGTGGTGATGCAGCCGCCGCAGTAGAGGAAAAAACCCAGTTTGATGTAATTCTGAAATCAGCTGGCCCTTCTAAACTGGCCGTTGTAAAACTCGTTAAGGAACTCACCAGCCTCGGTTTAAAAGAAGCCAAAGAATTGGTAGATGCCGCACCTAAGGCAGTAAAAGAAGGCGTTGCTAAAGATGAAGCAGAATCATTGAAAAAGCAACTCGAAGAAGCCGGAGCAGAGGTTGAAGTGAAATAAGCCTTGCAAGTCCTTGAGGATTAGACTTTTGCCGAATGCCTTCATTCGATGCGGAAGTCTAATCCTTATTGCTGTTCATTTGTTTTCTTCTTTTAGTTTTTTTAGTAACTACAAACTCCTCAAGCCTTGGCAGCAAAATACAAACCAGTGGAAAGGACAAGTTTTTCGTCAGTAAAAACCTATTTTGAACAACCCGACTTTCTGGAAGTCCAGTTGAAGTCTTTTCAGGATTTTTTCCAACTGGAAACTACTCCTGAAAATCGCAAAAACGAAGGGTTATATAAGGTCTTCAGCGAAAATTTTCCTATTTCCGACGCACGCAACAATTTTGTTCTGGAATTTATTGATTATTTCATTGATCCTCCAAAGTATTCCATCCCGGAATGCATCGAGCGGGGGCTCACATACAGCGTCCCGCTAAAGGCTAAACTTAAGCTATATTGCACCGACCCCGAGCACGAAGACTTTGAAACCATCATCCAGGATGTTTATTTGGGAATGATCCCATACATGACTCCCCGCGGAACCTTTGTAATAAACGGTGCTGAGCGGGTTGTGGTTTCGCAATTGCACCGCTCACCAGGTGTGTTTTTTGGAACCAGTTTGCATGCTAACGGAACACAGCTTTACAGCGCCAGAATTATTCCCTTTAAGGGTTCGTGGATCGAGTTTGCAACCGACATCAACAGTGTGATGTATGCCTATATCGATCGCAAAAAGAAATTGCCCATCACCACCCTTTTCAGAGCGATTGGTTATGAAAGCGATAAAGAGATTCTTGAGATTTTCGACCTGGCCGACGAGATCAAGGTAAGCAAAACCAGCCTGAAGAAATATGTTGGGCGAAGGCTTGCTGCAAGGGTTCTGCGTCCTCATATCGAAGATTTTGTTGACCAGGACACCGGAGAAGTAGTTTCGATTGAAAGGAACGAAATAATTCTTGACAGGGAAACAGTTCTCGAAAACGACCATATCGACCTGATTGTCGATTCGGGTGCAAAAACCATCATCCTGCACAGGGAAGACGCCAATACCGCCGACTTTTCCCTGATCTACAATTCACTGCAGAAAGACACAACCAACTCCGAAAAGGATGCTGTTGAATTCATTTACAGGCTTCTGCGAAATGCAGATCCTCCCGATGATGAAACCGCCAGGGGATTGATTGAAAAATTATTCTTTTCGGATAAACGCTACGACCTGGGCGAGGTAGGCCGCTACCGGATTAACCGCAAGCTTGGCCTGAATACACCCCCCGACCTACGGGTGCTTACAAAAGAGGATATCATCGCCATCGTAAAACATCTTATCGAGTTGGTAAACTCCAAAGCCGATGTTGACGATATCGACCACCTGAGCAACAGACGTGTACGCACTGTTGGCGAACAGCTTTATGGTCAGTTTGGTGTCGGACTTGCCCGTATGGCACGCACCATTCGTGAGCGCATGAATGTGCGCGACAACGAGGTTTTTGCCCCAACCGACCTGATCAATGCAAAAACCCTTTCGTCGGTTATCAATTCCTTTTTTGGAACAAACCAGCTTTCGCAATTCATGGATCAGACCAACCCACTGGCCGAACTGACTCACAAGCGGAGAATGTCGGCACTCGGACCGGGTGGTCTTTCCAGAGAGAGAGCCGGCTTCGAAGTGCGCGACGTTCATTTTTCGCACTATGGTCGTTTGTGTACCATCGAAACACCCGAAGGGCCAAACATTGGTTTGATTTCATCACTTTGCGTTTATGCCAAAGTAAATGACCTTGGGTTTATCGAAACTCCATATTTTAAAGTAAACAACGGCTTGGTCAATTTTCAGAATCCGCCGGTTTACCTCACGGCAGAAGAAGAAGAAACCCAGATAATCAGCCAGTCGAACGTGAACCTAAGGAGCGATGGCGGGTTTGATTCCGAGTTTGTAAAAGTTCGCTTCCAGGCCGATTATCCAATTGTGGAGCCAGAGAAAATAGACCTTATGGATGTGGCTCCCAACCAGATAGCCTCCATTGCGGCTTCGCTGATTCCTTTTCTCGAGAACGATGATGCCAACCGTGCCCTGATGGGAAGCAACATGATGCGCCAGGCAGTTCCCTTGCTCAACCCCGAAGCTCCCATTGTGGGAACAGGCCTTGAGAAAAAAGTGGCTTCCGATTCGCGCGTACTCATCAATGCCGAAGGCGATGGTTTGGTAGAGTATGTTGATGCCGAACGCATTCTGATAAGATATTCAAAAAGCGACTCAGAAAAACTGGTAAGCTTCGAGGACGACGTAAAGGCCTACAGGCTTACAAAGTTTGCCAAAACCAACCAGAATACCTGTATCAACCTGCGCCCGATTGTACGAAAAGGCCAGAAAGTGGTAAAAGGGCAGTTGCTGTGCGAAGGTTATGCAACCAGGGACGGTGAACTTGCACTGGGACGCAACCTTAAGGTAGCTTTCATGCCATGGAAGGGATACAACTTTGAGGATGCTATCGTAATATCGGAAAAAGTAGTGAAGGAGGATATTTTTACCTCCATCCACATTGAAGAATTCTCGTTAGATGTTCGCGACACCAAACGCGGTGTGGAAGAGTTGACAAACGATATTCCCAATGTAAGCGCCGAGGCCATCAAAGACCTCGATGAAAACGGCCTGATCAGAATTGGAGCCGAAGTAAATGAAGGCGATATACTGATTGGAAAAATTACTCCCAAGGGCGAAACAGATCCTACCCCCGAGGAAAAACTGCTTAGGGCAATCTTCGGTGACAAAGCAGGAGACGTAAAAGATGCTTCGCTCAAAACCCCGCCTTCAGTAAAGGGTGTGGTGATTGACAAAAAACTCTTTTCGCGGGTTTTCAAAGACCGCAAAGCAAAAACCAAGGAAAAAATCATCCTTGAAAAACTCGACGACCAGTTCAACTCCGAAGTTTCCGAACTGCGTTCGAAACTCATTGATAAGCTGATTGTTCTGGTAAGTGGAAAGACCTCGCAGGGGTTGATGAATAGCCTCAAAGAGGTGCTGGTACCCAAAGGAACCAAGTTTACACAAAAAATCCTCAACCATCTGGATTATGCCAATGTAAACCCAAGCAACTGGACTACCGACCGCGACAGGAATTTGGTAATCAAAGAGTTGTTGCACAATTATTCCATTAAGTTCAAGGACATTTTAGGGGCATACAACCGCAAGAAGTTTACTTCAACTGTAGGTGATGAACTCCCTGCCGGAATCGTTCAGTTGGCTAAAATTTACCTTGCCAAAAAGCGGAAACTCAAAGTCGGGGACAAAATGGCCGGACGCCACGGAAACAAAGGTATTGTAGCCCGAATTGTGCGCGAAGAAGATATGCCATTTCTCGAAGATGGCAAACCGGTCGATATCGTGTTGAACCCTCTTGGGGTACCTTCCCGTATGAACCTGGGGCAGATTTATGAAACCGTTTTGGGCTGGGCAGGACAAGAATTAAATATCAAATTCGCAAGTCCAATTTTTGATGGGGCGCACGTTGACCAAATAAATCAATACATGCGCGATGCCAATCTGCCCGAAAATGGTAAGGTTTACCTTTACGATGGAGGAACCGGCGAGCGTTTCGACCAACCTGCCACTGTTGGAGTCATCTATATGATGAAACTAGGACACATGGTTGATGATAAAATGCATGCCCGTTCTATCGGCCCCTATTCACTCATCACGCAGCAGCCATTGGGTGGTAAAGCTCAGTTTGGTGGTCAGCGGTTTGGTGAGATGGAGGTTTGGGCACTGGAAGCTTTCGGAGCTGCCAACATCCTTCAGGAAATCCTCACGGTGAAATCCGACGACGTCATTGGCCGTGCAAAAGCCTATGAAGCCATTGTTAAAGGTGAGAATATGCCTACACCCGGGGTTCCTGAGTCTTTCAACGTATTGGTACACGAACTCAGAGGTCTTGGCCTGAATATCCGCTTTGACTAAACATCCCGTTTCTCCGAAACTCCGGTTTTGGTTGAAATAACAGCAAGTGCGGAACTTATTCCGCAGATTTTATCCGAACATAATTGTTGCTTTAAAGAACTATCTTAACAATACCAACCTGATATGGCATTCAGAAGAGAATCCAACGTAAAAAGTAACTTTTCCAGGATTACCATTAGCCTGGCTTCGCCAGAGTCGGTACTCGAACGTTCGTATGGAGAAGTGCTCAAGCCGGAAACTATCAACTACCGCACTTACAAACCTGAACGCGACGGCCTGTTTTGCGAGAGAATTTTCGGGCCGGTAAAGGACTGGGAATGTCATTGTGGAAAGTACAAACGTATCCGCTACAAGGGTATCGTTTGCGACCGTTGCGGTGTGGAAGTAACCGAGAAAAAGGTACGGCGCGAAAGAATGGGGCACATCAAACTGGTGGTTCCTGTTGCCCATATTTGGTTTTTCCGGTCACTCCCAAACAAAATCGGCTACCTGTTGGGGCTGCCTTCCAAAAAGCTTGACCAGATTATTTATTACGAAAAATATGTGGTCATCAACCCCGGAATTAAAACAGGCGAAGTAAATTATCTTGATTTTCTCTCGGAGGATGAATATTTCAATATTCTGGAGACCCTTCCTCGCGAAAACCAGATGCTCGAAAACAACGACCCCAATAAGTTTGTTGCCGGAATGGGTGCCGAAGCGCTGAAAGAATTGCTTTTGCGGCTCGACCTCGACCAATTGTCATACGAATTGAGGCACAAAGCCAACACCGAAACCTCGCAGCAACGAAAGGCCGATGCCCTGAAAAGGTTGCAGGTGGTCGAGGCATTTAGGGAATCACAGAAAACTATAGAAAATCGCCCCGAATGGATGATTGTAAACGTGGTTCCGGTGATACCGCCTGAACTCCGTCCGCTTGTTCCGCTCGATGGTGGCCGGTTTGCTACCAGTGACCTGAACGACCTTTACCGTCGCGTAATCATTCGCAACAACCGTCTGAAGCGGCTTCTGGAAATAAAAGCTCCGGATGTGATCCTGCGGAATGAGAAGCGTATGCTCCAGGAAGCCGTCGATTCATTGTTCGACAATTCGCGCAAAACCAACGCGGTAAAAACAGAATCGAACCGCCCGCTAAAATCCCTCAGCGACAGTCTGAAAGGTAAGCAGGGACGTTTCCGTCAGAACCTGCTTGGTAAAAGGGTTGACTACTCAGCACGTTCTGTCATTGTTGTAGGTCCGGAGCTGAAACTTCATGAATGCGGCCTTCCAAAAGAAATGGCCTCGGAGTTGTTCAAGCCTTTCATTATTCGCAAAATGCTCGAGCGCGGCATTGTCAAAACGGTAAAATCTGCTAAAAAGATTGTGGACCGTAAAGACCCCGTGGTATGGGATATTCTTGAAAATGTACTTAAAGGGCACCCGGTACTTCTAAACCGCGCACCAACGCTGCACCGTTTAGGTATTCAGTCATTTCAGCCAAAACTTATCGAGGGCAAAGCCATCCAGTTGCATCCTCTGGTTTGTACTGCGTTCAACGCCGACTTCGACGGCGACCAGATGGCCGTGCATGTGCCCTTGGGCAATGCTGCCATACTTGAGGCCCAGATGCTGATGCTGGCCTCACATAACATCCTCAACCCTGCCAACGGCGCACCTATCGCCGTTCCTTCGCAGGATATGGTACTCGGATTGTACTATATGACCAAGGCCAGGAGAAGTTCGCCCGGACATATCGTAAAAGGCGAAGACCTATCTTTCTACGGCCCGGAGGAGGTTATAATTGCCTATAATGAAGGAGCTGTCGATTTGCATGCCAACATAAAGGTGCGCCTTAATGTGCCCGAAAATGGTCAGTGGGTCGATCGCCTTATCGAAACTACTGTTGGTCGGGTACTGTTCAACCAGGTTGTGCCCCAGGAATATGGATACATAAACCAGCTTTTAACAAAAAAAGCCCTGCGCGATATTATTGGCGGAATCATGAAAACCACCGGTATCTCGCGTACATCGAAGTTTCTCGATGACATAAAAGATCTGGGCTTTAACATGGCCTTTAAAGGTGGATTGTCGTTCAACCTGGGTGATATCCTGGTACCTGAAGACAAGAAGCGTCTCATCGACCAGGCCAACCAGCAGGTTGACGAGGTTCGGGCCAACTATAACATGGGTTTTATCACCAACAATGAGAGATACAACCAGATAATCGACATCTGGACACATACCAATGCACGGCTTACCAAAGTGCTGATCGAAAGAACTACCGTTGACAACCAGGGTTTCAACCCGGTGTTTATGATGCTCGATTCGGGCGCAAGGGGCTCGAAAGAGCAGATTCGTCAGCTTTCGGGTATGAGGGGCCTTATGGCCAAGCCTCAAAAATCAGGTGCCAAAGGAGGCGAAATTATCGAAAACCCCATTCTCTCGAACTTCAAAGAGGGACTGTCGGTACTCGAATATTTTATCTCAACGCACGGTGCACGGAAAGGTCTTGCAGATACCGCTTTGAAAACAGCTGATGCCGGATATCTTACCCGAAGACTGGTTGATGTGGCCCAGGACGTGATAGTTACAGAGCCCGATTGTGGAACATTACGCGGACTCACCGCTACAGCCTTGAAAAACAACGAAGAAACAGTTGAAACGCTTCACGACCGCATTCTGGGACGTACCACCCTGCACGATATTTATCATCCTACAACCGGCGAACTTATCATAAAGGCAGGAGAAGAGTTGACCGAGGAGATTGCCCAAATAATTGAAAATTCGCCCATCGAGGCCGTAGAAATACGCTCGGTACTCACTTGTGAGTCGAAGCATGGGGTTTGTGGCAAATGCTACGGACGGAATCTTGCTACTGGTCGTATGGTTCAGAAAGGCGAAGCTATTGGTGTAATTGCCGCCCAATCGATTGGTGAACCGGGTACCCAATTAACCCTGCGTACCTTCCACGTGGGTGGTACTGCTTCCAATATTGCCACAGCATCAAAAATCAACGCCAAGTACTCCGGACTGCTCGAAATAGACGAGTTGCGCAGTGTGCCATTCACCAGTGCCGAAGGAAGGTTGTACCAAGTGGTAATTGGTCGCTCAGCCGAGATGCGGATTGTAGATAAAAACACCCGTATGGTGCTTACCAGCCAGAATATTCCCTATGGAGCTAACCTGTACTTCCTATCGGGGCAGGAGGTTGAAAGCGGCGACCTGATTTGCGAATGGGATCCTTACAATGCCGTAATCATTTCGGATGTAACAGGTAAGATCGTGTTTAACCAGATGATCGAGGGCGTAACCTACCGTACCGATTCCGACGAGCAAACCGGGTATTACGAAAAAGTGATCACCGAGAGCAAGGATAAGACCAAAAACCCATCCATGAGCATTCTTGCCGAAGGCGGTGAAATTCTTCGCAATTTTGATATGCCTGTGGGAGCACACATCGTGGTTTCCGAAAACCAGGACATCGTAGCCGGAAGGATCATTGCAAAAATACCAAGGGCTGTTGGAAAATCTGGTGACATTACCGGAGGTCTGCCGCGAATTACCGAATTATTTGAAGCACGTAACCCAACCGATCCTGCCGTAGTGGCCGAAATCGACGGAGTTGTCTCTTTTGGAAAGAAAATCAAACGCGGAAACAGGGAGGTCATCATTACCTCAAGGGCTGACGACGAAAAGCGTTACCTTATCCCGCTTACCAAACAAATTCTTGCTCAGGAAAACGACTTTGTAAAGGCCGGTACACCGCTTTCCGACGGACCGATTACCCCATCCGACATCCTCGCCATTAAAGGCCCCACCGCCGTTCAGGAATACATTGTGAATGAGGTTCAGGAGGTTTACCGTATGCAGGGGGTGAAAATTAACGACAAGCATTTCGAAGTAATCGTGCGTCAGATGATGCGCAAGGTTACCATCGACGATCCGGGCGACACCCGCTTCCTTGAAGGCGAGATTGTTAACAAAATCGATTTCATGGAAGAAAACGACAACCTGTTTGGTAAAAAGGTAGTGGAAGACTCGGGCGATTCGGTTCTGAAATCAGGTCAGATTATTACTGCCAGAAAGCTGCGCGACGAAAACTCGCTCCTGAAGCGCAAAGACAAAACGCTGGTTACAGCCCGTGATGCCAAAGGAGCAACCGCACGTCAGCAGTTACAGGGTATTACCAGGGCTTCGCTGCAAACCAAGAGCTTTATTTCGGCTGCCTCGTTCCAGGAAACTACCAAAGTACTCACCGATGCCGCAGTAAACGGCAAAGTTGATGAACTGGCAGGCCTCAAGGAAAACGTGATCGTTGGTCACCTGATCCCTGCCGGAACCGGCCTCAGAGAGTACGAAAACATCATCGTGGGCTCTATGGAGGAGTTTAACCTGCTTATGGCTTCCAAAAGGAAAACCGAAGAAGTAGCTAGCGACTCCAAATAACCCTGCTTAACACAGTGAATCCATGTCTGATCAAAAGATACCTGAAAACCAAATCAACATCGAGTTGGGCGAAGATGTGGCCGATGGGGTTTACTCAAATCTGGCCATAATCACGCACTCGCCTACCGAGTTTGTGATCGACTTTGTAAGACTGATGCCGGGCGTACCCAAAGCGAAGGTGAAATCGCGCATTATACTTACCCCCCAGCATGCCAAGAGGCTTTTGAAGGCCTTGAAGGACAATATTGGCAAGTACGAAGCGATGCACGGCACCATTCAGGATCTGGATATTGCAGGCGGCTTGCCTATGAATTTGGGCGGGCCCACAGCCCAGGCGTAACAATACAACCCGTCGGCAGGGGACCGTTGCATGCAGCGTCCCTGCCGACGGGTTGTTCTATCCCCTTGGGTCGGGTTTCATGGGCATACGTGCCATTTTTTCTACCGTAAGCGAAGGAAACCCAAATTCCTCCGACACCGTTCCCAGGAGCAAATAAACTCCGTTGCCGCGAAACGGCCATGCTTTAACTGTATCGGGAAAATGTAGGGTGTCGAAAAAATTGCCTTGCACGTCGATAAAGCAACCAAATGCCATCAGCTCGTTTTTTACCGTCCTCACATATTTGGTGGTTACCAGCCAGCCAACCATGCGAACCTTTTTGCCGGTATTCAGCAACATATCGGCGCCCATTACCTCTCCCCTGAACTTGCTCTTTGCCATATCGAAGGGGCTTATGGAAACAGTAAATCCCAAAAGCTCAAGCTCATCATAGGCGTTCTGAATAAGATTTGTTTCGGGCTCGGGAAACTGAAACGGCTTTTCGTGAACGGCAAAAAGCATTGGATTCGCCACGGTCTTTTTGCCTGTCAGAAGGTGGGCTTTCCACATGAGGTGCGCTTTGGCAATGCCGGTAAAGCGGAAAGCATTTACCCTGATGAGCAGCAGCAGTTGTTCCAGGCCGGCTCCCGTTCGCTGTGCAAAATCCTCGAGGCTAAGGTAAGGGCCGCCATCCCGGCGGTGGGTCGCGATGCATTGCGCCAGCTTATACTCGAGATTCTGAATATGAACAAAGCCAATGAAAATATCGGAACCGGAAACACAGGTGATGTAGCTGCTGCGGTTTACGCAGGGCAGTTCTATGTTGGCTCCGCAGCGCCGGGCCTCGTTGAAGTAAACCGGACTCTGGTAAAATCCCCCGAAATTGTTAATAACGGCAGTCATGAATTCGAGCGGGTAGTGCGCTTTGAGGTATAAGCTCTGATAGCTTTCTACGGCAAACGAAGCCGAGTGGGCTTTGGAAAATGAATATCCGGCAAAGGACTCGATCTGCCGCCACACTTCGCGGGTAAGGCTTTCGGGGTAGCCTTTGGCGCTGCAATTTTCGAAAAAACGGTCAATAATACGCTGCATCTCTTTTTTCGAACGGTACTTTCCGCTCATGGCGCGCCGCAGCACATCGGCATCGGCCAGGTCGAGCCCTGCAAAATGGTGGCATACCTTGATGACGTCTTCCTGGTAAACCATCACACCGTAGGTTTCTTTCAACTGCTGCTCCATGACCGGGTGCAGAAATTGAAAACTGCCGGGGTTGTGGAAACGGTAAATGTACTCGCGCATCATGCCCGAACGCGCCACCCCCGGACGGATAATAGAACTGGCAGCTACCAGGCTTATGTAGTTGTCGCAGCGCAACTTCTTGAGAAGCCCGCGCATGGCTGGGCTCTCTACATAAAAACAACCGGTGGTCTCGCCCGAGCGAAGCTGTGCTTTCACCTTCTCGTCGTTTTTTAGCAGGACGGTATTGTGTATATCGACACGTACCCCGTGATTCTGCTGCACAATTCCGACACATTCGTTAATATGGCCGATTCCGCGCTGGCTCAGAATATCGATCTTCTCAAAAGCCAGCTCCTCGGCTGTGTACATGTCCCACTGCACGGTGGGAAACCCTTTGGGAGGCATATCGAGAGCCGAATAATAACAAATGGGCAGTTCGGAAATGAGGATGCCGCCGGCATGAATGCTGCGCATGTTTGGGAAATCGGCTAATTGTGCGGCCAGATCGTTGATTTGCAACTCAAGGGTGTCGGGTTTTCCCGGGGATCGGTGCTTCGATACCAGTGCGTCGATTTCGGCTTTGGGCAGTCCCAGTGTTTTGCCCAGTTCGCGTGTCATGGAGCGGTCGCGAAAGGTGCTGATGGTGCCCAGCAGCGCCGTATGCTCGCGTCCGTAACGTTTGAAAATGTAATCGAGCACCTGGTCGCGGTCTTTCCAGGAGTAATCAATGTCGAAGTCGGGAGGGGTTGTGCGTTTGGGATTGATGAAGCGCTCAAAATACAGGTCGAGTTCAATAGGGTCAACGTTGGTAATGCGCAGGCAGTAGGCTACAATGCTGTTGGCGCCGCTTCCCCGCCCCACATGATAGAACCCGCGCGACATCGAATAGCGTATAATGTCCCAGGTGATAAGAAAATAGGAAGAAAAGCCCATCCGGTCAATAACCTCCAACTCGTGAAGCACCCGCCTGATGGCTTCCTTGTTTTGCGTGCCATAGCGGTATTCAAGCCCGTCCATGGCCAGCTTGGTGAGCAAGGCGCGGTCGTCGGCCCTGTTGCCGGTAAAAGTCTTTTTGTTTTTGGAGGTGTGAAAATCGAAATCCATATGGCACTGTGCCAACAGTTTTTCTGCATTGCCCAACAGGTATGGAAACCCCCCGTATTTTTTGCGCAACTCGCCGGGCGAACACAGGGTTTCGTCAGGGTGTGCCAGATGGTTTGGTTGCAGGCGGCTGACTATCAGGTTGTGGTCAATAGCGCGCAGGTACCGGTGCAACGGATAGTCTTTTTCTGAAAGGAAGGTAACAGGCGGCAGGGCCACCATCTGTTCCCTGTATTGCGGCAGCCTGGAAGCCGAAAAACGGTTCAGTTCCCAGGGGCGTACGCCCGTATATTCATGCTCGCCGGGGGTCGGCAAGGCATTTTCACCGAAAGGATAGATGGCAAAGGTGTGTTCGCACACCGGAAAGCGTTTGGGCAGCTCGGTGCCTGACATCTGGTGTAGGCTCATAAACGCATTGATCCGGCTGAATCCCTCTGGGTTGCGCGCCAAAACAACATACAGCAGCCTGCCGCCCTTGCGAAACTCCATCCCTGCTACAGCCGACAATCCCGCCGAACGGCACAGTCTGACGAACTCGGGTACGGCCGTAACGTTGTTTATGTCGGTGATAGCCAGTTGCCCGATACCTGATTGCCTGGCCTGCATTACCAGCGTTTCAGGCGCCATAACGCCGTAGCGAAGACTGTAATATGTATGGCAGTTGAGGTACATGGTTATCTTGGTGTCGTGGCTACGCCCCGGTGCAGTATCTTTTCGCCGTGCTTTTGGCGCATACGGTCCATGGCCTGGTAAAGACTGACAAGTTCCGGTGTTTCTTCGAACATGTTGAGTTGTTGTACACCGTGCACCAGCCGGCTAAACTGCACCCCTACCAGGCGTATGAGCATACGGCGTGTGTAAAGCCGACTGAACAGATCTTTGCACACCGGAATGAGCACGTGGTCGAAGGAGGTGTAGGGCAGGGCCTGTTGCAGGGTGTGGGTGTCGTAGTTGGCATAACGTATCTTCAGGGTAACGCATCCGGTAAGTTGCTGCTTGCGGCGCAGCCTGAAAGCCAGTTTCTCGCATTTGCGTATCAGCAGGTCGTTGATGGCGGCAATGTCGATGGTGTCGGTTTCGAAGGTGGTTTCGCTGCCGATCGATTTGCGTTCACTCCAGTTCTGCACCGGTGCGTTATCAATGCCATTGGCGCGCCGCCATATCTCGCGGCCGTTTTTGCCCAGCATGTTTTCCATCACTTCGGGCGGAATGCGGCTCAAAGTGCCGATGGTGGCAATGCCCATGGTGCGCAGGGTGTAGTAGGTCTTGGAGCCTATCATGGGTATTTTGCGGATGGAAAGGGGATCGAGAAAGGGGCGAAGCGTCGATGGCTCCACCTGTACCTGGCCATTGGGCTTTGCCTCGCCTGTAGCAATCTTAGCCACCGTTTTATTGAGCGACAGCCCCATGGAGATAGGCAGCCCTGTTTCTTTCATAATATACTGGCGCAGCTCCGAAGCCCACCGGTAGCTGCCAAAAAAGCGATCCATGCCCGTAACGTCGAGGTAATGCTCATCGATGGAGGCTTTTTCGAATACCGGAGCCCGTTCCGAGATGATCTGCGTTACCATGTTGGAGTATTTGCTGTACGCTTGCATATCGCCCCGGATAAACACGGCATCGGAACAGAGGTTGCGGGCCAGTTTCATGGGCATGGCCGAGTGCACCCCATACTGCCTGGCCTCGTAGCTGCAGCCCGCTACCACGCCACGGTCGCCCATGCCTCCAATGATCACCGGTCGGCCAATCAGGTGGCTGTTGTGTAGTCGCTCTACCGACACAAAGAAGGTGTCCTGGTCGAGATGCACGATGGTGCGTACCGGAGAATCCATAATATTTTTCTGCTCAGGTGTTTGTAGTCAAAAAAAATTGTATTTTTGATTAAAAAATAATCAAAAATGTTGATTGTAAATTAATCAAAAACAAACAACATAACCATCGGGCTGGAAAAATTTTTAATGCCAAAACATGCTGTCATGAATTTTTTTGCTTCTAACATCAAACTTTTGCGCAAGCGGCGGGGCCGCACCCAGGACGATGTGGCCTTTTTCCTGAACATGAAAAGGCCCACCCTGAGCGGTTATGAGAATGCGTTTGCCCAGCCCGGGCTTGATGCCCTGGTAGCTTTTTCGAAATATTACAACATATCGATCGATACGTTGGTGAAGATCGACCTGCGCGGTTTGTCGGAGTTCCAGCTTGCTCAGTTAGAGCGCGGGTTCGATGTGTTTGTTACCGGCAGCAAGCTGCGCGTACTGGCAACCACCGTCGATCAGCGCAACGAAGAAAACATTGAGTTGGTATCGGAAAAGGCCAAAGCCGGCTACCGTACGGGATTTGCCGATCCCGAGTTTATCCGGGAGTTGCCCACGTTTCACATACCCTTTCTGTCGAAACAGATGAAGTACCGCGCCTTCGAGATTTCGGGCGACAGCATGCTGCCCATACCTGAAGGATCGTGGGTTACCTGCGAGTTTGTAGTTGACTGGAACCTGGTTCAAAACGGCCACGCTTACGTGGTTCATACCCTCAACGATGGCGTGGTTTTTAAGGTAGTCGAGAACCTGATAGAGCGTGAAGGGACGCTGCGGCTGCACTCGCTCAATCCGGTCTATAAACCTTACGAAGTGCACGTGAGTGATATCCGCGAGATATGGAAGTTTGTCAATTATGTAAGCAGCATCATGCCCGAAGCCAATTCGTCGCTCGAGCATCTTTCGAACCAGTTCAGCCGGCTGAAACAGGAGTTTGAAACCATCAAAAGCCGCATGCAAGGGGGGTAAATATCAAGGAGCAGAGGGATGGTTGTTTATTTGAAAATAATTTGTCTCGCTATATCGGCAAGTCGAGATTAGGTTAAAAACCTTTATCGCCGCTCCGTGGCTGAGACCGAACTCTAAAAAAATGTTAAATTCTACACGATTTACAAATCGGTGTTAAATATGTCAAAACTTTTCATTACTTTTAAAACTGATAGATAGAAAGATAGAGGCTTAAAATTCTCTTATAGCCTCATGTGAAGTTGGTTCCGGCTCCTGAATTGGTTGTTTGTTGGTGTATTAATAAACCCAAAGCGATGCATTCGAACTTGCCTTCTACTGCCCGATTTTTCCGATTTATAAATGATGAATACCCCGCAGGCAGTGATTCCTTTGCGAGAGGTTATTGGTCATTAGTCATTGGTCATTAGTCATCAGTTATCGGTCATCGGTTATCAGTTATCAGTTATCAGTTATCAGTTATCAGTTATCGGTTATCAGTTATCAGGAGAGAGAGTGCTGCTTGCGTTAAAGCGCCCGGTTGTTTAGTATTACTCCGGGTGTACCGATTTTTGTCAGGCACAAAATATTGGCAGGGGATGAGTCCCTGTAAAAACATCAAGATTGTTTTGACGGGATTCGTTCAATTTCAATTATTTAACCAACTTAAGGAAGAAATAAGGGGCGGGAAACCGCAAGACTCAAAACGGTATTTCCCACCCCGGCCCTCTTCCTAAAAAAGAAAGGAGGTTTAGCGACAAAGGTAATAAATTTTGCAACTAAAGTTTCGCCCGTGAAAGGATATACCGGGCATTAGAAAGTGATTATCAGTATTTAACCGCAAAATTTTAAACGATGAAAAAGATTGCTATTTTGGTTTTAGTTGTTGTAGCTTTATTTGGCTGCACAAAAGAGAACGGCCTAAAAAATGAAATGGAATTTACGGAAGTTAACCTTCCCCATTTTATGAGTTATTCTTCTTTAAAGAGCGGAGATGTATTAACAGAGGAGGTAGATGCCAAAATTATAGTGTTGGACAAAAACGGCAAAGAAGTTGAAGGGATAATCCGCTTTACATTTCCCATTAATTGTGATTTGTCGGTGTACAAACTTGAAATAACCGACAATATTTTTGAGTTAACCGAGCTAACACCAGACTTTTTGTTAACTGGTTATACTACTCAAAATGCAATAGAAGCACATGATTACATAATGAGTACCATTTATGGCTGCCTTGCAGGTTGTAACGATGAAAAAAGGCCGGGTTGGTGTAAAGTTGGTTGTTGGGCAATAGAGATAGGTCGAATTGCAATTCAAGTAGGTATTGAAATACTTATTGAAGAGCTCCTAACATAATTGCTGAGGAGGGTTAATGTTTTATTGTAAGATTCTTTTTAGAATAAATCGTAATGAGGGAAACCTTTGGATACTTGTAAAATTGAGCCCACTCCGAAAAGACATTTTTAAAGCGAAACAGGACACCGATCGGAGGTTCCACTGAGCCTGCTGAAGTGTCGAAGCGTCGTCATGGTCAACAACTTGCAAATGTCAGTTTTTCGATTAATTCATAAAACCTTGTTTTCGGAGTGGGCACTACATTTTAATTTTAAATATGAAACGAGTCACCCCCCTCATGCGGTACTAACTCGAACACAGGTTAAACCGAGTAGGGACAGGTCGCAACCTGTCCCTACTCTTAAAAAATTTTTAAAGATGAAATTATTAATTCTTTTCTTTTTTTGCTCCATTAGTTTTTCAGTGTTTGCACAAGACGTGAGGATTTCGGGTTATGTTTACAACTTAGAAACCGGCCAAAGGCTCCATGGTGCGCATGTTTACTGGCAGGGCGCTCCAACGCTGGGAACAGTTACAAATGAAGATGGAGCATTTCTGTTGCTTCACCACAAGGATTGCACCATTTTAATAATTTCTCATTTAGGCCACCAAACCTTAAGACTAAATATCATAAATGAGAACGAGCTTACCATTGGCTTATCCGTAATACCATACGAGCTTGCCGGGGTAACGGTAAAACCGATAGAGGATGCAAGAAT
>DATIKH010000108.1:0-26275 GCA_035477775.1 Bacteroidales bacterium | reverse complement strand
ACAAGAACCCTATTTGGCAATTCATTAAAAATCAAAACATGACCCAAGCGAATAATGCTAAGAAAAATGGCCTGATGCAGAGAATTCTTGACAAAATAGAAGTTGTCGGAAACAAACTGCCTCATCCGGCTACCTTGTTTCTTCTTCTGATAGGTATCGTGCTGTTGCTTTCCTGGATTTTTGGAGGCCTTAGCGTGTTAAGGCCCGGCACAGGTGGCGAAACAGGAACTCCTGAAGACTTCATCGTTGTCAAAAACCTTTTGACCAAGGAAGGAATTCAGAGGATTTTTACCAATATGGTATCCGTTTTTGCTGGATTTCCCCCATTGGGCCTTGTGCTGGTGGTGGGATTAGGTATTGGTGTGGCCGAGCATAGTGGTATGATTGCCACAGCATTGAAGTTCTTTGTTTCAAAGGTTCCCAAGTATTTGATTACATTCAGCATTGTAACAGCCGGTATGCTCAGTTCGGTAGCTGCCGATGCTGGTTATGTGGTGCTTATCCCCATGGGGGCAGCAATTTTTTATGGCCTTGGAAGGCATCCCCTTGCAGGCATTGCTGCTGCTTTTGCTGGAGTTGCAGGTGGATTTGGGGCAAATATTCTTCCTACAGGCCTCGATCCCATGATGGCTGCATTTACTGAGCCTGCTGCCCGCATTTTGGACCCCACCTATACAGTAAATCCATTATCCAACTATTATTTCCTAGCAGCTTCTGTTCCATTGGTAGCGATTGTTGGCACCTGGGTTACCGAAAAAATTGTTGTTCCCAGATTGGGCCAATATAAACCACAGGAGGGCCTTGACCTAGGTGATTTGAATAATACGGTATCCCCAAAGGAAAGACTGGCATTGAAGTGGACCATCTTTTCGGTAGTGATTATGCTCGGACTTGTTGCATGGTCTATTATTCCCAGCGATGGAGTATTGAGGGGTGAACTTGATCCTGTAACCGGAGTTGCCAGTATGCAGCCCTTCTACAACTCCTTGGTACCTATCATGTTTATTATATTTTTGGTTGCCGGCTTGGTATATGGCATTGTGGCAAAAACGATCAAAACAGATAAAGATGTTGCCGGTATGACCGCAAAGGCCATGTCAACTATGGGTATGTATATTGTGATCGCATTTGTTGCCGCCTTGTTCATTGCATTCTTCAACTGGTCGCAATTGGGAAGTGTTTTGGCAATCAAAGGCTCAGAAACCCTCATGGCAATTGGCTTTACCGGAGCTCCACTAATCGTTGCTTTTATTTTGCTCACCTCGCTGATTAATATCGCCATTGGAAGTGCCTCGGCAAAATGGGCACTGATGGCGCCGATTTTTGTTCCGATGTTTATGCTCATGGGTTACTCCCCCGAAATGGTTCAGGCAGCCTATCGTATTGGTGATTCATATTCCAACATCATCACTCCGCTGCTTCCCTATTTCCCGTTAATACTTGTGTTCGCTCAAAAGTATGATAAGTCGGTTGGTATCGGAACCATTATTGCCATGATGCTTCCATATTCCATCGCATTCATTCTTACCCGTATCCCATTCTTCCTTGCATGGGTATGGATGGGAATACCAGTTGGAATTGAAGGACCGCTGCATTATGAACTGCCTGTTGCCAATCCCGGTGCTACTGTTCAAATCCCGTTCCAACCCAGCGGAGAAATCCCTGAAAACACCCTGCTTGTGAATTCATTCAGCCAGGCTTCAAAAAATCATTAATCCCTTAAAGGAAAGTATCTTTTAATGGGTTTTGCCTGAAAGGCTGAAATTTAAATAAATTTTCCGGGGCTATTACCTGAGTTTTTTGGTTAGCCCCGGATTTTTTTTGACTGGCTAGTTATTTTGAACAAATTAACTTTGTGATTTTACTCCAGGGATTTTAACAGTGGTTGAGATTCAAGTATTTGAATCATTCTGAAAATAGGTCATTCTCAAACAAGCATAACATCCGGAAACAGATATATTTTTTATGCAATCTTACGATATCATAGTGGTAGGGGCAGGCGCTGCCGGATTAATAGCAGCCGGGAGGGCAGGAGAACTGGGGGCGAAGGTGCTTGTTTTGGAAAGAAACCAGGTGCCGGGCAGGAAACTGCTTATCACAGGGAAAGGGCGATGCAATATTACCAACACGTCTCCGGTTAACGAATACTTCCAAAAGATTTTTCCGAACCCCCGCTTTTTAAAGCATGCTTTTGGTGTTTTTTTTAACAAGGATATTGTTAAGTTGCTTGAATCATTGAACCTTTCCATTGTTGAAGAGCGGGGAGGAAGGGTGTTTCCCTCAACCGAAAAATCAGTTGATGTTGTACAAGCTTTGCAAAAATATGCCAGGCACCACCGAACCGAATTGCTTTTTAGCTCCAGGGTCAAAAATTTGAGTATTAGCCAGGGAGTTTTGCAGGGAGTTGAGGCTATGGTTGGAGATAACCTGAAAACAATCGGGTGCAAAAAAGTGATCATAGCCACCGGTGGTAAATCTTATCCGGCAACCGGCTCTACAGGCGATGGGTATTTACTTGCACAGCAGGCTGGCCACAGCATTGAGCCATTGCTTCAAGCCCTTGTGCCACTCGAGACCCAGGGAGTAACGGCGCAGAAGCTTCAGGGGTTAAGTCTGAAAAATGTCAGGGCCTCGCTTTTGGTCGATGGAAAGATTGCAGGGGAGGAGTTTGGCGAAATGCTATTTACCCATTTTGGTCTTTCTGGACCCATTATACTTACATTAAGCCGAATGGCTGTTGCGGCTTTAAAGAAAAACAGCAGGGTGGAGGTTTCTATTGATCTGAAACCCGCGCTCAATGACAAAATTCTGGATGCCCGTCTTTTGCGCGACCTGAATGAACATGGCCGAAAAAAAGTGGAGAACCTGTTCAGGTTGTGGCTCCCTTCTGCCTTGGCTGGTGTGTTTCCAGAGATTACCAACATCCCCGTCGAAACCGAAGGGCACCAGGTAACTGCTACCATGAGAAAGGCCATTCTCCGACATTTGAAAGATTTCAGGTTTGTAGTGAGCGGATGCCGGTCTTTCAAGGAGGCTATCATAACTGCCGGAGGCGTAAGGACAACCGAAGTGCATTCCAAAACCATGGAGTCGAAACTCCTGCCCAACCTGTATTTTGCAGGTGAAGTGCTCGACCTCGATGCCGATACCGGAGGGTACAATCTGCAGATTGCATGGAGTACCGGTTGGCTTGCCGGACAATCGGCAGCTACTGCTCTTTCTCCATGATATTCATGGCAATCCGGATGCCATCGGCAGCGCTCGAAACAATGCCCCCTGCATATCCACTGCCCTCGCCTGCCATAAAAAGGTTATCAAATCCTTCGCATAGTCCGTTTTTGTTGCGTAGAACCTGAATTGGTGATGAGGTTTTGCTTTCCAATCCAAGTAAAATGCCCTGGTCGTATCCTTTTAGTTTCTGGGCAAAGTCTTTCAACCCTTGCCTAAGGGCCAGCACGATACTTTTCGGCAACATGGTCCACAGAGGTGCCTGAACAAGTCCAAGCGGGTAACTGCTTGCCGGTAAAATTCCTGCCTCACTGCCTTTCAAAAAATCATTGATGGTCGTAGCCGGAGCCCGGTAGCCATTTGAAAAACGATAAAATGTTTTCTCTAAATTTTCGACCCATGCCAGGGCATCCAGGGGTGAGGAAATGCTGTTGGAAAGCCGGGTTGGATGAATGCCTGCCACACAGGAAGCATTGGCATACCGCCCTGCCCTGCGGTAAAAGCTCATACCATTAACGCTATTCTGGCCTTCATACGATGTTGCCGGTACCACTACACCACCAGGACACATGCAAAAAGAGTAAACCGGAATATTGTCAGAGCCTGGTGAGGTAAGCCGGTATTCAGCAGCTTTAACCCCAGCAAGTTTTTCAGTACCCCATTGGGCCTTATTTATCAATTCCTGAGGATGTTCCGCACGGCTTCCCAGAGCGAAGTTTTTCAACCGGAAAACAACCCCGCGATTCATGAGCATTCTGTAGGTTTCATAAGCCGAATGCCCCGGAGCCATAATAAAATAGTCGCCGAGGAATGAATCTGCTGTGGTTATGGCTTCAAGCACCTTTCCCTTTTCCGGCACCAGGTCAGTAAGCATGGTTTCGAACAATATTGACCCGCCCGTTTGCAAGTATTGGTTACGGAGGGTGGTAACAACTTTTCGAAGGTTATCGCTTCCAACATGCGGATGGGCAAGCCATGCTATTTCGGCAGGTGCACCTGCCTCAACATAGGTTTGCAAAAAAAATGCCCGCTCTTTGGAAATATGCTTGCTGCGCGAGGTTAATTTTCCATCGGAGAAAGTACCTGCACCTCCCTCGCCAAATGAATAATTGGCAATGGGGCTGAACTCTCCTGTTTTTTCAAATTGTTTGAGAAGGGTGGAGCGTTTTTCCACTTCGGCGCCCCGTTCTACAATCGTGGTTTGAAATCCTGCTTTTTGCAATACAAAAGCTGCAAAAAAACCTGCGGGCCCGCTTCCCAAAACAAAAATCCGCTTATTTCTTTTTTTGTAAGGAATTTCAATCAACTCAGGCAGTTGCCATTTGTCGCCGGGCAACTCATCCGACGTGACCCCCACCTGAATCAACCAATGGATATTTCGCTTGTTGCGGGCATCAAGGCTCTGGCTTATCATCTGGAAGGAAAATTGCCCTACCCGAAGCAGGTGACCTATCTGGCTCCTCAGGGCTTCCTCACTGAACCCAACCGGTAATTTTAACTCGAGTATCTTGAAACCCATGGCAAATGATTTTGGTTTCCGGAGGCGTATTCATAACACATCCAAAGTAATTGGCGCTCTTTTTCTTAGATTATTTCCTCCGGTCACTTTTTGATGCGAAAAACGAACCGGCTTCCGATCTTACTTCTGAAAAAATAAAGAATTGTGTAATAAATGCCCAGGATTAACAGCGATATCATTGCAGCAATGCCTTCATCTGCCAAAAGGTGCACCAATATAAAAAGGCTTGAAACCAGGATGACTAGCGGCAACATATATCCCAGCAACAGAGCTTGGTAGCCCATGGAGCGTTCGAGCGAAATGGTAACTTCTTGCCCTGGTTTCAGACTTACAGCATCATTATGCAAAACCTCCACGATTTTTCCGGTTTCATCGGTCATATTGCAAATTGATTTTGCTCCGCAGGCCCCGCATGAAGCTTGTGGTTGAATCTTAACCATTACCATGCGCCCGTTAATGCTTACTACAACCCCCGTATGATCAATTGATTGTTGGGGTGTTTTTGAAAAAAAAGCCATTTTAGTAATCGGTTCAAACTTTAGTTTATCGAATCAAAGAATGCCTCCATGCATTCAAAAATAGAGTTTTTTTCTATTGTAATGGTTGCGCTGCCCTAAAACAGATAATTTTGTCTCCGTTATAAAATTTTTCTTTTAAATGAGTATAGTTAGAATCTTTGGACATCAACTGAAAATCAATCTTGTACCAGCCTATGGTTTGATTACGGCGGTCGTGATTTTTGTAATTTTTACCCTAACCTCTTGCCGCAGCAGTCGTCAGGTTGCTGAAATTGAAACAGGTCAGGAAACCTATGTGGTAATGCTCAGCATGGATGGCTGGCGATGGGATTATTCGGCAAGGGTACCTACTCCCAATCTCGACCGGATTGCTGCCCGGGGAGTTATGGCTCAATATGTGATACCAGCTTTCCCAACCAAAACATTTCCAAATCATTATTCTATGGCAACCGGCCTATACCCCGACAACCATGGAATCGTAGCCAATAACTTTTACTGTCCGCAACTGAATTTGTCTTTCAGGCTTGGAGATCGTACAACGGTTGAAAATCCCGTGTTTTATGGTGGAGAACCTATCTGGGTTACAGCCGAAAAGCAAGGACTTGTAACTGCTTCCTATTTCTGGGTAGGGTCCGAAGCGCCTGTAATGGGCATTCAGCCTACCTATTGGAAGAGATTTGACAGCAATACGCGCCTTAGTGCACAAATTGACACCGTTATTTATTGGCTCAATCTTCCTGTTGAAAAAAGGCCCAGACTGATCACATTGTACTCCCATCAGCCCGACAGCCACGGTCATGATTATGGTCCGGATGCCCCGGAAGTGGACAATATGCTGGTTTACCTCGACAGTCTGGTGGGCGACCTGAAGGCCAAACTCAGCCGCCTGCCCATTGCCGGGCAGATAAACCTCATTGTAACTTCCGACCATGGCATGACGCAATTGAGCGCCGAAAGATTTGTGGATCTGAGTCAACACGTAAGGCGTAATTGGTTTGAAAGGGTACATGGAGGAAACCCATTGTTATTGCTGCAGCCAATAGAAGGGATGAAAGATTCTGTTTATAATATTCTTCGAAATGTAGATAACCTGCAGGTTTGGAGGTCAGGCCAACTCCCCGAAAGGTTGAACTACGGAAACAATCCACGTACCCTCGATTTGATAGTGTTGGCCGACAGCACCTGGAGCCTTGGGTGGAACCCGCCCCGTGAAAATTTTTCTACCGAAGGAGGACATGGATGGGATAATGCCAAACAAGACATGCACACTGTTTTTTATGCAATGGGTCCTGCATTCAGGAGCAATCACCTGCACCAGCCGATAAAAGTTGTAGATCTTTACCCTCTGATAGCTCATATCCTTGGCTTGCAACCCGCCCAGGTTGATGGCGAGATTGAAAGAGTAAGGGGTATGCTCAGGAAATAATTCATTTGAACAGCCCAATACTTTAAATGTAGTGTTTTCAAAATTAAAAGTTGAATCCAGTCTAAAAACCGGCATTGCAGTTTTTTATCTAGTGTGGAATGAACTTTCCTTCTAAATTGTTACTAAATAGGCCCGGATGACGTAGAATTTTTATATTTGTTTAGTCATTCATTGTTTTATCTGCCCGGTTGTAATTTAAACCTCATACGATGAACTCAAAAATTGGGTTATGGCTATTGGCTGTTTTGGCAGGTTTATCGCTGCATGCATCAGAAAGCCCTGAATCGCTGCGCCAAAAATTAAAAGTTGAGGTTGATTCCAAATCCCAGATTCGTCTGCTGAATCAGTTGGGCGAATATTTTCTCCAGCAAAACTTTGATTCGGCATTTCGGTATTTAGACCAGGCCTATCAAATTGCATTTGAAAAAGAAAGATCTGCCCGGCAGGGGGATGAGGCTATTGGTTACAAAAAGCTCAGGACAGAAGCATTCAAGAACAAGGTAATAGCGTACGATGTGCATGGATTCCCCGAAATGGTTCATGAGAATGTTGACCGATTGTTTACCATGGGAAGTGAACTTAACGACACTTTGGTTATGATCACTGCCAGGATTTCATCGGGCAATGCACACAATACGCAGGGCAACTACCCAAGTGCTATTGAGAGTTACTCAAAGGCATTGGAACTTGCCAAAACCTGGCCAAGCGAACTTCATCAGGCCAGGGCAAGTAAGAATTTAGGTATTGTATATTATTATCAGGGCAACCTTAGTTTATCGGCGTTCAACACAGGTGAGGCCATCAGATTATTTACCAAATTAGGAGATCAACTTGGCAAAGCAGGCAGTATGCTGCTTTTGGGCAACCTTTTGGCTGATGAAGGCCAAAATGAAAGAGCCATTGGTTATTATCAGGAAGCCTATGAGGGTTTTGAAGGACTAAATCACCAGATAGGCATGCTAAATGCTTTGCTGAATATTGGCACTGTATTGCATCAGCAGGGCCTGTACCAGGATGCCATTGAGCAATATATCCGGGCCAGAGAAATTGCCGAAGAAGTCAATGATGAAATGACGATTTCGAGATGCCTTCACAATATTGGTTTGAGCTATATGGAGCTCAACCAGCCCAATCAAGCCATTACCTATTTCAACCAGGCGCTGGGAATTGCTACCGAGAATAATTTTACGCACTTACAGGCTCACACCCTGGGAAGTATGGCCGGGGCATATAATGACATTCGAAGATACAATCAGGCCTATCGCCATGCTTTACAAAGCCTTTCTCTTTCCAGGGAGATCCAATCGGTGTCGATGTTATCTACGGCTTACCGGAACCTTTGGAGGGCGCAGGAAGGATTGGGCAATTTTCGGAGGGCGCTCGAATACCACAAATCTTTCAAATTGTACAACGATTCGGTTACCAATATGGCAACACGGCTTGAAATAAACCGGATGGAAATGCAATTTAAGAACGAGCGTCTTCAGGACCAAGTGATTAGGCAGGATGCAGAATTGGAAGCCCAGAAGACTGAATTGGTCAGGCAATCTACTTCTCTAAGATTGAAACAAACCGAAAACATTCTTTTAACTGCAGGATCAGTTGCACTTCTTGTCATTTTAATTCTGGTTTTCCTCAACCTGCGAAAGAAAAAAAGGATTAATGAGCTTACTTTGATGCAAAAGGAGAAAATCGAATCGATAAATGAGCAACTTGTAAACCAGAATAAGGATATTTCCAGGAAGCGCGAGGAGATCGAAAGGCAGAAATCCATCATTGAAGAAAATAATCAAACCCTGGTGTCGAGTATTCATTATGCCCAAAGCATACAAAGAACCCTTTTACCTTCCAAAGATAGCCTCGACAATTGTTTGGGCGATCATTTCCTCATTTTCGAGCCAAAAGCCATAGTTAGCGGTGACTTTTACTGGGTTGGAAAGCATCAAAATCAAATCCTTGTGGCCTTGGCCGATAGCGCAGGACATGGAGTTCCCGGTGCATTTCTCAGCGTTTTGGGAATCTCATTCCTCAACGAATACTTGTATAAACACACAGTTCATACGCCTGCCCAGATACTCAACGAATTCAGGCTCTACATAATCAACTCCCTGAATCAGGACAAGAGCCTGAATCCGGTACACGAGGGTATTGAACTTGCACTTATGATAATTAACAAGATTGATCGGTCAGTCGTATTCAGCGGAGCTTGTACGCCCTTACTGATCGCTTCGAAAAGCGATGTACTGGTCAATGGGCAACCTGTAAGCAAGGAAAATGGAGCGCTGATCAAAATTAAGCCCGATGGCCAAGCACTCTCCTACACGAGCAAAATGGAAACATACAACGATATTGAAATCAGGGTGCAGGATGGAAGCATGCTGTACGTGGCAACTGATGGATTTGCCGACCAGTTCAGGCATCCAACCAACGAAAGGTTTACAAGCCAGAGGTTGCATGAAATCCTTTCCGAAATTTTTGAATTACCGGCCGATACGCAAAAGGAAGTCCTTTTGGATGTTTTCCGTTCATGGAAGCAGGAAAAGGAGCAGATTGATGATGTTGCAATTATTGGCATCAGGTTTTAAAAATCCCAGTGATTTATGATTCGGTTTCCAACACGCGAAGTGAAGGTCGGCAGCCGGCCACTGGGCGGATTGAATCCCATCCGGCTACAATCCATGACCAACACCGATACCCGTGATGTTAGGAATACAGTTGCCCAAACCATTAAAATCTTCGAAGCAGGGGCAGATTATGTGCGTATCAGCGTTCCCGACAAGGAAAGCGCCGGAAATCTTACAGCCATCAGGAGCGCATTGCACCGTGCAGGATTTGTATTGCCATTAGTGGCAGATATACACTACAGGCCTGAACTGGCACTGGATGCAGCCCGGGTTTTTGAGGCCGTGCGGATCAATCCGGGAAATTATACAGGGGCAACCCGCAAGGGTAAATTATCCTGGACTGACAAGGAATACCATCAGGCCGTTGATGAAATCAGGAAAAACGTTGCGCCATTATTAGCCGTATGTCGCGAATATGGTTGTGCAGTGCGGGTAGGGACAAACTTCGGTTCCTTATCGCAGCGCGTGGTATGGCGCTTTGGCAGTACCCCCGAAGCTATGGTTGAAGCAACGATGGAGTTTCTGAGATCATTCGAAGAATTGGGTTTTTACAACACAGTTGTTTCCTTGAAGGCCAGCAATCCGCTCATCATGATCCGCTCATACCTGCTCATGGTGGAACGAATGCTTCAGGAGGGCATGGCATATCCGCTTCACGTAGGTGTTACCGAAGCAGGCGAAGGCGAAGACGGGCGCATAAAATCTGCCCTCGGCATCAGCACCCTGCTGCAGGCCGGTATTGGCGATACCATAAGGGTAAGCCTTTCGGAGGCTCCCGAAGCAGAAATCCCTGTAGCCCATAAAATCGCCCAGCCATTTCAGGCCCTATTCACCAAGGCTCCCAATAACGGCGAAAAATTTTTACTTAAATCGTTTGATTGGACGACCGAAACTCCCATCCTGCCAGGAGGCGTTAAGGCAATCGTGTTGCACCATAAAGTTGAATCAAATCCCGATTTGGTTGTTCCGGTTGATTTAAGGGAACTTTCTGAGGCCAAGACCGGAATGCAAGTTAAAACCCAGCCAGGCAAATTGAAAGGGGAGTTCCCTGTTTTCGTGATGGATGAAATTGCCACTAACAATGCAGGTATTCATCCGGAATTTAATTTCATTGTTATTCAACAAAAGCCTGCCAATAGTTTTTACGAAAGACTGAAAAATATCCCCAATCCAATTCTGCTTTGCTTAACCCAAAATAAGGAAAACCTGCTTTTGCCTGACCTATTTGAGCAGAAAGAATTGCACAATATTGAGGCTGCCATTATTGATTGCAGGATTTTTGACGAAACCGACGAAGACCACTTTCTCGTTAGGTTGGTAGAAAGGTTAGGGCCGGATTTGCTAAAACGAAAAATTCAAGGGATATGGGCTATAACGCCCAACATAGATAATCCTGCCAGGATAAACCAAATAAGCTTTGGGTTGCTTCAGGCTGCCGGTTTACGTATTACAAAAAGCGAATTTATTTCCTGTCCGACCTGTTCCAGGACTTCGTTCGATCTGGTATCGGTAGTAAAACAAGTGAAGGAGCTGGCCGGGCACTTACCAGGTATTAAAATAGCCATAATGGGATGTGTTGTGAACGGACCTGGCGAAATGGCCGATGCCGATTTTGGAATTCTTGGCGCTACTCAGGGTAAGGTACATATTTATCAAGGCAACAAGCCGATATTGCGCAATATCGAACAGGGTATTGCCGCCAAAGAACTTGTTAAGCTTATCGAACAAAACCTTGAGGCGGGAGGGAGAAAAAACATATTGCCATGAATCCTTTGATAGAAAACCCCGTATCTTTGCAGAAATTTTTCTTTACCACGTTAAAATGAATATTCTGATTGCAGGCGACAGCGAGATGACCCTGCACCTTTCGAAATTGCTCGCCAAGGAAAAGCACAATATCACGGTTATTAGCCCCGACAGGGAATTAATTCGAAAACTTGACCAGGATTTGGACTTAATGGCCTTTGAGGGCGACAGTACCTCCTTGGGGTTCCTGAAGGAGGTGAACCCCAAAAGGATTGATTTGCTATTGTCGCTTTATGTAGATGGCAGGTTGAATCTGCTAACATGTATTTTGGCAAAAAAGCTAGGCATCAAAAAGTGTATTGCCAAATCGCACGAAGTTGAAGCCCTCAGTCACGAATACAAAGAATTTTGCAAATCGCTGGGGGTTGATTTCCTGGTATCGCCCGAAAAAATTGTATCGAAAGAAATCATCAATCTTTTAAAAAATACTGCAGCTACAGAAATCTTCGACTTTTCCGACGGCCACCTTTCTTTAATGCTTGTAAGGCTTGAGAAAACCGCCCCGGTTGTTGGTAAAACGCTTAATGAAATAGCCGTTGAGCATCGGGATTTGGATTTCAGGGCAGTGGCCATACACCGCTTGGCCCAAACAATTATTCCAAAGGGTACCGACGTTTTCCGCGAAGGCGACCTGGCTTATGTAGTTACCAAACCTGAAGGTATTGGCAAGTTGCTCCAATTGGGCGGAAAGACCCAGTTCAACATTAAAAAAGTGATGATTGCCGGTGGGGGGACTATCGGACGACTTGCTGCCACTGCTCTAGAAAAAAGCCTCCAGGTAACCCTCATTGATCTCAATGCCAACCGTTGCAACGAACTCAGCGAATGCTTATCGAGCACATTAATCATCAATGGCGACATTAGGAGCGTGGCTTTAATGGAAAACGAATCCATTAAGGAAATGGATGCTTTCGTTGCAGTTACCAACGATTCCGAAACCAATATTCTCTCCTGCCTTATTGCACGAAGATTCGGAGTTAAGAAAACAATTGCTCTTGTTGAAAACCTCGACTTTATTGATATTTCTCAGAGTATAGGCATCGACACCATCATCAACAAGAAGCTGGCCACCGCAAGTTATATTGTGCGCTTTACCATGACCGCGGAAGTAGTCTCGACAAAGTGCCTTACCGGGATAGACGCCGAAGTGTTTGAATTCCTTGTAAAACCAGGCTCGCCGGTTACAAAGAAACCAATCCGTAAACTTCACTTCCCCGACAAGGCCATCATAGGAGGTGTTATTAGAGATGGAAAAGGGCATATTGCTACCGGAGATATGCAAATTGTTGAAGGCGACAAAGCTGTGGTGTTTGCCCTTCCACAGGCAATCCATCTGATTGATAAAATGTTCAGGGTTTAGCACCAGAAAATCCCTTTAAAATGTCATTAGGTTTAGAAATAAACTTCAGGATGATTTTCAAATTCATTGGCATTTTGCTGATGATTTTAACTCCTTTTATGGCCATTTCGGGTTTGTGGTCAGTTTATTTCGACGAGCCACAGGCCTTAAGGTCAATACTCCTGTCGAGCGCAATTACATTGATTGTGGGGTTAGTGCTTACGGTGTTAACCTGGAAACACGACCACCGGAATATTGGCAAAAAAGAAGGTTATGTCATTGTAACACTCACCTGGGTATTCATTTCGGCTTTCGGAGCACTGCCCTTCTTTTTCTCAGGTTATTTCCCTTCATACACCGATGCTTTCTTTGAGACCATGTCGGGTTTTACTACAACAGGGGCAACGGTGTTAAGCGATATTGAGGCCGTTCCAAAAGGACTCCTTTTCTGGCGCAGCATGACCCACTGGCTTGGCGGGATGGGAATTATTGTACTCACTTTGGCTATATTGCCAATTCTCGGCGTAGGCGGCATGCGACTTTTTATTGCCGAAGCCCCGGAAACTACAACCAATAAATTACATCCCCGTATCACGGAAACTGCAAAACGACTCTGGGGTATTTATTTTATTCTAACCATGGTTCAAACCCTGCTTCTTATGGCAGGAGGATTGGATCTTTTCGATGCCCTGAATCATGCCTTCAGTACGATGTCAACAGGAGGCTTTTCAACAAAAAACGACAGCATTGCCGGATTTTCCGCCTTTAATCAGTACATCATCATCGTATTCATGATTTTGGCAGGATTGAATTTCTCCCTACACTACTACACCCTGAAGGGTCAGTTTGCCAAGGTTGCGAAAAACGAAGAAATTCGGTTGTACCTACTTACCATTCTTGGAGCCAGCCTGGTAATCTCGGTACTTCTTTTTTTCTCCATATACACAGATTACGAAAAAGCTTTTCGCGACAGTCTGTTTCAGGTTGTATCCATTATCACCACCACGGGTTTTGTTTCTGCCGACTATTTGGCCTGGGGCGAACCGATTTGGATTTTGATATTTATGGTAATGTTTACAGGCGGCTGTATTGGCTCTACAGCAGGAGGAATTAAGATGGTGCGACATCTGATTTTGCTTAAAAATATTCGCTATGAATTCCGCCGGCTCATTCATCCCAATGCCATTATTCCAATCAAGTTGAACGGGAAAACACTTCCTCTGGAAATTATTTATCACATTCTGGCTTTTTTCATGATTTACCTTTTGGTTATGGCAATTGGTACGGTTGTGATGGTGTTCATAGGCCTTGATTTTGAATCAGCTATTGGTGCCACTGTTGCCTCGCTGGGAAATATTGGTCCGGGCATTGGTAGTGTTGGCCCTATTGAGAATTACAGCCATGTGCCCCTGCTTGGAAAATGGTTCCTCAGCTTTCTTATGCTGGTAGGCCGGCTCGAACTTTTTACCGTGCTGATGCTATTGTCGCCCTCTTTTTATAAGAATTAGTTCATAGCCTCCTGTTTTCCAAATATTTTCAGTTAATAAAACTGATAACTTACCGCCAACCATGATTAGCATTTGCATTCCGGTTTTCAATTACGACGTTCGAAATCTGGTAAAAATGCTGCATTACCAATTGGTAGATTCAGGCGTCCAGTCCGAAATCCTTTTAATTGATGATAATAGCCTGGAGCATTTTAAGGTATTAAACAGGGAAATAGCAGAATTGGATAAGGTTACTTATCTCGAGTTGGAGAATAACATCGGCCGAAGCCGCATTCGCAACTTGTTGGCTGAAAGAGCCGGAAATGATTGGCTTCTTTTTCTGGATTGCGACTCGGGGATTCCTGATAGCTTGTTTGTAAAAAGATACCTTGACCAACTGCCTTGCGAGGAGGTGGTTTGTGGTGGCCGCACTTATTCTGAAGCATTGCCTGACAAAAAGCATTCGCTGCACTGGTGGTACGGCAAAAATCGCGAAACCAGGGAGACTAATGTCAGGATTCAGAACCCTTACCGGTCATTTATGACCAACAACTTTGTGGTTCCCAGAGCAGTTCTTTGTAAAATTCCTTTCAATGAAAAGCTCTCAGGCTACGGACATGAGGATACGCTGTTTGGTTATGAATTGATGAAAAACAAAATTTTAGTAAAACATATTGACAATCCCCTCGTGCATATCGGGCTCGATCCGAACTCCGAATTCCTGGCAAAAAGCAGAGAAGGCGTCAAAAACCTCGCTTTTATATACGAGAACCTTTCGGTAGAAAAAGATTTTGTGAACATGAACAAACTTCTTTCCTGTTACTCCATGTTGTTGCGGTGGGGTTTGAATGGTGTGATAGCTTTCATTTTCCGCATACTCAAAAAATCTTTAGAGAAAAACCTTCTAGGCAATAATCCAAACCTTCTGCTGTTTGATTTTTACAAACTTGGATTCCTGGTTCAGGAAAAAAACCGGAAGCGCTTATAGAAAATTGGGGATGCGGCAACCTGATTTAAGTTACATAATACTCAATCGTTTTATTCAAATGGTAATAAATAAAGCAGGAATCAATACAAATCGCCGCTGAAATTCATGAGTTATGAGCAATTTAAAGCTACTGGATATAGGTTTCCAGTATTTTGGAGGGTTCTGATGGGTCAAACGAGAACTGTTTGATTTCGGCAGGCAACAAGACCACTTCACCCTTTTTCACAGATTCGGTTCCACCTGGATACCGCAATGTGAACGCTCCATCGATGCAAACCAGTACCACAAATGAATCGAGCGAATAATAATCGGCTTCGTACCTTTTGTCGATAGTAACCACGTTTGTAGTGAAATGCTTGCCGCTGACCAGGGTAACAGGGGCGTTGTTTTTTGGCTGATACGATGTGGTAAATTCTTCGGTTTGAGAATAATCAATGGCATCCAGAGCCGGTTCAACATGCAGTTCGCGTGGATTACCGTCGCTTCCCATACGGTTCCAGTCGTACAGACGATAAGTAATGTCACTTGCCTGCTGTATTTCGCAGAGCACTATGCCTGAGCCAATGGCATGCACTTTTCCTGAAGGAATATTGAAAACATCGCCCGGTTTCACGCGATCTGCAAGCAACAAATCCTGCAGGGTATTGTGGTTGATATGCTGCAAAACCGTTTCTTTCGAAACCTGTGAGTTGAAGCCTGCATATATCAAGGAATCCGGGCGTGCATCAACGATGTACCACATTTCAGATTTACCGTTCGACTTATGTCTTTTCCATGCCAACTCATCATCAGGATGCACCTGCAAAGAGAGTACATCGTCGGTATCGATAAACTTGATCAGAAGGGGAAACTCGGTACCGAAATTTTCAAATATTTTGTCGCCTGTCAAGTCACCCATATATACTTCTAAAAGTTCCGAAAGGGTATTTCCTTCGAGGAATCCGTTGCTTACCACCGAATCGTGGCTTCCAAAAGCACCCAACTCCCATGATTCTCCGCAATTTGGCATCTTGCCGGAATCCTTACCGTACAAAGACGCCAAACGATTGCCGCCCCAGACTTTTTCTTTAAGAACAGGCTGGAATTTAAGCGGATAGAGCTTGATCATAAAAATAAAAGGAAAATAAGTTTGGATGGTTACTTAGGCCAAAGAACCTCGTCATTGTCATTTATTTCTACAGCCCAGGAAACCTGTACCAGTACATCCTCGTCAAAAATAAAATCTACCTGGGCATCGAAAAACGAAACCCTTTTTTCCTCCCATTCTTCTTCATACTCAGCTTCGAAGTCGGAGTATCCGTTTTCTTCCATCAGGGCTATGATTTGTTTTTCCTTCATCTGAAACACTTTTTTGCCAAAAAGTGTGGCCTCTTCGTGATCGGTTTCGAAGTTGGTAAGCCTGTCTTCGTATTCTTTCTCAAAATACAACGAATGGCCTTTATCCCAATAGCTCCAAACTTCTACCTCGGAAAAATCTTCGTCGCCTTCGATGGTTTCTACTTCCTGAGGTTCGCCAAATTTGCCAGTTACTTCATTTTTGGTGGCTCCGAATTTCAAATCACCAAAGCCAACCAAAGGAACAATGGAAAGGTCTTCTTTCATCTTTTAAGAATTAAAAATTGCTGGAAATGAAAAGCATTTTTGAGGTATTGCATTGCAAAAAATATCGAACAAAGCTGCAGTGGGTGACCAAAAAAAGGTTCATATTGACCAAGCCAAATTTAGATATTTTATTCCGTTTTGATGGTTAAATTTATGTTACCAATGTTTACTTCAACGGTGAATCGACCTCTTTGGCCATGTGGTTAAAAACAAGTTTGTCGACCAGCGACGGAAAGAACTTGTTCAGCCAAACGGTAAGTTTACCCTGCGATGTTAAAACAAGGGAACTTTTGCGCTTTTCAATTGCCTGAAGTATATGGCTGGCGACTATTTCGGCGGTCATCATTTTTTCTTCGGCCCTGGGCGATTCGCCCTGCTGCGAACCATCGCCCGTTAGAGCTGCTTTCCTGATGTTGCTTGCAGTAAATCCCGGACAGGCAATAAGCACATGTAAACCCTTTTTGATATTTTCGATCCGAAGGGATTCCAAGAAACCGTGCATGGCAAATTTTGAAGCCGAATAGCCTGTCCTGCATGGCAACCCTTTATGACCTGCAATAGACGAAATTCCTACAACACTTCCTTTAGTTTCCAACAAGTGTGACATTGCGTACCTGGTGCAATACACCATACCCCAGAAATTTACCTGCATCAACCTTTCGAGTACAGACACATCAACTTGCTCAAAAAGTGCGCGCATCGAAATGCCTGCATTATTAACCAGTACGTCAATCTTTCCGAATCTTTCAAGTGTCCTGTTGATAAGTTGCTCGCAATCCTCTTTTTTGGTTACATCGGTTTCCACAATGAGGTACGCTTCAGGGTGGGCATTCGATTCAGAAATCGTTTCATGAAGACCTTCGAGGCTCCGGGCAGCCAATACCACCTTCATGCCACGCTTGAAACCCTCAATGGCCAATGCCCTCCCGATTCCTGAGGAGGCGCCTGTTACAATCATCACTTTTGCGGTCATATCCAAAAAATCGCTAAATATTCAACATTAAAACAATAGGTTAAGCTATGTATCCAATAAATGATTCTTTTTTTGCAGAAAAATTTACATTTGCAAAGATTAAAAAAATAATTCGGTATAAAAATTCTTGATTATGCATTTGATAGAAGTTGGAAGCGAAAGGACGAAATCGGAATTTTTGCAGGTTCCCCGAATCATCTACAGGAACAATCCAAATTGGGTCAGTCATCTGGATCAGGATATTGAAAAGGTTTTTAACCCCTCAAAAAACAAATATTATGAGTTGGGCGAAGCCATCAGGTGGGTTTTGAAGGATGACCAGGGAAACCCTATCGGAAGGGTGGCTGCATTTGTGCACCCGGAGTTTTCGGCCATTTTTAACCAACCAACCGGTGGTATGGGTTTTTTTGAGTGCATCAACAGCCAGGAGGCAGCCAACATTTTGTTCGATGCAAGCAGGCAATGGCTTTTGGGTAAAGGGATGGAAGCCATGGATGGGCCAATTAATTTTGGGGAGAAAGACAGGTTCTGGGGAGTGCTGGTCGAAGGTTTTGAGAATAAACCTATTTACACAGTCAATTATAACCCTGAATATTATAAAACTTTGTTCGAAAACTATGGTTTCCGAAATTTTTACAATCAGAATGTTTATTACCTGAGCGCTGACAAAGACCTCCCTCCAATCCTCAACAAAAAGTTTGAGCGGCTAATATCCACCCAGGGCTACCGATTCGACCATTTCAGACTCAAGCAGATCGAAAAGTATGCCATGGATTTTTTAACAATCTATAATGAAGCCTGGCAGGGTACCCACCGCTATTTTAAGCCACTTACCAAGGAGGCTTCGCTGAGAACCTTTAAAAGCATGAAAAGCATATTTGATGAGAAACTGATGATTTTTGCTTATCATTTTGAAAGGCCGGTCGCTTTTTTTATTAGCATTCCTGAGCTAAACGGGATTTTCAGGCATCTGAACGGGAAACTCAATTTTGTGGGGAAAATAAAATTTTTGTTCTATAAATGGCGCGGAGAACTCAATCAGATCTGCGGATTGGTGTTCGGTATAGTTCCGGAATACCGGAATAAGGGAATCGATGCGGGCATGATTGCCGCTTTGAAAAATTTTGTAAGCTCCGAGAACAAATATTTAGGGGCTTACATGGCATGGATTGGCGATTATAACAAGAAAATGATGAATATAGCCGAGCATATCGGGTCTGAGAAAGTTTTTATGCTTACAACATACCGCTATCTTTTCAATCCCAATGCAGAGTTTGAAAGGCATCCGGAGCTTGATTGATTTAACTGGCAACCTTACGAAGTAGTTTAAAGAAGTTTTTCAAAAAAAACGCTTTGTTTTTTTGGAAATGGGAGTAACTTTGCACACTCAAAAAAAAAGCAGTTCTCTTTTTACTGAATTAGAAGGCACAGACTTGGTAGCTCAGCCGGTAGAGCACATCCCTTTTAAGGATGGGGTCCTGGGTTCGAATCCCAGCCAAGTCACCGCCCAACCGGAAGCATTCCTTCCGGTTTTTGTGTTAAAGGGCGGCCATGAGCAAATCGATATCCTGGTAAGGAATTCCAAATGATTCGCCGATATACTGGTTTGTTAGTACGCCGTTGAGCATGTACACGCCCTGCCTTACTCCCGTATCCTGCTTGAGCATATTCTCGAAGCCGCCACATTCGCCTATGGAGAGTAGTACCGGTGCAAAAAAGTTGCTTATTGCATAGGAGGCCGTATGCGGGACACGCGAGGCGATGTTTGGAACACAGTAATGTGCTACTCCAAACTTGCTGAACACAGGTTCGGTGTGATTGGTAAGCCGGCTGGATTCCACACAGCCTCCCTGGTCGATGCTTACATCTACTATTACACTCCCAAATTTCATCTGGCTTACCATTTCTTCAGTTATCACAATAGGCGTCCTTCCCCATTGGGCATGCAAAGCGCCGATTACCACATCGGCTGTTTTTAAGGCTTTCATGAGTACTTTGGGTTGAATAATCGAGGTAAACACTCGTGTTCCCAGGTTGTTTTGCAGGCGTCGGAGGCGGTAAACGGAATTGTCGAACACTTTCACCATGGCGCCCAACCCCATCGCTGCCCTGGTGGCATATTCGCCTACCGTTCCGGAGCCCAGAATAACGACTTCGGTAGGCGTGATACCAGAAAAGCCCCCAAACATCCTGCCTTTGCCAAAATTGCGGTCGCTTAGGTACTCTGCAGCAATCAGAATGGAGGTATTGCCGGCAATTTCGCTCATGCTTCTTACAAGAGGAAAGGAGTTGGTTTTGTCGCGGATAAGCTCGAAAGCTACTGCCGTGGCTTTTTTCTGAGCCAGTGACTTGAAATAGCTTTCCTTTTGGATGGGCATTGCCAGGGCAGAGAAAACCAGTTGGCCCGATTTCAACAGGTTCATTTCATGGTTTAGCATGGGCGAAACCTTGAGGATAATATCGGCCTCAAAAACTTCCTCTTGTGAGTAAACAATAACACCACCTGCCTCACTGTATTCGTTATCAGTGAAGTAGGCGTTTTCACCTGCAAGGCTTTGGATGAGTACTTTATGCCCGTTATGGGCAAGTACCATAACTGCCTCAGGTGCCAGCGCAATCCGGTTTTCCTGAAATGCAGTTTCGCGGGGAATGCCGATTACCAGGTTGTTTTTCCTCTTCTTTACCTCGAGTTTCTCCTCCTGAGGAACAAACTGGTTTCCTTTGCTGAAAAATACAAAATCTTTTTGGCTACGTTCCATTTGTCAGTTTTTTAAAACCTTAAACAGGTTCTATGAATCAAAACCTGATAACCCTGCTGCCATTTTCCAGCTCCATAAATACCCTGATGCAGGTTTCGGGCAGAAGCATTTCTACTTTTTCAGGCCATTCTATCAAACAAAAATTTCCGGAAAAAAAATAATCCTCATAGCCCAGATTAAACACTTCATCCAGATGGTTGATGCGATAAAAATCGAAGTGGAAAATGGGGCTGTTGGACTGGGTGTAATATTGATTTATAATGCTGAATGACGGGCTGGTAACCTCATCGGTACTTCCCAGGATACTACATACCGCTTTGATAAAGGTTGTTTTGCCAACCCCCATAGGCCCAAAGAAAGCAAAAATCCGCGAATCAGGATAAGTTGCAATCAATGCTTGGGCGACCTCTGAAAGTTCGCCCTGATCTGTAACTTTATATTCCTTTCCTGAGATCATATCTGCCTGGGTTTCATAACCACGAACGGAATAAGCATCTCATCAAGGGATACACCTCCATGTTGAAATGTGTTCCGGTAAAAATTCACATAATAGTTGTAATTGTTCGGGTAAGCAAAAAAACTGTCGTTGAGGGCAAATATGTAATTTGAGCTTATGGTTCCTTTAGGCAGGTAGGCATCTGAAGGGTTCTTAACTTCGAATACCTCCTGCGGTTTGTAATTCAGGTTCCGGCCTGTTTTGTAGCGGAGGTTGGTATTGGTGTTTTTGTCGCCAATAACTTTCGATGGGTTGTGAACCCGAATCGAACCATGGTCGGTAGTCAAAATGATGCTGATGTTTTTCTCCGACAAAATTTTAACGATCTCCAACAGGGCCGAGTGCTCAAACCAACTCATTGTGAGCGACCTGTAGGCCGCCTCGTTTTCGGCCAATTCTTTGATCATTTCCATTTCGGTACGGGCATGCGAAAGCATATCTACGAAATTATAAATCAGCACATTCAGTTTAGAATTGGTAAAATTGTTCAGGGTTTCGACCAGTTTTTTTCCTGCCGAAAGGTTCAGGATTTTATGGTAATGATATTTGAAATCGCATCCGAGCCTTTTAAGCTGTTCGGCCAATAGTTCAGGTTCAAACTGGTTTGGTGTGCCTTCCTCTTCATCCGAAGCGTTTATCCACAATGATGGATGCCGTTTTTCAATTTCGCTAGGCATCAGACCGGCAAAGAAACTGTTTCGGGCAAATTGAGTGGCGGTGGGCAGAATGCTGAAATAAATATCTTCGCTAACAATTCGGTAGTGCTCCTCAAAGAATGGCTGAATGGATTTCCATTGATCAAACCTGAGGTTGTCGATTAGAATAAGGAAGGTTTTTTCCTCCTCTTTAATGAAGGGAAGGCATTTCTCCCGAAACACAGTATGCGATAAAATTGGTTTTTCATTCGAGGTTCCCTTAAGCCAACTCAGGTAATTTTTCTCAATATACCTTGAAAACATGTTGTTGGCTTCGGATTTTTGCGTGCTGAAAATTTCTTTCAGGCTGCTATCAGAAGATTTTTCCAACTCCAGTTCCCAAAAAACAAGCTGTCGATAAATATCAACCCATTGGCTTAAGTTGAGGGGTCCGCTTAATGCCATGGCTATATGCCTGAAGATGCGCTGGTAGCCCACAGAAGCTTTTTCGCTGATCAACTTCTTGTTTTCAAGATTTTTTTTCAACGAAAGAAGAATCTGATTAGGGTTTACCGGCTTAATAAGATAGTCGTTGATACTGCTGCCGATGGCCTCGTTCATTATAGCTTCTTCTTCACTTTTGGTGATCATGACAACGGGCAGGCCAGGCAGCCGGTTTCTTATTTTTGCAAGAGTTTCCAGGCCTGAGAGCCCGGGCATGTTTTCATCCAAAAAAACGATGTCGAAAACCTGTTCCGAAATCAAATCAAGGGCATCGGCTCCGTTGCTCGATGTTTGAACCTCATAACCCTTATCCTTCAGAAATATTATATGGGGTTTCAAATGATCAATCTCGTCATCAACCCAAAGTATAGTTACCGGCATATTCAGGAATTAACCAAAAAACGAAAAGAAATTTAACTTCTTTGCATGAAAAAGAGTAACAAGTGATGGTGCTCGGACAAATAGCGTCTTTACGACAATAAAATATTGAGCCGACACACAAATTTAACCAAAAATAGCGAAATTTGATGCGGTGAGATTAAAAACCCCGGCGGCTTCCGCTCCTTAACTTCCAAAAGCATGAGCAACAGAAAGATCAACAAGCTGAAAACCATCAACGATCCGGTTTATGGTTTTATAAATGTACCCTTCGGACCGATCTTCGACCTAATCGAATCTCCCTTTTTTCAACGACTCAGAAACATCAAGCAATTGGGTTTGGCCCATCTGGTGTTTCCAGGGGCTTTACATACACGTTTTCATCATGCCTTGGGATCTATGCACCTGATGGGGCTTGCCATAAAGGTATTGAGATCGAAAGGGCACCCAATTTCTGACGATGAGGCACTGAGCCTAACCCAGGCAATACTTCTGCACGATATCGGACATGGGCCTTTTTCCCATACCCTGGAGCAGGTTTTGTTGCCCGACATGAAACACGAGGAGCTTACGGAAATTTTCATGCACAGGCTAAACCGGCAGGCAGGATATAACCTGAAAGATGCCATCCAGATCTTTGAGGGAACTTATCCCAAAAAGGCACTGCACCAATTGGTTTCAGGCCAACTCGATATGGACAGGCTCGATTACCTGAACCGCGATAGTTTTTTTACCGGAGTACCCGAAGGAATTGTGGGTTGGGATCGGATTATTGAGATGCTCAACATGAGCGACGAAAATCTGGTTATTGAGGAAAAAGGCATTTACAGCGTCGAAAAGTTTATTATTGCAAGACGCCTGATGTTCTGGCAGGTTTATCTGCACAAAACAGTAATTGCCGCCGAGCAACTATTGGCATCCATCATCAGGCGTGCAAAATTCTTGTCGCAAGACGGGAAAGCCATTCCTGCAACACCTTCACTCGAAAGGTTCTTAAAACACAACTATTCAAAAAAAGATTTTGTGAGCGACGACCAGCTATTGCTGGATTATGCGCTACTCGACGATTATGATGTTTATACTGCCTTAAAGGTTTGGACAAATCATCAGGATACGGTTATCAGCCAACTGTGCGACAATTTTGTAAAACGAAACCTGTTCAGGGTTGAAATGCAGAAAATTCCATTCGCTCAGGATTATGTAGATGACCTGAAAAATAAAACATGCAAATTGCTCAGGATTTCCAGGTCGGAAGCCGGATATTTTGTGGTGGAGGGAAAAACAAGCAACAGCGCTTACGATACCGCAATAGACCAAATTATGGTGATGGGTCGTGATGGAAGCCTCACTGACCTGGCACATGCAAGTGATCAATTCAATATCAAAGCATTGTCGCAACCTGTCGAAAAATATTTTATTTGCTATCCCAAGGCTCTTTAAACAATCTGACCTTTGCCTGCGAATTGATATGGCAGCCCGAATTTGTTTATGTTAACAAATGAACCTACCTGTTGAGGTTTTATGGCCTCATGAAATACCTGAGGCCTCATAATCCCGATGATTCGGTATGGTATAAAGAAAAATTTCGCTATTTTACCATTTTTCCCTACCTTTCGCCCAATTTTAACCACCAAAACAAAATGGAATTTTCAGCCAGTCAAATTGCAGGATTTGTTAAGGGAACCATCGAAGGGAACCCTGATATCAAAGTGAACCGGTTTGCAAAAATTGAAGAAGCAACTCCCGGCAGTTTAACTTTTTTGTCGAACCCGGCATATACTCCGTTTATTTACACAACCACGGCTTCGATAGTGCTCGTAAGCAATGACTTCGTGCCTGAAAAGACCCTGGCAAGCACTTTGGTTCGTGTTGCAGATCCATACCTTGCTCTGGCAGCACTTTTGGAGTTGTATCAAAGCCAGCTTCCAACAAAATCAGGCATATCCTCGCTGGCCTTTATATCAAGTTCGGCAACCATTGGCGAGGGAGTCTATATTGGTGAATTTGTTTACATTGGCGAAAACGTAAAAATAGGTGATCATGTAAAAATCTATCCCCATTGCTATGTCGGCGATCAGGTGAGTATTGGTGCCGGTACTGTTTTGTACAGCGGGGTTAGGATTTATCATGATTGCAAAGTAGGGAGTACATGCACGGTTCACTCCAATGCAGTAATCGGGGCCGATGGATTTGGTTTTGCCCCACAATCGGACAATAATTACCGAAAAGTGATCCAAATAGGTAATGTGGTCATTGAAGACCATGTGGAGATTGGCGCTCTTACTGCTATTGACAGGGCAACCCTGGGATCAACAGTAATCAAAAAAGGAGTAAAACTCGACAACCTGATCCAGATTGCCCACAATGTTGTGGTAGGCGATAATACCGTTATAGCGGCACAGTCCGGAATTGCGGGATCCGCGCGGATTGGAAAGAATTGCATGTTTGGCGGACAGGTTGGAATCAGCGGCCATTTAACCATTGGCGATGAAGTAAAAATGGCTGCCCAAACCGGATTGACTTCCAACCTGAAGGACGGGCAGATCGTAATGGGGTCGCCTGCAATTGAGGCAAGCAAATTTAGGAAAGCTTTCGTGTATTTTCGGAATTTTGAGAGTCTGGTAAAACGGATTGATGAATTGGAACGGAAAATTGCCGCACCGAAAGGGTGAAAAATTTGTAGTTCGACAACAGATTTTATTTCAGGTAATTATTTAAAGTATCTTTGCCCGAATTTTCGAATAAGGTCACAAAGTAAAAAGTAGATATGTCTGAATTTCAACACACTCTGAAAAACCCGGCATCCGTTTCCGGGGTCAGCCTTCATACCGGTAAACTTGTAACACTCACTTTTAAACCAGCCCCTGTAAACACAGGGATTTGTTTTTTAAGGACCGATCTGGGGCCTGAGGCTCTGGTTGAAGCAGATGCCAGCCTGGTGGTCGAAACCAACAGGGGCACCACCCTTGAGAAAAATGGAATCAGGGTTAGCACCGTCGAACACGCACTCGCTGCCTTGACAGGTCTGGGAATTGATAATGCTATTATTGAGCTGGATAATCCTGAAACTCCCATCCTCGATGGCAGCAGCAGGCTTTACGTTGAAGCTCTTTTGGAAGCCGGAATTTTACAACAGACGGCCGCGAGGGAGTATTTTGAGGTGAAGGAACCCATAAGATTTTATGATAAAGAAAAAGATTGTGAATTTATTGCCCTTCCGTCTGACCGTTACCGGATAACCTGCCTGATCGATTACCAATCCAAAGTGTTGGGGCACCAATATGCCATAATGGATAGTATCGGCCAGTTTGCTGCAGACATAGCACCCTGTCGCACATTTGTTTTTCTTCATGAGTTGGAAGTCCTGCTGAAGCGTAACCTGATTAAGGGAGGCGACCTGAGCAATGCGATAGTCTTTGTTGATAAGCCGGTTACTCAGGAAGAACTCAACAGTCTGGCTGTACTTTTCAACAAGCCAACTGTAGAAGTTCGCACCGATGGGATCCTGAATAACCTTGAGCTTTATTTTCACAATGAACCAGCCAGGCATAAGCTCCTCGATGTTGTTGGCGACCTTTCCCTAGCCGGAATGCCGATAAAAGGACACATTATAGCCAGCAAACCCGGGCATAGTTCCAATGTTTTATTTGCTTTGGAACTTAAAAAACTCATCAAATCGCGCCAAAAGCAATCAGCTGCCCCAGTCTATAACCCCGACATTCCGCCAGTTCTTTCCACAACAGACATCATGAAGATGCTGCCCCACAGGCCGCCTTTCCTGTTGGTTGACAAGATCATTGAGATCAGCGATTCGCACGTGGTAAGTGTGAAAAATGTTACTATGAACGAGGGGTTTTTTGTTGGTCATTTCCCCAACGAGCCCGTGATGCCTGGCGTGCTTCAGATTGAAGCAATGGCCCAAACCGGTGGTGTTCTGGTACTATCGCAGGTGGAGGAGCCCGAAAAATACAGTACCTATTTTCTAAAAATCGA
>DATIKH010000107.1:0-19486 GCA_035477775.1 Bacteroidales bacterium | reverse complement strand
GACAGGAGTTGAAACTTCAGATGAACAGGCCTAAAGCTAATCAATTTTTGCGAAAGGAGGCACCTTTATTGCAAGCCTCTATGTGTCTGACAATTTGTTACTTAGGGAAAGAATAAACCAACAGGTTTAAGGGCGTTTTACTGTAAACCTGATGACTTCGCTCTGATTGTCAGTGCCGGTCGCCCGCAAAAAATACAAACCGGGTTTTAAGTTGCTTACCGGCAGCGTTTCCTCAAGGTCGCACTTTTCGCGAAAAAGGACCTTGCGGCCAAACCCATCAAACACCTCCACCATGTAGCCCTCAGTTTGAAATCGAACCGTTACATAGTTTGTTGCTGGAACCGGCCATAATTTTACCCTTTGTGCTTTTTGTGGTTCGATGGTGTTAAGAGGTGCTCCTATTATACGCTGCAATCTTTCCCATATTTGATTGGTGAGAATTGCCGGCACGAGCCCGGTTTCGGGATCGTTTCCCAGTCGCACCATCACCAGGTTCATGCCCGGCACCACGCTGAGGATTTGACCGTTTTTTCCGAGTGCCGAATACATCTGCGGGGGAGCCTGTGGAAACAACATTCCCGGAAAAACCAGCCGGAGCTCGGGTAGCATAAACGAAGACTGCCCGTTGAGCCACCACAGGTATCCATACGAGCGGTTAAGCAGTTGCGAAGGGGTGATCATCTGGTCGAAATAGACCAAATCAGTCATTATCTGGTTTCCGTTCCAATTGCCGCGGTTGAGCATCAACAACCCAAACCTGGCCATACTCCTAGCCCGACTTACAAAAACATTGTTGAACCCCATTCTGATAAATGCTCCCGAAATTCCTGCAGGCTGGGTAAGGTGTTGAAAAATTAACGCGTTGAGGGTTCGGCCTGTGGCATTGCTCAGCACTTCGTCGAGCAAGGTGTAGGGAGCGTTATGGTAGGCCCAGCGCGTACCCGCATCGGCAAGGTAAACCAGACAGGCTTTGTCAGTGCAATGGTTATCCGGTACTCCATCGTTGAGTCCGGAAGTCATGGTTAGTTGATGCCAGATGGTGATTCTTTCCTCCTGGGCGGGGGTGCTGCTGGTCCACCCGGCTCCAAGATATTTGGAGGCTGGTTCGGTAAGGTTCAACTGGTTGTTTTGCTGGGCCATGCCCACCAGGAATGCCGTAAGGGTCTTACCGGCCGATGCCCAATACCAGACACTGTCCTGGGTAAACGTTCCAAAATATCTTTCAACGACTATCCTCCCGTCTTTAAGCAGCAGAAAGGCTTTCGTGTCGTTTGATTCCAAAAACTGCATCAGGCTGTCGATCCTGGCAACATCCCATCCTAAGCTTGCCGGACTCACCGTCTGCCATTCGTTTCCGGTTATTGGTGGAAAATAAAATGGCTGTGAGGATCCCGATTTAACGAAAGCCACCACCAACAAGATAAGAATACCTATTCTCATTTTAAATATTCAATTTTTTGTAAAGGTAGCTAGATAAAAAAAACGAACCAACCTTCTGAATGAAAATTGATTCGTATTGGTGGGCCCAGCTGGGCTCGAACCAGCGACCAACTGATTATGAGTCAGCTACTCTAACCTACTGAGCTATGGGCCCAAAAACAGTATATTTGCCCGTGATTTTGGGTCTGCAAATTTATGCAATAAACCTGGAAAACTGCAATAAAAATTTACTCCATGGAAAAAATCCGCAATATCGTGTTCGACCTTGGTGGTGTTCTGTTTAATATTGATTATCATGCCACCATTGAAGCTTTCAAAAAGCTGGGCATGAATGATTTTGATAGTTTCTTTACACAGGCATTACAAAGCCAATTGTTCGACAGGCTCGAAAGAGGAGAGGTTCTGCCCGAAGGATTTCGCCATGAACTTCGTCAACTTTCCGGGCTTTTGCTGCATGATGACCAAATAGACCAGGCATGGAACGCCATGCTTTTGGATTTTCCACTGCACCACCTAAGGTTGCTCGAAGGAGCAAAAACGCACTACCGGCTTTTCCTTTTGAGCAACACCAATGAGATACACTATCCGGTTTTCCAGGATTACATGATGAAAGCCATAGGCAGCACCGGGCTTGACCATTTTTTCGAAAAAACTTACCTGTCACATAAAATTGGCATGCGGAAGCCTGAATTGAGAATTTTTGAACACGTTCTTAATGAAAATGGACTGGCTCCTGCTGAAACCCTGTTTATTGATGATACTTTTGGTCACGTTGAGGGTGCCCGGAGGGCAGGCATACGTTCCGTTTGGCTCGATTTAAGCTCAATAAAGGTTACCGATCTTTTCAACACGCATTATCAGTTGCGCCAGGAGGTGCATGAACTCTGCTAAAATCATGCGTGAGTATTTCTTCAAAAATTTCATACAGTTGCGTTGCACTTCCGGCGGCAACCAGTTTCATTCGGAAAGGTTTAAAATTCATAATCCCTTTGAAATAGTGGCTGTAATGCCTGCGCATTTCAAACACGGCTACCTTCTCGCCCTTCCAGTTTACGGAGGTTTCGATATGCCGCCTGCAAACCGTTACGCGCTCTTTTAGGTCGGGAGGTTGTGGTAAAATTCCTTTGTCGAGGTAATCGGACACTTCTCTGAATATCCAAGGATTGCCGATAGCTGCCCTGCCAATCATAATGCCATCCACTCCATAATCGTTCAGTGCTTTGAGTGCCAGTTCGGGGCTTGTAATATCTCCGTTGCCTATAATGGGGATGTGCATCCGGGGGTTGTTTTTCACCTGTCCAATGAGTGTCCAGTCGGCCTGTCCTGTGTAAAGCTGGCATCGGGTGCGCCCATGAATGGCCAGGGCTGCAATGCCGCAATCCTGCAAGCGCTCTGCGATTTCCACAATGTTTTTCTGTTTCTGGTCGTAGCCAAGCCTTGTTTTTACAGTAACAGGCACTGTGACTGCCTGCACTACACTCCGGGTTATTTCCAGCATTTTGGGCACATTGTTCATGATACCCGATCCGGCGCCTTTGGAGGCTACCTTGCGTACCGGGCATCCAAAATTGATGTCCACAAAGTCGGGGTTATACTCTTCAGCACGCCTGGCGGCTTCGGCCATAGCCCCGGGGTCGGCACCAAAAATCTGAATACTTACCGGCCGCTCCATTGTTAATATATCGAGCTTTTGGAGGCTTTTTTGGGCATCGCGCACCAGACCGTCGGCCGAGATAAACTCGGTATAAACCCAGTCGGCCCCCATCTCCTTGCAGATAATCCTGAAAGGCGGATCGGTAACGTCTTCCATTGGCGCCAGGATGATGGGCTGGCGAGCGAAGGATGCGGCTCCGATTGATATATTTCGTAAAACCTCCATTGAAAAACCAACGGCCAACACCGCTTTAGTTTAGAATTATTATTTTTACAAAAACAAACTACCGGCAAAATTAATCTAAAGCATCAAAATGAACGATAAAGGGCTACTTGCTGAAGCGTCTCCATTGGGCAGGCTGGTTTTGCTAATTCTTATTTCTTTTTCGGGGGTGTTTTTTGTCATAATTCTGGGAATGCTTCTTGCTGTGCCATTTTTTGGTCCGGAGGCCATACAGATGTTTCTGGGTGGCGGTGAATCCCAATTCGGAGGCAACCTGAGTTTTGCCCGGTATCTTCAGGTATTAAGCCATCTTGGGATGTTTATAATACCTGCGATTGTCTTTGCCTGGTTGGTTGGCAAAAGTCCCTGGCGCTATCTTGGCACTGATCAAACACCGCTTATGCGCAATTTGATTTTGGTAGCCATTCTTGTGTTTGTAGCATTGCCCCTGGTAAATTTTCTGATGAACTTAAATGAGAACATGGCGCTCCCCGAATTTTTGCATCGAATGGAGGCCTGGATGCGCCTGAAAGAGGACCGGGCAATGGCCGCTACAAGGCTTTTCCTTGAAGTTTCCGGCTGGCAGGCGCTTTTGTTCAATTTGTTTATGATTGCGGTAATTCCTGCGATCGGTGAGGAGTTCGTTTTCCGCGGCATCATACAGAAAGAACTTGGCCGATGGTCGGGCAATATGCATTTGGCTGTTTGGCTTTCGGCAGCTTTGTTTAGCGCCATGCACCTTCAGTTTTTTGGATTTTTGCCAAGGCTGGCTCTGGGGGTTATTCTGGGTTACCAATTGGCTCTGACCCGCAATATCTGGGTTCCCATTTTTGCCCATTTTTTCAATAATGCTGCTGCTGTTGTGGTATATTACCTGAAACACAACGGATACATCACCCTCGAAATCGAACAAGTTGGCCTGGGAGCAGGGGCAGTGTTTTACGCTCTGGCGAGCCTTGCTGTAATTATCCTGCTGCTGTTCTTCTTAAAGCCAAACATGAACAAAAGCATCAGCGGGTAGTGATTTCTGAAACGGCCAGGTCTTTAAGCAACAGGTTTTGTTTTGAAACTGCAAGATGCTGGCGAAAGTTATCGAGAGATTCCTTTAAGGATTGAAACACTTCCGTGTTTTTTACAACCAAAAAATCCATGCCTTTTTGATCGAGCCGCTCCATGATCATCTGGATACTTATCTGTCCAATGTCCAGGGCGGGTTGATAGGCCGATTGTTTGGCCTTAAAAGTTTGAACCTCATTTACCAGCCCCACCTCCACCAGGTCGTTGAGAATGGAACGCACCAATTTATTAGGAATCTCTAACTCATAGGCTATTTTCTCCGAGTCGGGCGCCGGTTTCCCTTTCATGAAAGATTGAACCAAAATATACATGACATAAGTCGAAAGCAACTTTTTGTTAAAAGGGCTGATGTTTTGGGTTTCTGTATCGAACTCGTAATTTTCGACATTTTGCGTTGCAAAGGCCAACTCGGCTCCGAAAAGAACTATAAACCAACTCATCTGAAGCCAGACAAGCAACAGGGGCAATGCGGCAAAACTTCCGTATATGGCATTATAGGCCGAAACCCCAATCTGAAAGTTGATGTAACCCCATTGGGCCACTTGAAAAAGCGTTCCGGCAATGATTCCGGCTACCACTGCCGACGAGAATTTTACATTGGTGTTGGGCATGGCCATGTAAATGATGGTGAAAATCACCCAGATTAGCACGTAAGGGATGAGGTTCACTAAAAAGAACAAAACCGGGCTCCAAAACCCAAAAAACTGAAACTCAGTTGTTAGCTGGTGAACCTGTGTGTTCAGAAAAACGGTTGCAGCACTCGAAAGAATCAAAAAAAGCGGGGCAATGAACATGATGGCAAAATAATCGCTCAACATTCTGGTCCAATGGCGTGATTTTTTAACCTGCCAAATGTCGTTGAACGACCCTTCAATATTCTTCATAACCATAAAGACGGTAAACAGCAGGATTAACATTCCGAAACCGGCTACCATACCACCGCTTGCATTCTGTATTAACGACTGCGAAAAGCTGAGTACCCACTTCAACACTTCTTCATGGCCGGCCAATGCCATGGCAAGTTGGCGTTCAAGATACATTTCCAGACCAAAGCCTTTGGCTATGCCAAAACCCAATCCAACCACAGGAACCAGGCTCAGGAGTGTAAAGTAGGTAAGGGATGAGGCCCTAAGACCAACATTATCATCTTTAAAACCCCTGATGGCCAACAATATAACCCTTATTGGCCTGATAAACCAGGACCTACGCCTGGGCAAATTGCGGAGTGAAACCTGCCAGATTCCTTTCTCAAGAAATTGAACCAACTGTGAAATATGCTTGCCGATGTTTTTTGTTTTGTTAATCATGATCGGATGCAATTAAAATACTTTTACAAAGCTAAATCAATCTGTTAGTCAAAGGTATGCATTAAACACTGTTCGTACAAAAATTCCCTTTTAGCAAAAAAATAGCGCCCAATTTTTGTAGGGCGCTACTAAAACAAAAAATTCCGAATACTATTCTACCTTGAAGGCATCGGCTCCCAGACCTGTGTTTACCTCTATGCTGCTTACTTTCATGTCGAGCATTTGCGGTCCGAGCGATTGCTGGATTGTGAATGGAAACAACACCCCGTTCACTGCCTTGTAATCGGCAAAGTTGGTGATTATAATCATTTGACCCATTGGCGTTTCCTGGCTTACCTGGCTGCTAATCCTCAGGTAGGTCTGGGTGCTGAAATAATCATGACGGATTGTACCTGTTGGACTGGTCAGGGCAATCCGGTAGGCTTCCTGCCCTCCGATGGTTTCTATGCCTTTCAACTCGAGGGTGTATCCAAGCTCCTTCAATCTTAATTCGGGAAAGAGAGTTGCCTGGAGTTTTAGCTCGGCCAGTGGGTTGCCAGTAAGTTCAGTTCTTTGGCCCATGGCGGTCATGGCTCCCCGGGTTCCATCGAAAACCTGTTTTTGCATCACGTTTCCACCAATGCTAAGGGAGGAGTAGAACAGGTTTGGCGCCTTTTGCTTTGTTAAGGCATTGATAGTCATACCCTGGAATGAGGCACTCATATTGATAGTAATATCTTTAACCTCTTTCAGCTTTTTTGCTCCGCCTATGGCATCAATATAATTTTCGATAATTCCTTCGGCTGTGAGGCCTTCGGCCGCTTCTCTCGGACCCTCAACAGGATTGCCGAATTCATCAAAAAGGGCCACCGTTCCATCAGCGCTGAAGCGTTTCAAAGTGGGTACTACTTCATCGCGATTTCCTACCACAACGATGACTGCATTGTCGGGTTTCAGGTATTTTGCGGCCATTCTCTGTACGTCGGCGGCTGTTACTGCCTGCAAGTTTGCCAGATAGTTTGCATAATAATCTTCGGGCAAGTTGTACAGTTTCACATTCAGGGCAAAACCTGCAATGGTACGCGGGTTTTCCAGGGAACGGGCAAAACTTCCACTCATGAAGTTTTTGACTAGTTGCAGGGTTTCTTCATCCACTGGTTCGTAAACCAGGCGGCGCATTTCACCCAATATCTCTACAATGGTGCTGTCGGTTACGCTGTTTCGTACTTCAGTGCTTGCCCGAAAGCGCCCTATCAGAGGGTCGGACGAGAGCCACGACCTGGCGCCGTATGTATAGCCTTTGTCCTCGCGAAGGTTTTGCATCAATCTGCCCGAAAAAACGCCTCCACCCAAAATTGAGTTCATGACGCTGGCTTTGATGGCATCGGGGTTGCCCGGAGTAAATACCACTGGATAGGTTACCTCAACCAAGGATTGGGTGGCTGCAGATTTGTTAGCAAAAACCACTTTGTTTCCAGCGGGTGGAGTAGGGGTTGCAAATTGGGATTGCGGAACATCACCCCGCTGCCAACGGCCAAAATGCCTTCTAACCAGTCGCCTTGCCTCGCGTACGTTGATGTCGCCCACGATCACCAGATAGGCCACATTGGGCCTGAAAAAGGTTTGATGATAGTTGCGCAATTTGTCAGTGGTTATGTTTTCGAGTGTTTCGGGAGTAGTGATTTCGCCATACGGGTGTTCTGGTCCAAATAATGCTACGCGACTCACATTGCCTGCAACGAAACTGGCCTCTGCCCGGTTGGCCTGCAAAGCCGACTGCATTTGCCTGAGATTGCGCTGCAACTCCTCTTCAGGAAAAGTAGGGTTGAGCAGTACGTCCGACATGATTTCAAGCAGGGTTTCTTTATGACGGGTAAGTGACGACCCGAACATTCCGGTTGAAAATGTTGACAAACTTGCCCCAATAAAATCTATCTGCTCGTCAATTTGTGGCTTGGTTCGGTTTTTAGTTCCTTCGCGCATCATGGACCCGGCCAGACCTACAAAGCCTGCTGCATTGCCTTCAAGTACCGGATCAATATCAAGCGTTAGTTGAAAAGAAACCATTGGTATCCTGCGGTTTTCAACTACAATTACCTGAAGACCATTGCGCAGGGTAAAAGTTTCGAATTCGCCTAATTGAATTATCGGAGCAGGACCCGGTTGTGGGCGGATACTGCGGTCAACCTGAGCGAGGGTGGTCGTGCCAGCTATGAAGCTTAGAATAAGAAGAAAAAATATTTTTTTCATCCGTAAAAAATTTTAAAATTATTGTCGGATGGAACTCGCATGATGAAATTACATCCGGATTTTTGTTTTACGAATCATGCTCGTTTCATGGCTATATATTTCTGGGTTGAAAAATTATCGGGCTTTGGGCAAATAGTACAATACAACACGGTATTCTTCCCTGAGGTATTGGCGTGCCACACGTTGAATGTCTTCGCGTGTAACGGCAAAATATTTGGCCAGTTCGGTATTGATACGGTTGGCATCGCCAAACATCAGGTGGTTGGTGGCAAGATTGGTGGCGCGACGGGCAATGGTAGTATTGGCATTTACAAAGGTGCTTTCTACCATGTTTCTGATTGTTTGAAATTCCCGTTCACTTATTAGTTCGTTTTTTACCCTGTCAAGTTCCTGAATCATACCTTGCTCAAGAACATCAGGTGCAATGCCCATGTTGGGCAACCCAAAAATTATTTTCAATCCCGGATCTTCCAAAGCCAGGGGTATAGCCTGTATGGCAAGCGCCACCTGGTCTTCATTTACCAGTCTTCTTACCATGCGGCTGCTTTGACCCCCGGTAAGCAGGGTGCTCAACATATCCATGGCATAAAAGTCAGTGGTGCCTCGAGCCGGAAGGGGATAGGCATGGATAACAGCAGGAAGTTGAATATTGTCGAAAACTGTATCACGTATTTCGGCAGTCCTGCGAGGCTCTATCACATCTGGCCGGAAAATTTTCTTCGTTCCGCGGGGAATACCGCCAAAATATTTCTCCACCAGGGGCTTGGTTTTTGCTTTGTCGATGTCGCCCGAAACGACCAACACGGCATTGTTGGGAACATAAAACATATTGTGAAACCCTCTTATGTCGGCGTATGTGGCATTTCTAATGTGCTCGTCTTTTCCTAAAACGTCCCATCGGTATGGGTGTACAGTGAATGCCCTCTTGATGGTTTCAGTAAGGATCCTACCGTAGGGTCTGTTGTCGCGGGTTTCTTTCATCTCTTCGGTTACCACGCTTTTTTGCGTTGCTATTCCAATCGAATCGATAACCGGATGCAGCAGCCGCTCCGATTCCAGCCAAAGCCCCAGTTCAAGCTGGTTCGATGGCATAAGTACGAAATAATTGGTTATGTCGAAACTGGTCCAGGCGTTGAGCGATCCCCCTGCTTTTTCTACTATTTCTGTAAACTCTCCTCGTGCTATGTGCTTGGTCCCTTCAAACATCAGGTGCTCAAAATAATGTGCAAAACCTGTAAGGTTTGGGTCTTCATTTTTGCTTCCAACATGATACATGATGTTTACCACCACGTTTGGCGTAGAATTGTCCTGATGCAGTATTACGTGCAGACCATTCTCCAGGGTGTACTCATAAAAGTCGATATGTACACTTTGCCCTCTTGCCGAAAGCGGAACAAGTAATATCAGCATCAGGCTAAACAGAACAAAAAACCGTAATTTTTTCATACGCTAAAAAATTTAATGGTTATGGTTAATAGCCCGCCTTCCGGCAAGCAGGAAACTTAAAAGAATTAAAACTGCCAAATGTGGTTCAATTGAAAATGCATGCTGCGGTTTTTCCACCAATCAATAGGCTAATCTTCAACTGGCTATGGATAAAATATTGTTTAATGACAAAAATAATAAATTTCGAAAATTCCGGACCTAATACATCACATCCAGATCTAATTCCTTGCAAAGACGTGAAACAACCGGATTCTTTTCAATCATTTTTTCAAGTTTCTCTTTGGGCAGGTATGCTTTCTGCTGTCTGATGTGCTCTACCATACTCGTTTCGAGTTGAACTCCAAAGTTGTTTAGTTCTTTTCTTAAAAACTCCAGCAGGTCGGCCTTCTTGTCTTGTATCATTTTCTGCTGAACGGCGTTTTCGACCATGACAGTGATCATGCCAGCCGGACTAAGCGAAGGCTCGTGATTGGTCAGAGCCACAAATAGACTTTGGCTTTCCTGTTCATACATCTCAGTCATTGCTTTCCAGGCAGTATGAAAACGCTCGGAAGAAAATTTGTCCCTGGGGTGGTTTTCCGATTGAACTGCCTCTTTTTCTTCAGGTATGGGTGTGGGCTTTTCGTTAATCTTTAGGCTTACCGGCATTCCTGTATGTTTTGAGGGAGTAGTTTTCGAAATCACCACTGGCTTCGAAATGCCATTTTCAGCCTCGAATGCCTTTTGGGGCTCGTGAAACGAAACGGGTGGTGAGCCCGGAAGGGGCTCGCTAACCACCGAGACCTTCGAAATGGCTTCCTTATCTTTAGTAGGCTGATAGGATGTATTGGGAATTTCTTCCTGAATCGGTGGTAATCCGGGAAGGTCGTCGGTCAGGTCAGGGCTTTTTTTTTTAATGTAGGCAGCCATTTGCAAAAAGGCAAGTTCAATTGTGAGTCTTTTATTGCTGCTTTCCTTATAGTTTAAATCGGCCTGTGAGTTTAGCTCCAGAGCCTTCAGGAGAAATTCAGGGGGGCAGATTTTGGCTTGCTGCAGGTACTTGTCGCGCAGGTCACCGCTAACTTCGATTAGTTTTGCGGAGGCCTGATTTTGGCATAAAAGCAGATTGCGCAAATGCTCGCCAAACCCCGTCAAAAATTCTGAACCGTCGAATCCCTTATAAATAATTTCGTTGATAAGAATCAGAAAATCACTGGTTTGTTCCTGCAGCAACATATCCGTGAGCTTGAAATAGTAATCGTAATCAAGCACGTTGAGGTTTTCGATAACCTGCTTATAGGTCAGCTGGTTGCCCGAAAAACTTACCATCTGGTCGAAAATCGACAAAGAGTCGCGCATCGCGCCATCGGCTTTCTGGGCTATGATATGCAGGGCGTTACGGTCGGCAGTAACTCCTTCGCTTTGGGCAACAAATTGCAGGTGACTTACAATATCATCGACGGTTATTCGGGCAAAATCAAAAATCTGGCAGCGAGAGAGTATGGTAGGTATAATTTTGTGCTTTTCGGTAGTTGCCAGAATAAACTTGGCATATTTTGGAGGCTCTTCAAGCGTTTTCAAAAAGGCATTGAAAGCCTGATTCGAAAGCATGTGAACCTCGTCAATAATATACACCTTGTACTTGCCAATCTGAGGGGGGATTCTCACCTGTTCCACCAGGGTCCGGATACCGTCAACCGAGTTGTTGGAGGCGGCATCGAGCTCGTGCACATTAAATGCGTTCGAAGCATCGAATTCGCGGCACGGAATGCACTGGTTGCAAGCTTCCACACGGTCGTCGAGATTTTCGCAATTGATGGTTTTGGCCAGTATCCTGGCACATGTGGTTTTACCCACACCTCTGGGCCCGGTAAACACAAAAGCCTGCGCAACGTGGTTGGTTCGGATGGCATTTTTCAGGGTGTTGGTAATTGCCTTTTGTCCTACCACTGTGTCGAATGTTATCGGGCGGTACTTCCGGGCCGAAACTATGAAACTATCCATCTGCTGCTGTATTTTGACCAATAGCAAATGTAGCGAATTTGGCGGGTTGCTCAAGATGATTGAAAACATTTTTGGAAAACAGCCCGTAAATGGCACATCAGCACACTTTTGTCGTAAGGTTTGGCGACCCAAAATTGTTGGCCTTTGCCAAATTCCGTAAAGCAGTTTTAATACCTTTGAAAAAACTTTTTATCAATACAATACCAACGATATGGAAAAGATTCTGGTTATTGGCTGCGCCGGACAAATTGGTTCTGAGTTAACCCTGGAGCTTCGTAAAATATACGGTGATTCCAATGTAGTGGCTACCGACATTAAGCCTGCCGAAAGGGAGATTACCGAAGGTGGTCCCTTCGAAATTCTTGACGTGTTGGACACCCACCGGCTGTTCGGCACAGTGAGCCGAAACAAGATAACTCAGATTTACCATCTTGCGGCCATACTTTCAGGCAATGCCGAGAAGAAGCCGCTGGCGAGTTGGCATATCAATATGGAGAGCTTGATGAACGTATTGGAACTGGCCCGGGAGTTGAAGCTGAGCAAGGTGTTCTGGCCAAGCTCCATAGCGGTTTTCGGACCTACCACCCCCCGCGTGAATACACCGCAGTTTACGGTTATGGAGCCCAATACGGTTTACGGAATCAGCAAGCTGGCAGGTGAGCGTTGGCTCGAATACTATTTTCAGAAGTACGGAGTTGACAGCCGCAGTCTGCGTTACCCTGGCCTAATCAGCTACAAGACCGAGGCCGGAGGAGGCACTACCGATTATGCTGTCGAAATTTATTATGAAGCCATCCGGAATGGTTCTTATGAGTGCTTCCTTTCGGAGGATACCTACCTGCCGATGATGTTTATGGAAGATGCCATCAAGGCAACAATCGACCTGATGGAGGCTGATGCCGGAAAGGTAAAAGTGCGTTCGAGTTACAATGTGGCCGGAATCAGCTTCAGCCCGAAAGAAGTTTCGGCCTCTATTAAAAAACGGATACCTTCCTTTGGAATAACCTATAAGCCCGATTTCAGACAGGCCATCGCCGACAGTTGGCCAAAGAGCATCGACGACAGCGTTGCTCGTGCAGATTGGGGACTAAAATCTGCCTACGACCTTGAGCGAATGACGGACGTGATGCTCCAGGGAGTGAGAGATAAGTTCAAGTAAATTTATTAGAATTCACAAAAATAGAACACGGTAACGTGTTGTGCCTTATACCCGATCTTGGTGTAGTTTGCAGTTTCGGAATTAATGCAACAGGTCAGGAACCAGGCAATCAATATAAAAAAACCATGAAAAAACATCCAGCAATCATTGTTTTATTGACTGTCATTGTTTTGCAGATAGTCATTCTGGTGCTCTTTTTCGGAAAGGAAAAGAACCGAATTATTCTGCCGCACAAGTTTATGTACGATTTTACCGAAAGCGATTTTGATGCCGGTACCTTTAAAACAAGAAGGGATAAATTGTCAGAAGTTTTAGACGGCGGCATCATGGTTATTACCTACAGAGCTGGTGATGATTTCAGGTACCTCACCGGATTTGATGAAAGAAACAGTGCCGCAATGCTATTTCCCGGCAACGAGAAGCCATTCATCATGTTTGTCGAGCCGTTTAACCTGTACGCAGCGCAATGGACAGGAGTGCTTTACGGCTTGGAAGGAGCAGTTGAAAAGTTTGGAGCCAATGAGGCTTTTGATATCGAAAACCTGACCCAGAAGCTTTCGGAACTGTTGAAAACAACGAACAAACTTTACATTCATTCGAACGACAGAGCGCTTAAAGCAGAGATTGAGGAATTGATCAGGAAGTCGAACAGGAAAATCGAATTGCAGTACCTGGATTCTATCGTACACGAAATGCGCGTGGTAAAAGATGATTGGGAAATTGACCAGATCCGTCAGGCGGTAAATGTAACAGCCCTTGCCCATCAGCGTGTATGGGCAACCGTTTTGCCAGGCCAGAAGGAATTCGAAGTTCAGGCTGAGGTAGAATATGTTTTCCGCAAAAATGGATTGGGAACTGGTTTTTCTCCAATAACCGGCTCTGGACCAAATGCCACTATCCTTCATCATTTTAAAAACGACAGAGAAATAAAACCTGGCGACCTTTTGCTTGTTGACATAGGAGCGCAAAGCAGGGCAGGGTATGTTGCCGACATAACCCGCACTGTTCCGGTAAGCGGGGAGTTTAACGAGGCGCAGAGAACGATTTATGAACTGGTTTTGAAGGCCTTTGATGAAGGGATTAAGAAATTTGCACCAGGCAACAAAATCCTCGACCCCAGCCATACAGCGATCCGGGTTCTGGTTGATGGGTTGTATAATCTTGGGCTCATAACAGATACCACCCTATGGTGGCAGAAGAGATTCCACATCCTGCATCGCAAAGTCCATTATATTGGTATGCATGTGCATGATGTTGGAATTTATGGAGACTTCGACATTACCAGAAGAGATGAACACATTCTAACTCCTGAGCTTCGGGGAAGGGAATTGGTTCCGGGTATGGTGTTTGCATACGAACCCGGCTTATATTTCATGGAAGGCAAGCTGGACCACATCCACGAACTTTTCGGTCATTTGGCAACAGAGGAAGAACTCAATGATTTTGTGGAACAGGTAAGGCCTGTTTACCAGAAATTCGAAGGCATCGGTGTGCGGATAGAGGATGCTGTTCTGCTAACGGACGATGGGCATGAAGTTCTTTCGGCTCATTTGCCGAGAAGGGTAGAGGAGCTCGAAAAAATTTTTTCGGAGTTGAAGTGTAAGGGAGGTGCGCCGTCGGGAGTTGGCAAGAGCTTTGAATTTTGGATATTAATTGCCGCAGGTGTAGTGAGCATAATTTTGATTTTATTGCTGTTTTTCAGGCACTTCCGGTAGACACCACCCGCGAGTCCTTGATTAATAAAATGCAAAAAAGGCTCATTTTGAATGATGCATTAGCTGCTTTGAAATTTCACATATTTGACGTTGCCGCAAATCAGTTGCGTCAATAAGCATTAGCAGCGCTGCTTTGGTTTTTAGAATCTTAAAAAAATCAACCATTAAATAAATCCTATGAAAAAGTTTGCAGTTATATTATCGGGTTGTGGTGTGTTCGACGGAGCCGAAATACATGAAGCTACCCTGAGCTTGTATTCCATTAAAAAGCTGGGAGCCGATTACGAAGTATTTGCGCCCGACACGGAGCAGTTTCATGTAATAAACCACATCACCGGCGATGCTATGCCCGAAAAGCGTAATGTGCTTGTAGAATCGGCACGCATAGCTCGTGGCAAAATCAGACCTTTAGACCAGTTTGATCCTGCGGCATTTGATGCGCTCCTGATTCCCGGTGGTTTTGGCGCAGCAAAAAACCTCTCCACCTTTGCTTTCGATGGCGTAAATTGTGTGGTAAACAAGGATGTAGATAATGCCATAAAAGGTATGCACAAAGCCGGAAAGCCAATCGGAGCATTGTGCATTGCACCAGTGCTGCTGTCGCGCATTTTGGGCATGGGTGAAGTTACAATTGGTTCCGATGCAGGTGTGGCAGAAGCTGTTGTAAAATTGGGCGGTACACATAAAAACACCAGCCACGGCCAGGTGGTAACCGACCCGAAACATAAGCTATTCACTACGCCCTGCTACATGCTCGATGCCGATATAGCCCAGATTGGCCTGGGGGCTGAAAACCTGGTGAAGGCCATGCTCGAAATCAAGTGATATTGGGGCGCCCTTGAAATGGCTTGGGGCAGGGAGAGCAGAGGGCAGAGAGCAGAGAGCAGAGGGCAGAGAGCAGGGTGAATATCGTTAAAGCTTTCGTGGAAAGGTTTTGCTGATGGCTTTTTTCAGCACCAGATCATGGTCGAATGCCATTGGGGGTAATTGGGCGATAGGGAACCAGGCTGTTTCTTTTGCGTCGCTTCCTGGTTTTGCCTTGCAATCAGCGCCTGCCATAGCTATAAACACTATGGTAATGGTTCGGTGCCTGGGGTCTCGGTCAATGCTGCTGAAGGCTTCCAATTGTTCGAACGCTAATCCGGTTAAGCCTGTTTCCTCGGCAGTTTCTCTTGCCACACATTCTTCGAGGGTTTCGTCCATATCCAGAAAACCTCCCGGAAGCGCCCAGCAATCCTGAAATGGAGGATGTGCACGCTTTATAAGCAGCACTTCCGGACTTTTGTCTCCACTCCTGAAAATAACGGCATCCGCCGTTACTGCCGCACGGGGATAAGGGTAGGAATAGGCCATTAAAAATGCATTTTGTGGTAATCGCTCAACTCGTGGCGCTTGCGCTTGATTACCGCTTCAGTTTTCTGGGCAATCAGGATAAATACCTCCAGGTTTTCTTCTTTAAACCATTTTTTCGAAAAAGGATCTCCCTGGGCAGCATCCGCAAGTTTCACAAGCAACTCAAAACTGTGTTTTTTCAACCAGTAATAGGAGTGTTTGTCGCCCCAGGCCGCTTTCGTGAAGGCAGCATAATGCGGGAACTTGTTTTTCATCAGCCATTCGAAAGCTTCCCTGTTTAGATGAATGGCATTGGCAATGGCAGCCAGCTCGGGAAACCCGTTATTCATGAGCCAGTAGAGAATTTTGGTGTTCTCATCAATGGCTTCAGCAAAGGCAACGAGTACTTTTGGCGGATATTCGATCATGATTTTTTCTTTTGTTCTTAGCGGATCAGGTACATTTTACCCATTTGCCTGTGAAAAAAGCGGCTGGCTCCGGTTGGGTTCAATTCAATATTTTGTCCGTCGATGTTGGTAATTATCCTGTAAAGATACACACCGTTTGCCAGCCGGTCACCATGCTGGTCTGTCCCATCCCATGCGAATTGGGTTATGTTGCGCCCTATTCGCAAGGGTCCCAGCTCGCTCATGTCGATCTCGCGCACAACTCGGCCGTTTATCGTCATGATCTGGATTTTGAAATAGGTAGGAAGGTCCGATCCTGTCAGCGTGAATACAAAATGGGTTGCCGTGCTGAAAGGGTTTGGCCAGTTGAGCACTTCGGTGATGGTGCTTTTGTTTATCACCTCAAAATTAATGACATAGTCCTCCGCACCCGAATTGTTTAACGTACGGTCAGTGGCCTGAACCTTCAACCGGTACCTGCCATCTTGTGTGAGTCGGGGTTGGAGTTCCACGATGCAGGTGTTTTTGGCCTGGTTGGCCGGGAAAAACCGCATTTGCTCGAGGCCGCCTTCCCTGAAAAATATCCTGCGCGGCTCACGTTCTCCAGGGTAGTGTAATAATACCCGAACCAGCGATGTGTCGTTAAGAAGAAGAAAACGGTTTTCATCGTTCAGGGTAATACGTATCAACGGCTCGGCCGATACCACTTCACCGTCCATAATTCTTAAACCGTCGAAGGTAACATCCAGCAACGGGTTTGACCGGTCGCTCACCACATAAAATGGCAGGCTGCCAATGTTATTGAAATGGTACTGTTCAAGCTGATCGTGGCCGGGGTTTATTTCCACAAAAATCGTATTGTTGCCGGCATGGCCTAAGGTGTTGAACCGCACCGTGTCGATCAGGCTCTGCCCCGCCCGGAGTGGGCCCTTTCGGGGATATGAGATGTTGACTTGCCTGTTGTTTTTATCAATTACCCAATAGCGCACCAGAAGGCTATCCATATCATAGGCGCTGATATTGGTTATAGCCGTGCTGAAAATCAAATCTTGACCCTCCTTCAACGTGTCGGCCTCCACCACAAAATGAAGAGCAGGGTCGAGCGTTGCTTCAGGAATACCCTCATACAACACCTGCCATCTCTGCACTTGGGCAGGGGTGCGGTGGGTTTCATCCTGCATATTGACCCTGATCTGCAGCAGCGGGTAGTCTTCTGCATTTATCTGGTTGTTGAGATCAAGCACATCGCTTCGACTTGAAGGTATTCCCTCCATTAGCAAAACGGGCTCTCCTCCGGGCCTTAATCCGAAAATGTCAAGACTTACTGAGTCGGTTGATGGTTGCTCCACGCTTTCCTGCAGCCAGTGCAACGACGACCAGCTTCTGGCCGGGCCAATAGGCGTTGTTTCCATGGTTCCCCTGTCCCAGTTGGTAAGGAAATGCTCATTCAACTGAATAATGGAAGCGGTGTTTTCACCAACGATTTCAGAAGCCGTTCCCGGCGGTTGGCCTTTTCGCCCCCAGATCAGGTAAGGGGTGTTGGCAGGAAGGGTGCGGATCAGGCTGCTCCCTAATGACTCAAAAGCCTGGAACAGACCTTCCGAGAAGCTCGGCGCGTGGTGGTTTCTATGGCTCCACGCCAGAACGTAATGACCCGCAGGTATGCTGTCGAGAAAAATCCTGACGCGCTCGCGCCACTCCTCTGTATGAGTAAAGAAGTCGAATCCGGGAAAATCTCTTGCCACACAATGCACATTATTAAATTGCCCTAGCCCGCCCCCTCGCAGGGTACTCTCCCACAATTCGCCGCTTATCGGGTCAAAAACAAAAAATGACATACCATGACCGCCCGCCCCAAGGCACGTAAAGACCCTGGTTAAGACTCCGTTTACCCGAAGCCAGTTGCGGTGGTATTCCATAAATGGGAAAAACCCGGTCTGGGCAGAAACGGAAACAAGATTGTTTTGAAAAACCCAATCCTTTTCACTCTTCCTGTAATTTATAAATCGGTATCTGTTTTGTTCAAACTGGTCGAAATGAGCCTGACTCCAGCCCCTGCGTCCCGGAATGTACTGATAAGAACTGCTTCGCCAGTTGTAATCACCCGGAGTTTCAGGCGCGGGACTCACGCGCCAGAAGTAAACGGTGCTGTCCGTTAAGGCGAAAGGAGGCGACCAGATAATTCTTCCGCCGCCCTGTGTTGTGGTATGACGCAATGGGGAGGCGAAGCTTCCGCTGGTGTCAATTTCAAACACGTATGGTCTTGGAGGGGCGAATGGATTTCCGGCGGAGGCAATCAGTGTTACCTGCGCATCGGGTATAATGGCGTATCTGTGTGGAAGTACCGGTTGAAGTTCTGCTGTTTTTATCAGCAAAGTGGCCGTGGCAGTATTATTACCTTCGTTTAGTTCCTCGATTTCGTTAAAAGCATCAACCAGCACATCAAACCGGTTAACTCCTATGCCCTTTACCCTGTCAACAGGCAATCTGAAATCAATTTCGGTACGGAAGAACGGTGCCCCAATCCTCCTCAAAAACCTTTCAATGCTTCCATCGGCAAAAGTGCGGGTTAACTCAATCATGATGGAATCGTAAGTAGCCATGGCTAGGTTCAGGGCGTTTATCCTTACGGTAAAGCTATCCAGTTCGGCCGAAACATTTTTTGGCAAAAACGAAACATCCTGAGGCAACACCTGGTAGTCGGGTTTTGGAAAACTATTCATTCTGATGGCAGGATCGGCATGCAGGACTGTGGTCAGAATGATCATTCTCAGCGGATCGCCCGGCATTTGCAGGTTACGGATGGTTTCCCTTTTTATTTTCCCGAACGACTCCCCGTACATAGCGCCGGTAAGGTGGCTGAAAAACTCTCTTGAGTACATGTGTAAATCAAAACTTCCCGATAGTGATGTTGAGCCTAGATAACCTATGGCTCCCCTGTTTTCGATAAGTACAAAATCCTCGCTGGTACTATTGGTGGTTGAGAATATATCGCCCGAGAAGCAGGAGTTTGCTATCACAAATGGATACTTCCCCACATTGTTGTATTCCGACGGGTGGTCGATGCTCAGGTCGAACCCAACTCCTGAAGCATGGCCAAAAAAAGTCATCAAGGATGCACCAGCATCAATGATCTGGCGGATGGAATCGGCCTTGTCTATTTGCACCGGCTCGGTACTGCTTTTTAAAAATGTTTTAACGTTGGCGCCTACCTTTGGGCCTTCTAGTTGTCTTTCATAAACCCCCAAGTAGCTTGCCAAAAAAGCCTGCTCCAAAAGGCTGCTTCCGCCTCCGAAATGCAGCACCCTTTTCATCCATTCCTGGGGCGTACGCTGTACTGCTTCGTACTCCATCACCTTGTTCAGATAGAGGCTTACCTGTGCCGGATTTCTGGCTGCCAAGCGCCCCGTGGCAAGGGTTGGGACAAAATTCGCTCCATCAATTCCTGCTGTAATCAGAATGTCGCTGCTGGGATCGCCAAACGAAGGTACCAGATTTGCAGCAAAATTGGCCGC
>DATIKH010000106.1:0-12249 GCA_035477775.1 Bacteroidales bacterium | reverse complement strand
AGCCGACACACAAACCAAAACTTGCCAAAGAGTATGCCTGCCCCAACGCACGGGGAGACAGTGCAGCAAAATTGATTGATAATGAGATAAATAAACAAAAATCGCCAGTGCCTAACAAGCGGTCATACGCCATAGGGGTTTTAGTGGTATATCAAGCGTTTCAGCTCGCATCAAGGTTCGTAACGGGTGATACAGACGCAGCTCCGATATCCCCTACGGCGCATACCGCCAACCGTTGTGCATAATGCAAAAAAAAGAACCGCATTTTAATTATTATAAATATGATTTCTGAACAAACTCTTTCATTGATAGAAACATTTAAAGAACCAATATTGTCAGCTTTGAGTGATATTAAAAATGAAGTACAATTTTTTCTTGATGATGGATTATCTGAATATGTAGAAAATCAGAAAAATAAGCTTTCAAAAACTAAAACTTTTCTTTTCCGCGAAGAAAAGGTGAATTTTTATGATATATACTTCCCAGTTTCAATCAGAAATAGAAGAAGAAAGATTGAAAATTTTCAAGAAATTGAAGATTTGTTCATTGAAAAACAATACATTACATTAATTGGCAATGCAGGTAGCGGTAAAAGCATGCTTCTAAAGCATATTTTTTTATCTTCAATTACTGATTTGTTTAAAATTCCTATTTTAGTTGAACTTCGCAATTTAAATGAATTTAATGGTACAATTACCGATTACATTTATCAGTTTATTTTTCGAAATAAACTTGCACCAAATTCAAAAATATTAGAAAGAATTCTTTCTAATGGAAATTTCTTGTTTTTGTTAGACGGTTATGATGAGATTTATTCGGAAAACAAAAATAAGATTAGCAATGACATTGAAGAATTTATTGACACATATACTAAGAATATATTTGTTTTAACTTCAAGACCTGGAGCAAACGCTGAATCTTTTCAGCGGTTTGATAATTTTCAAGTAGAATCATTAAATAGCCAGCAAATTAATGATTTTATTAAACTGCAATTAAAAGTATCTGATAATATTGACGCAACTGAAAGAATTATCCAGGTTGTAGAAAAGCCTGACAATAAAGAATATAAGGCATATTTGAATAGTCCTCTTTTGTTATCAATGTTTATATTTACCTTCAATTCATATCCAGAGTTACCCAGATTAAAAAGTAGATTTTATTGGAATGTTTTTGATACGTTATGTTCTAAGCACGATTCATTTACAAAAAAAGGTTGTTGGCAACATGAACGAAAGACTGGACTCCAAAATGAAGATTTAGAATTAGTATTAAAATGGTTCTCTTTTGTTTCAATATTCAAAGGGAAATATACTTTTGATGCTCAATACCTAAATACTACACTATTAGAAATAAAGAATAAGCTAAATCTTCAGTGTGATATTAACGACCTTGTATATGACCTAACAGTATCAATTGCAATAATAATAATTGATGGTATTGAATTTACTTTTCCACATAAATCATTGCAGGAATATTTTTGCGCATTGTTAATAAAGGATTTAACCCTTGAACAAAAACAAAAAACCTATCAGGAAAGATTCCTTTCACTTCAACGACACACACATGGTGGTAACCTTAATTTATATAGTTTATGTTACGAATTGGATAAATTCTCATTTACAGAATTTTTTATCTTAAAAAATCTGAATGATTTTTATTCATCTATTGATTTTACGAACAGAGAAACAAGAGTTTTTTCTTTTCTGAAAATAATTAATTTCAGTCAAGGTTTTAGAAAAGTTTTGGATACTGGACAATATGAATTTAAAAGTTTTTCATATTCAGCAATTATTGTTGAATCGATTTTTTCGTATTTGTCGATTTTTCGTTATCATAGACTTAATTTAGATATGTATGAGAAAGCAAAAAATAATATTGAATCAATAGTTGATAAAATTGCAATAAGAGAATCAGAAAAGCGAATTGACGAAAATTGTATAAATTATTGGATTCCTTATTCTAATATATGGAATGAAGATTTATATAAATTTATTGAACAAGTTGGTTTAGCAGACCAAATTATTAAAACTATTAACAAGGTTGCTCAACAGATTGAGTTAATCCAAAATGAATTGGCTTTTGAAAAGAAAAATATGCAGTCTTTATTAGATTTTTAAAATGCACTATGCACAACATCATGTATAAAACATTGGGGTTTAGGTGGTTACTTGAAGTGTTCTGCCCCGCATCGGCATTTGTTCCGGCAGACAGTGACGAAGCCCGCAATCCCCAACGTTTTATACATGTAACCGTAGTGGTCTAAAAAATTTGGACAGGAATTTATAAATCTTTAAATTTCTGTCATGAAAAACACAAGAAGAAAATTCAGGTAAGCCTTCAAGACCAAAGTTATGAGTCTCCCCCCATGCCCTCCACTTTAAACAAAACAATTAACCTTGAAGACAGACCTGCCCGAATAGATTAGACCGGTTCAAACCAAATCCCTATTCTTAAGCCCCGTATTTGAACGGCTTACAAATTCTTTTGAACTATTTTTTATTATTTTTGCGCCTTTATTTTAGTTTTCAAAGCTCACTACTTCGAAAAACACGTTGCTGACAGGAATTCTTTATGGGCGCTAAATACAAGGAATACAAAAAACTCGACCTTTCGCGGATAGGCAAGGAGGTAAAAGCATTTTGGGAAACTCACGAAGTTTTCGCAAAGAGCCTGGAACTGCGCCGGAATTCCCAACCCTGGGTGTTTTATGAAGGACCTCCTTCGGCCAACGGGCTGCCGGGTATTCACCACGTTTTGGCGCGGGCTATCAAAGACATCTTTTGCAGGTACAAAACCCAAAAGGGGTACTTTGTAAACCGAAAGGCCGGCTGGGATACCCACGGTTTGCCTGTTGAAATAGGCGTAGAGAAGATGTTAGGCATTACCAAGGAGGACATAGGGCAAAGCATCTCCATAGCCGATTACAACCAGGCTTGTCGTACCGATGTCATGAAATATAAAGACATCTGGGATGACCTTACCCTGCGTATGGGTTATTGGGTTGACTTGAATGACCCCTACATCACTTTTGAAAACAAGTACATTGAAAGTGTCTGGTTTCTATTAGCCAGGCTTTACGAAAAAGGGCTTCTTTACAAGGGATATTCCATTCAACCATACTCGCCGGCTGCCGGCACGGGCCTGAGCACCCACGAGTTGAATCAGCCCGGATGCTACCGCAACGTAAAAGACAATTCGGTTACCGCCCAGTTTAAAATTGTGCGCGACAGCCGGTCGGAGTTTCTGTTCGCTCATGTAAATGCTCCGATATATTTTCTTGCATGGACCACCACACCCTGGACCCTGCCAAGCAATACCGGTCTGGCCGTTGGAAAAAAAATCGAGTATGTTCTGGTAAAGACTTTCAACCAATATACTTTTGAACCCATTCAGGTCATTTTAGCCAAAGACCTCCTCGACAACTTTTTCAGTCCCCAGAATGCTGGGCTCAAAATGGACGAATACAACCCGGGGGATAAGAAAATACCTTTCGAAATACTTTCCGGATACCGGGGCGAGGTTTTTGAGAACCTCCGGTATGAGCAATTGTTGCCCTATGCCCTGCCCACAGATGGAGACCCCTTCAGGGTGGTGCTTGGCGATTTCGTTACTACCGAAGATGGAACCGGCATCGTTCATATCGCCCCGAGCTTTGGAGCCGACGACTTTAAGGTAGGGCGGCAATACGGTTTGGGCTCGCTCACCATGGTTGACAAAACAGGGCGGTTTGTGAAAGAGATGGGCGAGTTTGGCGGGCGCTTTGTGCGGCCTGAGTACGAAAATGGCCAGGGTGAGGCCCGCCCGGTCGATGTGGACATCATCATAAAACTGAAAACGGAGAACAAAGCCTTTAAGGCCGAAAAATACGAACACAGCTATCCCCATTGCTGGCGAACCGACAAACCTATCCTGTACTATCCGCTCGACAGCTGGTTTATCCGCACTACGGCCCTCAAGGAACGCATGATCGAACTGAACAACACCATCCAATGGAAACCAGAAAGCACCGGCACCGGCAGGTTTGGCAACTGGCTGGAGAACCTCCAGGACTGGAACCTAAGCCGCTCGCGTTACTGGGGAGTTCCCCTGCCAATTTGGGCAACCGACGACCATACCGAGCGGGTCTGCATAGGCTCCCTTGAACAGTTGAAACAGGAAATCGAAAAGTCGGTGCAGGCAGGCTTTATGCAGCATAACCCCTTGAAAGACTTTAACCCTGCCGACATGTCGGACACGAATTACCAGGTGTTCGATCTTCACCGGCCTTTTGTTGATGAGGTAATCCTGGTTTCGCCAGGCAGAAAAAAGATGACCCGCGAAACCGACCTGATCGATGTTTGGTTCGACAGCGGCGCCATGCCTTACGCCCAGTTTCATTACCCGTTTGAAAACAAGCGGGAATTCGAGGCCAGCTTCCCTGCCGATTTCATAGCCGAAGGCGTGGATCAGACACGCGGCTGGTTTTTTACACTGCATGCCATTTCTACAATGGTGTTCGACTCGGTTTCTTTCAAAACGGTGGTGTCGAATGGCCTTGTCCTGGATAAAGCCGGAAACAAAATGTCGAAACGCCTTGGCAATGCAGTTGACCCGTTCGAAACCATCGAAAAATACGGCCCCGATGCCACCCGCTGGTACATGATATCCAATGCCCAACCCTGGGACAACCTGAAATTCGACATCGAAGGAGTTGCCGAAGTACAACGAAAATTTTTCGGCACCCTCTATAATACCTATGCCTTCTTTGCGCTGTATGCAAATATTGACGGATTTAGCTATGCCGAGCCCGAAGTCACGCTGGAACAACGTCCTGAGATAGACCGCTGGATTCTGTCAGAGCTAAACACGTTGATTGGGAAAGTGGATGAGAGTTTTCAGCAATTCGAGCCGACCCGTGCAGCAAGACTTATCCAGGCCTTTACCGATGAGCACCTGAGCAACTGGTATGTACGCCTGTGCCGGAGGCGGTTCTGGAAAGGCGAATATACCCTCGATAAGATCTCGGCATATCAGACACTTTACCGCTGCCTCGAAACATTGGCAATGCTTACAGCTCCCCTGGCGCCTTTTTTTGCCGAAAGGCTGTTTGTGGATTTGAACAAGGTTACCAGGCGCTTTGATGCCGTTTCGGTTCATCTGACCGACTTTCCGCAGGTAAACCAAACCTGGATCAACCCTGACCTTGAGGAGCGCATGCAGTTGGCGCAACATTTTTCGTCGATGGTGCTGGGTCTACGCAAAAAAGTAAACATCAAGGTGCGCCAGCCATTGCAGAAGATTTTGATTCCCGTGTCAGGCGCAAAGTTTATGGAGCAAATCAAAAGCGTTGAACAGCTTATCCTTGCCGAGGTGAACGTGAAGGAGGCTGAGTACCTGGTGGACGACAGCAGCGTACTGGTGAAAAAAATCAAGCCCAACTTCAGAGAGCTTGGTCCGCGCTTTGGCAAGCAGATGAAACAAATTGCCGACGCGATTTCCGGATTCAGCCAGGAGGACATCATTCGTCTGGAAACCAACCAAAAGTACCAACTGAAGGTTGGCAGCGAGTTGATAGAAATTTTGCTCAGCGATGTAGAAATTATCTCGGAAGACATACCCGGATGGCTCGTTGCCAATGAAGGCAGCCTTACGGTGGCCCTCGATATTACGATTACGGAAGCGCTGCGCCGCGAAGGAATAGCCAGGGAGTTGATCAACCGCATTCAGAACCTCCGCAAAGAAAAGGGGTTCGAGGTAACCGACAAAATTGAACTGTTTATTCAGAAGCATAACGAAATTACCGATGCCATCGAGAGTAATAATGATTATATTTGCTCTGAAACGCTCGCCTCGCGCCTCGATTATTTAGAGCGGATCGATGCGCCTGAAAGGGTCGAAATAGAATTGGACGACAACATTCAAACCTATGTGCTGGTGAACAAAACAAGTAATGCCACGCTATAAATCCCAAGATCGAAATGGAAACCAAACGCGAAAAAACGAGGTACTCTGATGAGGAGCTTCAGGAGTTTAAGGAGATTATTATTAAAAAGTTAGATGAGGCCCGTGATGGATTAAAAATTCTTACGGAAGCCTATACCACCCAGAATGCGAACGATACCAACGACACTTCGCCCTCATTCAAGGTGCTGGAAGAAGGTTCGCAGGTGTTGTCGAAGGAGGAGAACGGACAATTGGCGGCACGCCAGCAGAAGTTTATCCGCGATCTGGAAAACGCACTCATCCGTATCCAAAACAAAACCTATGGAGTATGTCGGGTAACCGGTAAACTGATATCCAAGGAAAGGCTTAGAAGTGTGCCCCACGCCACATTGAGTATTGAAGCTAAACTTGGACATGTAAAATAGGTTTATGAAAGTGTTTGGAATAAAAAAGAATTTAATCCCCTGGATTGTCATTCTTGTGGTACTGATCATTGATCAGACCATTAAAATCCTTGTTAAGACCAACATGACCCTTGGTCAGAGCATTCCTGTTTTTGGCGACTGGTTCATGCTCCACTTTACTGAGAATTTCGGGATGGCGTTTGGCATTGAAATTCCTGGAGAGTTTGGAAAAATGTTATTGAGTTTAGTAAGGATTGCCGCTCTGGGTTTTATCGGTTGGTACATTGTGAAACTGGCAAGGGAAGGAGCCCCCACAGGTTTGCTTGTTTGCCTCGGGCTGTTGTTTGGAGGCGCTGCCGGCAATGTTGTTGACGGCACTTTTTACGGTCTTATTTTCAGCCAAAGCTTTTTTCACCAGGTTGCCACTATGTTTCCCGAAGGAGGAGGCTATGGGACATTTCTTCACGGATATGTAGTCGATATGTTTTATGCTCCCATAATACAGGGTACTTTCCCGCAATGGTTTCCTTTTTGGGCGGGAAGGGATTTCACCTTTTTCAGCCCTGTTTTCAATGTGGCCGATGCTGCCATCACCGCTGGTGTATTCACCATGCTCATTTTTCAAAAAAGGTTTTTTCATTTTGAATCAAAGAAAGAAAACGCCCCAACCTCTGGCTAACTGATTCAGATTGGGTTACCTGAACCGGCAACAGCCTGATCCTGATTAATTGCAACAAGGGCATAATGAGTGGATTTTTATTCGAGCAAATTATTTTTGGGCCGATTCGTAGCCGCAGGCTTGGAATTTCCCTTGGAGTGAATCTGCTGCCGCTTAACAAGAAGTTGTGCTCCTACAACTGCAGGTATTGCGAGTGCGGCCTAACCCTGCCCAAAACCGATCCGTTGGTTTTTCCCGACAAGCAACTGGTAATAAGCGCTCTTGAGGATAAAATGAAGGCTCTAAAGCTGAAGAATGCCATGATCGACAGCATAACCTTTGCCGGCAACGGAGAGCCTACGCTCCATTCCGATTTTGGCGAGATCATTGACCAAACATTGCTGTTGCGGAACAAATACTTCCCTGATGCAAAAATCTCTGTTCTGAGCAATGCCACCAAAGCCGACAAGCCATCAGTTGAAGCTGCCTTGCGTAAGGTCGATCTGAACATCCTAAAGCTTGATGCCGGAACCGAAGAAATGTTTCAAAAGATCAACCTTCCTAAATCAGGTTTCACCCTTGAAGGAATTTTAAACAACCTGGAACGCTTTAAGGGCGAAATGATTATTCAGGCCTTGTTCGTGAAAGGGGAGGCCGATGGGGTATGGTTCGACAACACCACCGACCAGGAAGTCGAGGCCTGGATTGGTCATATTAAAAGACTCCGGCCCCGGCAGGTAATGATTTACCCTATTTCGCGCGAGACCCCGACCAACCATATCCTCTACGTTGACGCTGCCACCTTGAACCGCATTGCAGCACAGGTCGAAAACCTTGGTATTGAAGCCAGGGTGTTTAACTGAAAACTTTCAGGGAAACAAAACCTGCATAAATGTGTTTTTCTTTGTGAAAAATCACACGGCACCTGTTAAGCTTATTTGCAATGTATTACATCCTCAACCAAAATAACGATGCCTGGTTTAACCTGGCTGCAGAAGAATATTTATTAAAAAACTTCCGGGAAGATATTTTCATGCTCTGGCAAAACCACAACACCATTGTTGTCGGGAAGCACCAGAACACACTTGCCGAGATCAATTATGACTTTGTAAAGGAGAAAAACATAAAGGTGGTTCGACGGATGTCGGGCGGAGGAACTGTATATCACGACATGGGCAATCTGAATTTCACTTTTATCATGAACGGACAGCAGGGCAGCCTGGTTGATTTTAAAAAGTTCACCCTTCCCATTATAGAGGTTTTAAAAAAACTTGGGGTAAATGCCAGGTTCGAAGGGCGCAACGACCTGACCATCGATGGCCTGAAATTTTCGGGTAATGCCGAACATGTGCACAAAAACAGGGTGCTTCACCACGGCACGCTCTTGTTTTCGTCAGAGTTGGGTGTTCTGGGCCAGGCATTGATGGTAAACCCCCTCAAGTACCAGGATAAAGCGGTGAAAAGCGTGCGAAGCCGGGTTACCAATATCAAGGATCATTTGAAGATGGATTTGACCATTGGGCAATTTCGCGACCGGATCATGCAGCACATCTCCGATCAGTTTCCCAATGCACGGGAATACCAATTTTCGCCTGACGACCTGCAACAGATTCGGCAATTGGTCGCTGAAAAATATGCTACCTGGGAATGGAACTTCGGATATTCGCCAAAATACGGCTTCAGCAAAATGATAAAGACCCGCGGAGGGTCAGTTGAATACCACCTTCATGTTGAAGAAGGCGTCATTAAGGATTTGAAAATCTTTGGAGACTTTTTCAGCCTTCGCGAAATTTCCGAACTGGAAGCCATGCTGCGAAACCTGCCGCATCAGGAGGATGCAATTTACAACAAGCTGAAACCAATCCCTTTCGAGGAGTACCTGCACCAGGTCGAGCTGCAAGAATTTGTGTCGGGAATGTTTTAAGCGGGAATGGTTTTAATGCTCGGGCAAAGCAATCTGAATTTTGCTTTCCACTTTTGCTTGATCAAAAGTGGAGCAAAGTTTCGTTCTTTGGCTAACAAGGAATTGATGCCTTTTTGGTAACCTTTTATTGACTAAATTTGTGAAAACCAAGGAAACGGAAATCTTTTAGGGAAATCAAAATAACCTTTGGAGCAAATTTCCAGCATTTAGAAAACAAAAAGGCTCACCGATTATGAAAGAGATAACCATTAAAATACCGGAAAAGAAAGTTAGCTTTTTTATGGAGCTTATCAGGCAACTGGGATTAGAAGTTACCGAAGAAGTGGAAATACCCGAAGAACATAAGCAAATAGTCAGGGAACGGGTAAAAAAGTATGAAAACAGCCCCGGAAGCTATCTTTCATGGAATGATATTGACCGTAAAATGGCCACTCGCAAATGAAATTCAAGGTAGAATACAACCCTGATTTCTATATTGATATTGCGCAAGCTGTTGACTGGTACAACGAAAAACAAGCCGGTTTAGGCGACCGGCTCTTAAAAATCATCAAACAACAAACGGCAAAACTTGCTGCTTCTGCTTTGCATTTTGAAATAAAATATGACAACATACGCTGCATGCGCATAGAAAAATTCCCTTACATGGTGCATTACAGAGTAAATGAACAAACCAAAACGGTCAAAGTGGAAGCAATGTTGCATACCAGCCGCAATCCTGAAAATTGGAATGAACGTTCCTAACATGGACGCAAACAGCGTGGCTTTGCCTAGGCTGTTTTGCTATACAAATTCTATCACCGCTATTGTCAGCGCCACATAAAGAAAACTAAAAAACTCCCAATTATCCTGCGTGCTTCAGATTCTCCTTTGTATCGGATTGCAATTTACCTTACTCGCCTCTTGTCAGAAATAATATACAAACCGTGATAAAAAATTTAATAAGGTAAGATGCCTTGGGGCCTGCCTTCCCTACTAAGGTTAAAAAAATATCAACCCATAAAACGCTGCATTTCCAACCCCGGAAGGAGGGGCAGCCCACTTATCAATCTGCTAATCTGCAAATCATCACATCATCACATCTTCTTCTCACTTGTCTTGTTACCAGGATTTTTTCAAGGCCTAAGAAAAAAACAAGCCTGTCTAACCAGAGATTTCAAAGAACGATTGAACTAAAATAGTAAAAAATCCTTTTTCAGGTAAGGGCATGACTGCATTTCAATTCGCAGAAGGTAGGGAAGTAGTTTCTGCTTTGGGCATACTCATAATGCCAAGGCGCTCCGGTACGCTTTTGTATTTTTCTTTCCACTTTTGCTTGATCAAAAGTGGAGCAAAATCAAGGCTGTGAAAAAATCCTGACAAGACGGCGTTCGCTTCGCTAATCCCGCAAGGGCAGGATAATGTTGCAAGGCAGTACAGGGTGTGCCCAGTATGTACTTTGGCAGGCGGTTTCCTGCTTGTTCAAACCCTCATATTCTCAAATCTGCTTATCATCACATCATCACATCTTCTCACTGGTCTTGTTACCATGGTTTTTTCAAGGCCGAAGAACAGAAAAGCCTGCATCCGTTAAATTGAGGTGTACTGAGCGGGGCTGCCAGAGATTTCAAAGAACGAAGAGCGAATGTAGTAAAAAATGCGGGCTTATGGAATGGTAGGGAGAAGATGCTGACTACGTGAAAACACCAGCTGCTGTCAAAACCACCCAAAAGAAGTGTTTTAACATTTTAAAATAAAGTAAAGCTTACTGATTCTTGCCTGCAAATTAGTTTTCCATCATAAAATTTTAATCTCCATACAACCTCACTGCCTGTACGTGGCGGAGGAAATTCATTATTCGCTTGATAATACGCATACTCTTCTGGAAAAATTTCCTTTAAATATGCCCATGCAATACTATCAGGCAGCCCAACTTCCTTAACTCCTAGATAAGAAAGAGCTATCACATTATCGTTCACTAAAAAATAATAGGTTGAAGGGGTAGTTATCAAACCAAATGCACTATTTGAATATAATAGCTGGTAAATCGTTGTATCCATTACCTGGCTTACAAAAATATGTAATAGCCTGGGAGATTCTGGCATATTAACCTTTTCGTGGTACAATTCAATTTCGCTCTTTAGAATGTCGTTTTTTATTTGACCAAAAGGTTTCTCGAAACCACTCATATTTCTGAAATCACTATTGCTTTTACAAGACAAAAGCAATATGCAAAAAGATAAAGAAAGAAATACTTTTACCATGTTCCTAAAAATTTAAAGTTCCAAAAGTTTTTTCTACGGTTAAATGTTGGTTTAGCCCCTTATTCTCAGGCAATTCCGCCAGCCGTTAGTGTTTCAAAACAGCAGAGCCGGAATGCCCGATTCTTGAAGCCATTTGGCAGGACAGCCTTCCAAGATGCAGAAGGCTGGTGATTTTAAATTTCTGTCAAATTTTCTGGTCACTCAAGTTGGGGTAATTTTTATGTTCTCGTGATGAGCAAAATTTCTGAAAGCTCTATCTGGCTGGATTATCTTATTTTTCTGTAAATCTCATAATAATCTCTATACCACCCTAAAATGAGGGTATCGTTCCTCATCTCAAAATTATGAAATAGAACTCTTTGCTCATTTGTACCAAATGGCCAATGGTTACTCGTAAGGCTACGTTGGTATAGAGTTAAGCCTTTCCTTGTGATCTTCCACCTACCAGATTCTGTAACCCGTTCTACAAATCCAAATTCTGTTAACCGGCCAAGGCAACCATAGCAATCATTCAGGATTCTATATCTTCCATTTCTTTGAAATTCAATAAAATCAGGGCAATCGACAAATTCAAAATCACCGTTAAATCCTATAAGCCTCCAAGTCCCTAAAAAACCTTCAATAGGTTGAGAGCAGGCATTGAATGCAAACCAGCAAATGATTACAGTTATCCATTTCTTTGTTTTCATTTCTTAATGATCTATAGATTAATGTCCAGATGGTCACCCGACCCCGTCGTACAGGCTACCTTGCCCACCTACGGCGGGTGACCCGGCAGACAGGCTTTTACATCGCGACAGATGTAGCCGCGGTCGAAGCGGGGCTGCAAGCCAGAGATTTCAAAGAACGAAAAAGTAAATATAATAAAAAACCCGGCTCAGCGGCCGGGTTTTGCATTACAATCAGGCGGTTTGTTCTATATTCCACACGAAGGCCCTGATGCCCTGCAATTCGGATTTCGCATTGATAAGCCTTACGGCTTCGAGCAGGAGGGGCACTTTTTCTTCGTCAACTACCGCCATGATTGCAGAGTTCAAGGCTGGCCAGGTGTGGCTGCCCATGTGCGGTTCGCCCGTTGTGGAACCCCTTCCTTTTGTTTCC
>DATIKH010000105.1:0-30779 GCA_035477775.1 Bacteroidales bacterium | reverse complement strand
TTACACATCAAAACCATGATTTGCAGTAATTTTTATCTTTGCCTTAAATTTTTTTCAAATGCTGATTACTACTTACAACGTAAATGGCATCAGATCGGCTTTAAGCAAAGGATTTCTTTCCTGGCTTGCCGGGTTTAATCCCGATGTGGTGTGCCTTCAGGAAACCAAAGCCCAGCCTGAACAAATACCGGTGTTTCATTTCCAGGAGCAAGGCTACCACAGCTACTGGCACTCTGCACTCAAAAAAGGATACAGCGGAGTAGCAATATTGTCGAGGGTTGAACCCGATCATGTGGAATATGGCATGGGGAACCCTCTGTACGATTCAGAAGGCAGGGTTCTTAGGGCAGACTTTGGAGATTTGTCTGTAATAAGCGTTTACCACCCCAGCGGCACCACAGGGGAAGTGCGTCAGGCATTTAAAATGCAATGGCTCGAAGATTTTTTTCTTTACATAGAAACACTCCGCCGAAAAAGAAACAAGCTGGTCATTTCGGGTGACTTCAATATTTGCCATCGCGAAATAGATATTCATGACCCGGTGCGAAATGCCAAAAGTTCTGGATTTCTGCCCGAAGAGCGCGAATGGATGACCAGATTTCTGGAATCAGGATATATCGACACGTTCAGATTTTTCAATAAGGAGCCTCATCATTACACCTGGTGGAGCCACCGACCCGGAGTAAGAGCCAAAAACCTGGGATGGCGTATTGACTACAATATGGTTACAGGCAATCTGGAACCAAATTTAAAAAGGGCAGGTATTCTGCCACAGGTGGTGCATTCCGACCATTGCCCGGCCTGGCTCGAATTGGAAGCAACCTGACAAACAGGTTTTTTTAACACACATAATCCAATTAGTTACTTTTTTTTGTAATTAAAAAAGCATTCAATTCTCAACAATCTACATGGATCCATTTATGAATCACCTTAAAATTACCCTCGAAAACCTGGAAGAAACAATCCCTGCTGAGTTTACCCAGGAGCAGAGAGCTCAGGTAAAAACTCTTTTTTATAAAGAATTGGCATTACTTGCCCACAAGTTTTATGGCGGAAAAATGCAGACCTTGCCAAAAGCGCCTGTTTTTGGATTCAATTGGTTCAATGCCTGGTACACGCCGGGAGTTTCAAAAATATCCACCACCATACGCGACCAAAACGAAACTTCTTTCGAGCTTTCAAATCGAGGAAACCTGGTGGCCGTAGTGAGCGATTCGACGCGAGTGCTTGGCGATGGAGATTGCACACCCCCTGGGGGACTTGGTGTAATGGAAGGCAAGGCGTTTTTGATGAAATATCTTGGCGGTGTCGATGCCATTGCCCTATGCATTGACAGTAGAAACAAAGACGGGAAAAACGATCCCGAAAAAATCATTGATTTTGTAAAAATGTGCCAGCACAGTTTTGGTGCCGTAAACCTGGAGGACATTTCCCAGCCGAATTGCTACCAGGTTTTGGATGTACTCCGGGAGGAGTGCGAAATACCCGTATGGCACGACGACGCTCAGGGTACCGCCTGTGTTACCCTTGCTGCCCTGATAAATGCCCTCAAACTGGTTGACAAGAAAATAGAGGAAGTTAAAATTGTATATCTGGGGGCAGGTGCCAGCAATACAACCATTGCAAGGATTGTAAATGCTGCCGGGGGTAACCCGGCCAAGTCCGTTATGTTCGATTCGCAAGGCAGCCTACACCGAGGCCGCAAGGACATAGAGGCTGATCAGCGTTATTATCGCAAGTGGGAGCTATGCCGGAGTACCAACCCGGATTCAATAGAAAACATTATGGATGCCATGCAAGGTGCCGATGTGTTGATTGCCTTGTCGCAGCCTGGGCCCGATGTGGTAAAACCGGAGTGGATAAAGGCCATGGCACCTAAACCCATCGTATTTGCCTGCTCTAACCCCGTTCCGGAGATATATCCTTTCGCAGCAAAACAGGCAGGGGCTTATATTGTGGCTACAGGGCGGGGTGATTTTGCGAATCAGGTAAACAACTCCATTGGTTTCCCCGGCATCCTTAAGGGCGCTTTGCTGGTAAGGGCTAAAAAAATTACGGATAATATGGCTATAGCTGCAGCAAGGGCTATAGCACAGTTTTCGGAGAAGAGGGGAATCGACCCCGAAAACATCACTGCAAGAATGGACGAACCCGAAGTGTTTCCGTTTGAGGCGGCCGAGGTTGCCATGCAGGCCATTAAAGATGGGGTTGCACGTAAAAATCTGACCTGGCAGGAGGTCTATGACCAGGCCAGAGCGGATATCTCTCAGGCAAGAAACACCAGCCAATGGATGGTCGAAAAGGGGTTGATCCCGGAACTGCCACAGGAAATCATTCAGCAGGTTTTCAGGGAGGCTGTCGCAAAAATTATGCAGCGATAATGCTTCTTATATCGGCCAACCGGGTTAACTTTGCGTAAGGAGGCCATAAGCTTTTTACTTGATTTGATATTTCATGATTGTATTTGTTGAAGGAGTCATTGAAGAGAAAACCCCGACGTTTGTGGTGATGAACTGCAACGGATTGGGGTATTTGTTGCATATTTCACTTCACACCTACTCCCTGTTGCCCGACAACGGTAGAGCAAGGGTACTCACCCATCAGGTTATTCGGGAAGACGCCAACCTGCTATATGGGTTTTCGGAAACCGAAGAGCGTGAGCTTTTTAAGATGTTGATTTCGGTAAGTGGCATTGGGCCCAATACCGCACGAATGATCCTGTCGGCTTTACAACCGGGAGAACTGAAAAATGCAATTGCAGGCAATAATATTTCCAGACTTCAGTCGGTAAAAGGGATTGGTGCTAAATCGGCTCAGCGTATCGTGGTTGACCTGCGCGACAAAATCGAGAAGGAGGGTGTGTTAAAAGATGATTTTTCGGGATTTTCAAACAATACCATCCACGAGGAAGCGTTATCAGCATTAGTAATGCTTGGTTTTGCCAAAAATGCAGCCCAAAAGTCTCTTGCCTCCATCCTGAAGCAAAAACAAGGATCCCCCATTACTACTGAGGAGCTTGTAAAGGAAGCGTTAAAGGGTTTTTAAATTTATCAACAACGGATATTCCTTGGAATTCATCAGGCGTGCCTTTACTGTATTTTTGGGCTTCTGGGCTAAGCGGGTTTGCGTAGCTATTTGCCTCGCATGCACTCCTGTCTTGGGGGCATCTGTTTTTTTTGCCCAAACCCCAACAATTATACAAGATCCGAATCAGGCACCACCCCAGGCCTATCTTTCTTTCCCGTTTTTGGATAGTCCCTGGCTGGCCTCTCCTTTGCCTCGGAGCAGCGGCCTTACCATTCCTGATCCTCCTAATGTGATCACAGTTATTGACTTCGACCCGGCTACCGGTATGTACGTCATGACGCGAAAGGTAGGCGAACGTCAGCTCGGGCGTCCCTTCTTTATTCCTTTCGAAGATTTTCTCAACTACGACATGGATCGCCAGCTAAGACAACATTGGCGACAAATGGCAACACGCACCGCCTTTGAAGGTCGCGACGGGCTAATTCCTGAAATTCATGTAGGTGGAGAATTGTTCGATATGGTTTTTGGAGGAAGAACCATCGAGATAAGGCCTACCGGATCGGCCGAGCTAATCTTTGGGGTGATGTCGAACCGGCGCGAAGACCCTGCTTTAGACGAAAGGAGAAGAAGAACCACCAACTTCGACTTTCAGCAGAGAATCCAGTTGGGTGTCGAAGCACAAATTGGCGAAAAAATCAATATCAGCACCAATTACAACACCGAAGCCACCTTCGATTTCGAAAACCGAATGAAGGTGGAGTACCGTGGAACAGAGGACGAGATTCTGCAACTGGTAGAAGCGGGTGACGTTACCCTTCCCCTGCCCGGCACGCTAATTTCGGGAACACAAGGGTTGTTTGGATTCAAAACCCAGATGCGTTTTGGCAATACCACCATGACCAATGTTTTCTCGCAACAACGCACCGAATCTCGCACCATGCAAGTGCAGGGCGGCGCACAAACCACTCAGTTCGAAATCAGGGCTGATGCCTATGAAGAAAACAGACACTTCTTTCTGGGACAGTATTTCAGGAATACTTACGACCATGCGCTATCCAACCTTCCAATTATTAATTCGAACATCAACATTACCAGGATTGAGGTATGGATAACAAATATTGGCGCTGCAACCCAGGAGAACCGAAATATTGTGGCATTAGCCGATCTGGGCGAATCACAACCCCACAACCAGGCTTTGATCGGAAGTGCAAGACCACTACCCTCCAATGCCTCCAACAATCTCTACCGGGAACTGGCGCAATCGCCAGTAAGAACGCTGTCTCAGGCCACTGCGTATCTGCAGTTGCGTCCGGAAAATTTTGTCCCGGCCAAAGACTTTGAAACGCTCGAAAACGCACGATTACTCCGCTCAAACGAGTTCACATTCAACCCCCGGCTGGGGTTCATTTCTTTAAACCAGTCTGTAAGCCCTGACCATGTTTTGGCCGTTGCTTTTCAATACACGGTAATAGGCGAAGAAACCGTATACCAGGTCGGTGAATTCGCAAATGAAGTTGACGCCCCAAGCACGCTCCTTGTCAAATTGTTAAAAAGTACCGCTGTTGACACGCGACTTCCGCTATGGGACCTGATGATGAAAAATGTGTATAGTCTGGGGGCTTTTCAAATCAATCCGCAGGATTTCAGGCTAAACATTTTATTCGACAGCGAAGAGCTGGGTGTCAGGGTGGGGTTTTTCGATGAAGGCCCGGTTACCGGCCAGCCGCTTGTGCGCCTGATGAACCTCGACAGGTTGAATACGCTGCAAGACGCCAGTCCCGACGGAGTTTTTGACTTTATCGACAATGCTGCCACCCAGGGAGGCACCATTCAAGCCTCAAACGGCCGGATATTTTTTCCGGTTGTTGAGCCTTTCGGGTCGCACCTGAGGAGGGTTTTGCAAGATCAGGCCCTTGGCGACAAATATGCTTTTGACTCTCTTTATACAACCACCAGGCACAGGGCACAGCAATTTCCCGAACGCAACCGTTTTATTATTGAAGGATCGTTCAGGTCGGCTGCCGGGGCAGAAATTCCGCTGAATGCCATCAATATTCCGGAAGGCTCCGTAGTGGTAACTGCAGGTGGCGTTCCACTGACTGAAAATGTTGACTACACGGTTGACTATATGTTAGGACGCCTCAGGATAATCAACGAGGGCATCCTCAACTCGGGCGTTCCGCTCAGCATTTCGCTCGAAAGTGCCAGCCTTTTTAACATTCAGGCAAGGACACTCATGGGAACCCATATTTCTCACAGAATCAACGACGATTTCAATATTGGGGGCACCATCATGCGTCTTTCTGAAAGGCCATTGACCCAAAAGGTCAGTTTTGGCGACGAGCCCATAGCAAATACCATCTGGGGTCTGAACACAACATACACCAGAGAAACCATGGGGCTTACACGTTTGTTGAACCGTCTTCCTTTTTTCAACAGCGATAGGCCATCGCGTATCACCTTCGACGGAGAGTTTGCCCACCTTATTCCCGGACATTCGCGCCGCATAGGTGCAGCAGGTACCTCTTACATCGACGATTTTGAGGGCAGCAAATCGGCCATTGACTTGAAAAACGTACAAACCTGGTTTATTGCCAGTACCCCACAACTTCAAACCACTCCAGGAATGTTTCCGGAGGGCGCACCGGCTACCGGATTAGCATTCCGCTATAATGCTGCCAAGCTGGCCTGGTATATTATCGATCCGTTGTTTACAAGGATCAGTAACCTGACTCCGCCTCATATCAGAAATGATGCAAATCAGCGGTCGAACCATTTTGTGCGCGAAGTTCTTGAAACCGAAATCTGGCCAAACAAAGAAAGTCCCACCGGAATTCCCTCTCCAATACCCATCCTAAACCTGGCCTTTTACCCGAGTGAGCGTGGTCAATACAATTTCGACACCAGGCCATCACCTTTCAGCCGGGGTGTGGGACACGACGGGCGCCTTATAAGCCCTGAAACCCGCTGGGGGGGGATCATGCGCGGATTACAAACCACCGACTTCGAAGCGGCCAACATCGAGTACATTGAGTTTTGGTTAATGGACCCCTTTGTTTATAATCCAAACCACCGGGGAGGCGATCTGTTCTTTAATCTGGGAAGCGTTTCGGAAGATGTTCTGCGCGATGGCCGCAAAGCATTCGAAAATGGATTACCCATTACCCCCGACCCCGTGAATATAGACACAACCATATGGGGTATCGTGCCCATCATACAGGCTGTGGTAAATGCATTTGACAACAATCCCGCCTCAAGGCAATTTCAGGATGTTGGTCTCAATGGGTTAAATGTTGAACAGGAAAGGGAGTTTTACAGGACACAATTTCTCGATGTTATTGCTGGTCTGTATGGAACCCAGAGCCAAGCGTTCCAGTTGGCTTTCAATGATCCTTCTTCAAATCTGTACCATTATTACAGAGGATCGAACCTGGATGCAGAAGGCATGAGTATATTGGAGCGGTACAAGCGGTTCAACAATATGGCAGGTAACAGCCCCACTACCGAACAATCGCCCGAGCCTTATCCTACCACCGCCACCAACCTGCCCAACAATGAAGACATTAACCGTGACGGGACCCTGAATGAGGGCGAAAGGTATTTCCAATACAGGGTAAGTCTCCGGCCCCAGGACATGGTGGTTGGCAGAAATTACATTACCGATATAAGAGAAGCCAGTGTTCGTTTGGCCAACAATCAGGTAGAAACAATTCGGTGGTTCCAGTTCAAAGTACCCTTGCGCGACCCCAACCGCCAGGTGATAGGAAACATACGCGATTTCAGGTCCATCCGCTTTTTACGGATGTTTTTTAAAGGTTTTGAAGAGGAGATAATTTGTCGTTTTGCTGCTCTCGAACTGGTACGTGGCACCTGGAGAACATACGATCGTTCGCTGGTGAGCCCCGGGGAATATGTTCCGGTGGATAATGAAGAAACATCGTTTGAGGTTTTCACGGTAAATATTGAGGAGAATGGCCAGAGACAACCGGTTCCTTACGTTTTGCCTCCGGGTATTGAACGCGAGATTGACCTAGGAACCACCGCCCTTCAACAACGCAATGAGCAATCGCTCTCGCTTAGGGTTTTTAACCTGATGGATGGCGACGCAAGAGCAGTTTATAAAACAGCCGATATTGATGTAAGGCAATACCGCAGGCTTAGAATGTTTACCCATGCCGAAGCAGCAGGGGCAACACAAGACCTTGAAGACGGAGAAATAACCGTTTTTATTCGGTTGGGTTCTGACTTTACCGGTAACTTTTATGAGTACGAAGTGCCTTTAAAGGTAACCCCTTGGGGAACAAGCGCATTGAACGAACGCGGTATTTGGCCTCTGGAAAACGAGATCGACCTGGATTTCTCCAAACTTCAGGACCTCAAATTACTTCGCAACGCTTTGGCACGAGACAAAACCTCGGGGGTTAGTTTGTTGACTCCCTTCAGTCAGCCAGACGGCCAAAACAGATTGACCATTGTGGGAACACCTACCTTGAGTAGCATCAGGGTAATCATGGTTGGTGTTCGAAACCCCAGAAAAACATTTCATACCCCACAGGACGACGGGCGTGATAAGTCGGCCGAAGTGTGGATAAATGAGTTGCGGCTATATGATTTCGAAGACAGTGGCGGCTGGGCCGCCACAGGCCGAATCAACACCACCCTTTCGGACCTCGGAAACATTACCGTGGTTGGGTTTATGAGCACGCCGGGATTTGGTGGTGTCGAGCAAAGAATCAATGAAAGATCCATGGAGCATCTATCGTCGTACGATATTGCTTCAAGCCTTGAAATAGGCCGCCTTTTACCCGAAAACTTAGGATTGCGAATTCCCATGCATTTCAACATTTCGGAATCGGTGAGCAATCCGCAATTCAATCCATTGAATCCCGATATTCCATTTGAACAGGATATCAAATCCTTTGAAACCCAGGCTGAACGAGACTCTATAAGACATCTTGCCCAGGACTACACCCGCCGTTTAGGCCTCAACTTTACCAACGTAGGTATTACCCGAACCGGTTCAAGGCCAAATCGCCTTTACAGCATTGAAAACTTTGATTTTACTTATGCTTTTAACGAGGTCTATTCACGCAGTCCTGAATTTGAATTCGATGTTCAGCGGTTCTGGCGGGCGGCTTTAGGATATAATTTCTCTCCCACCCCCAGTCCGGTTACCCCATTTGCAAATGTTCCCTTGTTCAGGCACGAGGCGTTTAATTTGTTGCGAAACTTCAACTTCTTTTTACTGCCTCGAACGGTATCATTCAGAACCAATGTGGATCGCACCTATGCTGAGTCGTTAATGCGTCCAAGAAGCACAGGCTTGCTGCTCATCGAGCCCAATGTGGTAAAAGCTTTTTCGTGGAACAGGTTGTATGACATCCGGTACGATATCACAAGGGGACTGAGGCTTGAATTCTCAGCTACGGTCAATGCACGTATCGATGAGCCAGAAGGCCGTATTTTGAGAGGCGATGATGATTACCGCTGGAAACGTGATTCCATTTGGCAAAGTATCCGCAATTTGGGCCGGCCCACTTTGTATAACCATCGCATCAGACTAACCTACAATGTTCCCATAAACCAAATTCCATTGTTGGACTGGATGACCGCAACAGCCGAATACTCAGGTACATTCGATTGGATGGCTGCACCACTTGCTGCAACGGCTTTCGGAAACTCCGTTGAAAACTCTCAAACCCGGCGGTTGATGGTCAATGCAAACTTTGTTGGACTCTACAATAAAATTGGCTTTTTGCGTCAGGCCAACCAAAGGCCGGCAAGACCCCAGGAAGGAGTTCCTCCCGCAGACCGACCCCAGACGGAGGAAACACCAGCCGAGGACCCGCCGGACCATTTGAGGAGTATTTTAAATGGAACCCTGAGGTTTTTGATGGGCTTCAGGAACCTCACTGTAAATTATACCGAAGGAAGGGGTACCAGACTACCCGGATTTACACCAAGCCCGTCGATACTCGGCCAGGACTGGGACCTCATGGCTCCGGGAACGGGATTCATACTCGGAAGCCAGCAGGACATACGCCGCCAGGCTGCCACAGAAGGATGGATAACCAACAACCCCATGTTGAACAATCCTTTCGCGCAGAACAAAACCCAAAACCTTACGGCACGAAGCCTCTTTGAACCATTTCCAAACCTTAGGGTTGAATTTACCGCCTTAAGAAACTTTGCCCTTTCGAGTACCGAATTCTTTAAAGCTGATGAGAATGGGCAATTTGGATCGTTCAACAGGATGGAATCCGGAAGTTTCAGCATTTCCTTTTTTGCATGGAATACTGCTTTCGAGAGGTTCGACCGAAGGTTCAACAGGTCTGGGAATTTTCAACAGTTTCGCGACAACCGCCTGGTGATAGCCAACAGGCTGGCCCGCAACAACCCCAACTGGGATAATACTATCGACACCATTACAGGATTTCCGACGGGCTTCGGGCCAACATCGCAGGAAGTCCTCATAGCCTCCTTTATGGCTGCCTACGGTGGCTGGGATCCCTCCGGTTCGGCCCTCAACCCATTCCTGAAAATCCCCATCCCCAACTGGAGGTTGACCTTCGACGGGCTTTCCGAAATTCCAGCCTTGCAGCGCATTTTCCAAAACATCACCATTTCGCACGGATACCGCAGCACGTTCAATATTGGTAATTTTCGCTCCAATGCCCTTTTCAGGGAAACTGCCGATGGCCACCCATGGGAACGGGATGCGACTACCGGTAATTTCATTCAGCGGTACGATATGGGCCAAATTTCCATCAGCGAGCAGTTCAACCCATTGATCAATATTGATATTACATGGCAAAACCAACTGCTTACCAGAATTGAGTTCAGGTCGTCGAGAGACATCATGTTGAGTTTTGCCAACAACCAGGTTACCGATGTTACTTCGAGCGAACTCATTATTGGTACGGGTTACCGTTTCCGCGATCTCGCCTTCACTATCGCACAAGGGGGCGGTCGGCGCAGGATGCAAAGCGATTTGGTTGTGCGTCTTGATGCTTCCGTGAGAACAAACCGGACTGTACTGCGCCAAATAACCCAGAACGTGGATTTGGTTTCGGCCGGCCAACAGATATTTTCACTCAATGCTTCGGCCGATTATCAGGTAAGCCAAAGGGTAAATCTGAGGTTCTTTTTCGATAGAACTTTCACCAATCCTTTCATCTCAAACCAGTTTCTCAACGTAAACTCTCACGGTGGTATAAGTATGAGGTTTATGCTTTTGTAAAGCCTGGCTTAACCACTCCTTAGCAAAATAGGCTGCCAAGGTTTCTGTCTATTTAGTAGTTACTTGGTGGGCAATGAAAAAGAAAATTTCTCCTTAAGCTGCAGTAACTCTTCCTCCATGCTTGTTGGTGGCACTGTTTTAATTTCTTTTAATCTGAGGTCTTCCGCAACCTTAATCTCGCGCATTACCAGGTGCTGACTAACAAAGATCATGTCGAGGGGAGGATAAATTTTCTTAATCAGTGCAGCAATAGCCTCGATGGAAATGTTGTGTTCACTCAGGTTGTATGTTCCTGAAGGAAGGTCATGCTGCAAAAGATTAACCAAAGCATTTACCACTTTACCGATATGAATGAAAGCCCTTTGCTGCTTGCCGTTCCCTGTGATCTGAATGCGTCCGATAAAGTTTGCCTCAAACATAAACCTGTTAATGACGGCTTCGAGGCGGATGCTTGGGCTGTACCCGTAAACATTACCACAACGTAGCACCCATGCGTTCATTTTGCCAAAGAGTCGTTCCACGTGACTTTCGCCCCTGAGTTTGCTGCTGCCGTAAAAGGTACGTGGGTCGGGTGGAGTTTCAATGGTGATTATGTTTTCGGATGCACCATAAACGGAAGTAGTGCTGAGATAAACAAACCGACTAACATTGCTCTCTTCAACTGCATAAACCAATTCGGCTGTTCCCCAATGGTTTACCTGTTCAAACAAATGAGAGTGTTCCGACGACAATGGTGTGGAAACTTTGGCAGCCAGATGAAATACCACATCAATATCTTTCAATACCTGCCGCAAACAACGGGAGTCGAGCAGGTCGCCCGCTACAAACTTTACTTTGGGTGATCCAAACCGGTTATCCAGAAAAAGGTTGTAGTTTTTGCGGCTCAGGTTGTCGTACACCACAATCCTCTCAACCAGCGGGTTCTTTGTAAGTTCAAGCACCAACTCATTGCCTATGTATCCTGCCCCTCCGGTAATTAAAACTTTCACAAGGTTCCCTTTTAAAATGTTTTTATTCAAAGCATAAAAATCTCTTCTGGTTTTCGCAAATTCGAAATGTAATCATAATCGAACGCTCACATGACTCACGAAACAATTTTGACCAGCGAGTTTTGAGTTTTAAATCAAATCCTCATTCAGGCCGCACTCGGTTTGTTTCTGCCCAGGCCAGCGACCTGCACGGTAGTCGGATTTATCCACAGCGTGCGTACATGGCTCGCATCCAATGCTGCGGTATCCGTTCTTTTCTAACGGATGGCGGGGCAACCCAAAATGCGATATGTATTTTTCAACCATTTCTCGTGTCCACTCAAGCATTGGATGATATCTGACCGTATTGCTTCCATTTATCATTTGTTCGGGAAGGAATTTGCTTCGATTGTGATTTTGGTCTGCCCTGATTCCGTTGATCCAAACATCGAACTGCCTAAGCAGAGGCTCTACCGGTTGAACTTTGTTTAAATAGCAGCAATAAATGGGGTCGGAGGTAAACAACAGGTTGCCCTCGTTGTTGAGTTGCATAATCTTTGGAACTGCTGAGGTTATATTTAAAACCCTTATCCCCAAAAAAGCCTCAATTTGGTCTTTGTAGGTAATGGTTTCGGCAAAATGGTAGCCCGTATTGATAAAATATACAGGAATGGAGCGGTCGATACGGCTTAAAATGTGCAGCAATACCACGCTGTGGGATTGAAAACTCGAAGTGCAAAAAAGAGATTTACCCTGATGAAGATAGAGCTCAATTTTTTTGCGGATAATGGAAATATCCATAACCAAACCAATAACCTACGGCAAATTTAGCAAAATTTACATCCGTTATCCATACAACGGCATTATCTGTCATCTTTGCAACACGACTAAGAAGAAGGTAAAACATGCCGCATAGCTGTTTGAACCATTTGTATGTAGTAATGTTGTAATTTTACCAGCAATTTGAGTTTCAAATCAATTTGAAAAATAAAAACAACCCGTCAATTCATTTTTGAATGTCGCCTTCAGAGTCGCTTAAGGTACGTCCCCTGCCGAGTTGGTTGAATATAGTAAAGGCTCCGTTGATTATTTCAGGTCCCTGCAGCGCCGAAAACCAGAAACAGGTTCTTGAAACTGCTTTGGGCCTGGCGGCAACCGGTCTGGTAAGCGTTATGCGTGCAGGGGTTTGGAAGCCCCGTACTCGTCCACATTCCTTCGAGGGAAAAGGAGAAGAGGCCCTCCAATGGCTTACCGAAGCCCGCAATGCCACAGGGCTGCCAATTGCTGTAGAAGTAGCTGCTCCGGCACATATTGAGCTTTGTCTGAAACATCAGATCGACATGGTTTGGATCGGGGCGCGTACCAGCGTAAACCCCTTTTCAGTACAGGAAATTGCCGACGCTCTTTTCGGAACCGGACTTCCGGTAATGGTAAAAAATCCGGTAAACCCCGACATCAAACTTTGGATTGGTGCCATCGAAAGGATTTATCAGTCGGGCATTGATCGCATCATTGCCATACATCGGGGTTTTAATACTTTCGACGATAGTGTTTTCAGAAACGCTCCCTTGTGGGAGATACCTATCGAATTAAAGCGCATTTTTCCGGGCCTTCCGGTGATTTGCGACCCCAGTCATATTACCGGAAACCGGCGCCTCATCCTGCAAGTTGCTCAGCATGCAATGGATTTGGATTTCGATGGGCTTATGCTCGAATCGCATTGTAATCCCGATGAGGCACTAACAGATGCCGCCCAGCAAATTACCCCCGAAGCCCTATACGACCTGGTAAACACGCTGGTTCCCAGGCGATCTGGCTGCTTTAAGGGAGAGCCAACCCGCCAGCTCGAGACTTACAGAAGACATATTGACGAAATTGACCGCAACATCCTGTACTTTTTGTCGAAACGCATGGAAATGGTCGAAAAAATAGGCGAATTGAAAAAGGAGAACAACATTGCAATTCTTCAGATCAGGCGATGGAACAACATATTTAAAGACCGTATGAAACGCGGACAGGCCCTTGGACTCGATCCGGCATTTCTTAGAAACCTGCTGGAAATGGTACACCAGCAATCCATCGATTTGCAATTACGAATTATGCATAAAAAATAACACACCAGCTTTCAATGAGTGAAAGTAAGAAACTACCCCTGACCAGCGTGGACACCTTAGGCGAATTTGGCCTGATCGACCACCTTACAAAAAACGTCCGTATCTTTAATAAGGAAACCGTAAAAGGCATTGGAGACGATGCGGCCGTTGTTGCTTCAAATAAAGAAATGCTGCTTGCAGCGAAAGATTTGCTGATAGAAGGCATACATTTCGATGTGGTATTTACCCCCATGAAACATCTAGGCTACAAGGCAATTGCTGTGAATCTTTCGGATATTTATGCAATGAACGGTACCCCAAAACAGGTTATCGTCGGCATGGCCATTTCGAGCCGCTATTCGGTGGAGGCTCTGGACGAACTGTACGAAGGAATCCTGAAAGCCTGTGAAAATTACCAGGTTGACCTTATCGGTGGCGATACAACATCTTGTACTTCGGGGTTGGTTCTTTCTGTAACAGCTCTCGGCCAAGCCCCCGGGAATAAAATTGTTTACCGGAGCGGATCATCGGTCAATGATTTGATTTGTGTTTCCGGAAGCCTAGGTGCAGCCTATTGCGGGCTTTTGGTATTGCAGCGCGAGAAAGCAGCCTTTCTTGCAAACCCCAATGCGCAACCCCTCCTCGACGAGTATGCCTTTGTTGTAGAAAGACAGCTCAAGCCCGAACCCCGGCGCGATATCATTGAGCAGTTAGAAAAAGCGGGAGTGGTACCGACTTCAATGATCGACATATCCGACGGACTCGCTTCGGAAGTGCTGCACTTGTGCAAAAGCTCCGGCAACGGTGCAGTAATCTATGAAGAAAAACTGCCCATAGATCGGCGAATGGCAGCAGTGGCTCACGAGTTCAATATCGACCCTGCCACCTGTGCCCTGAGCGGTGGGGAAGACTACGAGCTTCTGTTTACCGTAAGGCAAGCCGACTACGAAAAGATTAAAAGTATGGAATCCATCAGTGTAATCGGGCACATTGCCGATGGTTCGAGTGGTGCCCATCTGGTTACTACTTCGGGCCAATGGGTAGAGCTAACCTCACAAGGATGGGACGGACTCAGACTTACCAGAGGGGCAAGTTCTTGAAAACCAATAATCGCAATGCCAAAGCCAAAATTCTATACTGTGTGGGCTGGTCATAAAACGGGAGTATTCGATTCCTGGGAAAACTGCCGCCAATCAATTTCAGGATTTGAGGGGGCGTTATACAAATCTTTCGAAACCCGCGAAATGGCAGAGAAGGCTTTGCAAGACAACCCCTACAAGCATATTGGTAAAAAACAAGTTTCTTCAAAATCAAGAACAACCTCCGAAATCATTGATTTAAAACCCATTCTGAACAGCATATCGGTGGATGCTGCCTGCAACATGGTAACCGGCCAAATGGAGTATCAGGGGGTTTTTACCCAGAACAAACAGGTACTTTTCAAGCAGGGCCCGTTTCCAAAAGCTTCGAACAACATTGGTGAATTTCTTGCCCTTGTACATGCACTGGCCTGGTGCAAAAAACAAAACCTCGATTTGCCCGTATATTCCGATTCGAAAACGGCCATTGCCTGGGTTCGTAATAAAACAGCAAAAACTACGGTTTCGCAAAACGACCTGAACGAACATCTTTTTCAGCTCATTGAGCGCGCCCAAAATTGGCTGAACGAAAACACCTGGAAAAATAAGGTTTTGAAATGGGAAACCGAGCTTTGGGGTGAAATACCGGCAGACTTCGGGCGAAAATAAAACAATACTCCCTGGGCCAACTTCCACGCATGTAGATTAAAGGGCTTGTTGAAGTTTTCAGTCCATGATGGTTTTACTCACTCAGGCATAAAAGCAAAAAGGGCTGCAACTCTTTGAATTGCAACCCTTTTTGTGGTACCACCCGGAATCGAACCAGGGACACACGGATTTTCAGTCCGTTGCTCTACCTACTGAGCTATGGTACCAGCGTTTTGATTTGAGTTGCAAAATTAACCAATCATTTTGAATTTGCGAGTATTTTTTTTCAAAGTTTATTGCAATTCCGTTTTTTATTAATTTTGTAGTTCATTTTCAGGCAACAATCTGTTGGATCAATATTTTTCACATAGCAGAATGCCTGAGGATATTCCCCAATTTATTGCCCACAAGCTGCGTACAATTGCCAGAGAATAATCTGGGCTTTTGCGAATTTTCTATGTATTTTTTGTCAAAAACTTAAATTTTAGGATATTTGCAGGCTAAAAAAATCGGTGACCTGTCATTTAAATTCAATACGAATGCGTAAGATCCCAACTTTCGGTAATCGGGCAGTTATAATTGGCATCATGTTTATGGTGTTGATTTTCCCTCAGGCAGGAGCCCAAACACGGATAACCTCGCCCTATTCCAGATTTGGAGTTGGAGAGCTCATGTTCAACCAGTCATTCCGCAACCTGGGGTTGGGTGGAATAGGGGTTGCCTATCGGTCGAACTTGTCGGTAAACAATCTGAACCCCGCTTCTTATACGGCCACCGATTCTACTTCCTTTATTTTTGAAGCTACCCTGCTTTCGCATTTTTACCAACATCATACAGTAGCCAAATCGCAACAGGGTAATTTCACCTCCCTTGGCAATCTTTCTTTTTCATTCCCAATTACCCGCTGGTGGGGAGTTGGCGTAGGTGTGAAACCCTTCAGCGCAATGGGCTACAAAGTTTCCAACAGCCTGAATGACCCGCTGTTCGGAACCGTAGATTTTCTTTACGAAGGAAGCGGAGGCATCAACCAGTTGTTTATAGGCCATGCCTTCAGGCCTTTTAATGGTTTCTCGGTAGGATTTAATGCTTCCTATCTGTTTGGAAGCCTTGATCGCAGCAGCAGCGTGTCGTCCGACTCTATTGGGTTTTTTCTTGTTAACCGAATCAGGTCGCAAAGGGTCAACGATTGGCATTTTGGATTTGGGGCACAGTATGAGTACCGCATATCTCCCGACCGACACTTTACCTTTGGGGTAGTTTTTGGTCCCGAGCTAAGCATACAAACCGTAGAATCGGAAACCATCAGGCGGATGCTGCCGGGTTTTACCAGGTTCGACACTACCAGTTTTGCCGAGCGTGAAAGTGGCTATATGACGATACCGGCCTATTTTGGGGCTGGGGTTTTTGCACGGATCAATGAACATTGGGCTGGAGGTTTTGACTTTATTTGGCAAAACTGGGAAAATTTCAACGTGAATGAAGCGCCGGGAAATCTTATAAATACCTATAACTTCGCCGCCGGACTGAAGTTTCGGCCGACCGCGCAAGCCTTCGGTGGATTTTGGAACCGCATTGAATACCGTGCCGGGTTTCGCTATGGCCAAACCTATCTGAATTTGAATAATCACCCCATTGATGAATTTGGCATAAGTTTTGGTTTACACTTGCCAATAAGGAGAACCAACAATGGTATTAACCTGGGATTTGAGTTCGGGCAAAGAGGTACAACAGACTTTAATCTGATCAGAGAAAATATATACAGAATCAATGTAGGGGTAAATATTTACGAACGGTGGTTCATCAGAAGAAGATTTTTTTAAAACCAACAACATAAACTGAAATCAAAATGAAAAAGGATTTTATCTTAACCTTAACGATGCTGCTCCTTCTGCTTGGTGCAACAAGTTGCCAGGCGAAAGCCCGATCAACCTCTCTTGCGGCAGATGTTTTGGTGGAGGAAGCCCAGGCTTCTGATGTAGCAGGCGTCGTTGAGGCCCCTCAGGCAGCGCGTAACCAGCCCCGGTTTGGACTCGACAGCTTAGAATGTCTTAAAAACATGTCAATGTACAATGAAAACTTCAGACAACGAAATTTCGCTATGGCTATTGAACCATGGCGCTGGATGTTCTTCAACTGTCCTTTGGCCTCGGAAAACCTTTACATACATGGAGTAACCCTGGTTAGGTATATGATCGACCGCGAAACGGTACCACAAAGAAGGGAAGCACTTATCGACACCCTGATGATGGTTTACCAGCAGCGCATAAAATATTTTGGACGCGAGGGAGCCAACCTTGGCAGGCAGGTTCTGGAGTTGAAATTTTTCAGGCCCAACGCAACCAGGGAGCATTATGAGCTTTCCGAAAGATCGATCGTGCTCCAGGGAAATGCATCGATAGCTGAGGTACTCAGGGTAAACTTCTTTGCAGCAAAAATCCTTGTTGAGTCAGGGCTCCTTGACGCCTCAAAATTGGTTGACAAGTACGACCGTGCTTCCGAAATCATTGCGCACAACATTACCAACAACCACAGAGATGCTGCAGCTTTTGCTTCGGCAAAAGATCAGATTCAAACCATGTTCGACCCTTTTGCTACTTGCGAAAACCTGATCCGGATATATACTCCGCGTATAGCAGCCAACCCGCAAGATCCAGAGTTGCTGAGAAGGGTTACCGCAATTCTTGACAGAGCAGGATGTACAGATTCCCAACTGTTTTATACGGCTACTAAAAACCTGCACCAACTTAGCCCCACCGCCCAGTCTGCCTTTCTTATGGGGCGCTTGTACAGCAATCAAAACAATTTCCCCAGAGCGTTGGCCTTCTATGAGCAAGCTGTGGCCCTTAGCGTGAGTGCCCCTGCAAATGGAATCGATTTGTTTCAGACTCACATGCAAATAGCCGACATTCTTTTCCGTCAGCTCAACAGGCTTCCACAAGCGCGTACCGCGGCACTTGCAGCTGCCGAAATAAGACCGCAAGACGGAAGGCCTCATCTTCTTATAGGGCAAATGTATGCTATAAGCGCCAAAACGTGTGGCACAGACGAAATTTCGATTGCTGCCGGTTACTGGGCTGCTGTTGACCGTTTCATCCGCGCCCGCACTATTGATACCGACCCACAGATTGTTGAAACAGCCAATCAGCTCATAAGTAGTATTTCGCAGCATTTTCCAAATAACGAAACCTTGTTTTTTCATGGCCTGGATGGCGGAAGACAAGTGCGCGCTGGTTGTTGGATAAATGAGGTTACTTTTGCCAGACCAAGGCCTTAAGGGTTTAAAATGAGCCCATCCTCCAAAAGCTTTTTCTTAAATCCATGTAGCATTGCCATTCTGATTGGAGTGGCAATGCTTCTTTCATGTCAGGGCGATCTGGAAACCATCAGAACAATAACCCAGAGCGAAGAACCCAGACCGGTTGAAGAAGCACGAAATGTAGAGGTTATTTACAGCAGTTATGCCAAAATCAGAATGACCCTGAACGCACCACGAATGATACGGTACAATGTGCCCGAAAATCACGTGGAAATGCCCGAAGGAATCAAGGTGGTTTTTTTCGACTCCCTGATGAACCAAACTGCCACTTTAAGTGCAAGGTATGCGGTAAATTATCTCGACAGACAGGTTTTCGAAACACGCTACGACGTGGTGGTAGTTAATGAACAAAACGAAATACTCAACACCGAACAATTAATCTGGGATCAAAACAGAGGCATCATTTACACTGAAAAATTTGTAAAAATTACCACCCAGGACGAAGTCCTTTTTGGCGAAGGTTTTGAGTCGGACGAGCGTTTCACGCAGTGGAAGATCAAACAACCACGAGGAACTTTCAGTGTGGAGACCGGTCCGGGAGGAACCCCCCGTTGACCTTAAAGCCTTACGCGATGGGCTCTCCTATCAAGTGCATCGAATGAATGTATTTTTAAGCCAATTTTGATTTTCTGTTATACCTTTGCAAACTAATTAATTCCAAAAACGATTTATTGATATGGCGGTTATTTCGAAGATAAGAAGCTATTCAGGTTTACTCATTGCCGTAGTAGGTATTGCTCTGATTGCATTTGTGTTGGGCGATTTTTTTGGCCACGGTCCAATGCGCGCCCCAGTTTTTAATGTAGGCCAAATTGGCCGTACTGACATACCTTATCAGGAGTTTGAGCATCGGGTAAACCAGCAGATTGAAAACTGGAAAATGCAAACTGGTGCTCAAACTGTGGGTGTCAATGAAGCATTTCATTTAAGAAACCAGGTCTGGAACACTATGGTTCGTGAAATACTTTTGGGTTATGAAATGGAGAATCTGGGGCTTGAGATTTCGAGCGAAGAGCTTTTCTATTTTATCCAAGGGCCTCACCCACATCCCATTATTGTAAGAAATTTTATGAACCCTGCCGATGGAAGTTTCGATCCTGCATTGGTGCTGCAATTTCTGAACAACTTCGACATGCTTGATGCCAACACACAGCAGCAATGGTTGATGCTCGAGGACTTTATAAAGCGTGATCGCCAGGAAACTAAATATTATCAGCTTGTTTCGGCCGGATTTTATATGCCCACAGCCCTCTTAAGCCAGGAGTACCAAGGTCGTCATGCGGTTTCAAGTTTCAGGTATCTTTTGAAGCCCTACGATGCTGTTGCCGACGACCAGTTTGAAATTACCGAGGGCGATTTAAAAGCAATGTACAATAAAAAAAGACACCTCTACGAGCAGGAGGCTTCTGTGGATTTGCAATTCGTAGTCTTCCCTGTGTTTGCAAGCGAAGAGGACCGTCAAAAAATTGAACAGGAAATCCTCCAACTTAAGGAAGAGTTTTTAATTGTGGAAGATGTGCCTGCCTTCATAAATGCCAACTCGGATGAAAGATTCAATCCGTCTTTCATTGGCCAGGGCCAGCTTACACCCGATCTAGAACAAATTCTTTTTAACGCCCCTGTTGGTACGATTCATGGGCCGGTGGAAGAAAATAACGCTTTTGTGGTTTATAAAGTGGCCGAGGTTCAGTTTCGCCCCGACAGCATGAGTGCAAGTCACATCCTGATTTCGCACCAGGGAGCCCAGGGAGCCACTGCGGCCACCCGTACTCCTGACCAAGCCCGCATGCTTGCCGACAGCCTTTTGAATGTAGTCAGAAGAAACCCGGGAGCCTTTGGCAATTTAGCCGTTATGTTTTCTGACGACCCCACTGCCCAAACGAACCTGGGGAATCTGAACTGGTTCAGGGACGTGGACATGGTTCCTGAATTCTCGCAAGCGGTAATTAATACGCCAGTAAACAATTTTACCACTGCCGAAACGGTATTTGGCGTGCATGTAATTCAAGTTACAGGCAAATCGCCCCTGAACAGAAAAATTCAGTTAGCCAGACTTTCGCGCAATATTGAGCCCAGCAACAGGACGTTTCAGATGACTTTTGCACAGGCCAGCGAGTTTGCCAATTTCGTAAGGAACCACGAGAATTTTGAGGCAGCCTCAGATGAAAAAGGCCAGAGCCTCAGGGTGGCAGAAAACATTCTTAAGATGGATGCAAATCTGCCGGGAGTCGAAACCCCCAGGGAAATTATCCGGTGGGCTTTTGCCAGGGAAACTAAAGTGGGTTCTGTTTCACCGATTTTTGATATTGACAACAGGTATATTATAGCCTCCGTTACCCAAAAACGTGAGGAAGGGACTCCTACATTGGAAAATTTGAGGGAAGAATTGACGGCTTTGGTTCTTCGTGAAAAAAAACACGAATACCTTTCCAATGCTTTTCAGCAGGCTATTGCGGAAGGATCCTTCGATCAGACAGCATCTACACTTCAACTGGAACCAGTATTGGTATCAGAATTAAGGTTCAACATGCTCAACCTGCCAGGCTTGGGAGCTGAGCCTATGGTTGTAGGTGCCGCTTTCGGCTTAGAGCCCAATACCATTTCGAGGCCTATTAAGGGCAATTCAGGAGTGTTTCTGATTGAAGTCAGCAGCCAGGAACCGGCGGTTGAACCAGATAACTTTATAACACTATCGAACCAACTCCGAAGCTCATTTGTAAATCGTATCCGCAATGAGGCATTTAATGCACTGAGGGAAAGTTCCAAGATTACCGACGACAGGGTACTATTCTATTAATTAACCTGTACGATAAAAAAAGCAGGTTGCCATGACCAGGCAACCTGCTTTTTTATTATTCATTAAAGTGTTCAGGCAGGAAATTCGCGCAAAGTTTCATGAGCACCTTTGTGCATTTCGTACCAGAAATCAATTGCTGCCTGTTCCTTATTCGTTTCAAAACGCTGCAACCATTGCTTCAGGTCTGCGTTTTCACCTTGGGCATCATGGCATTTTTTCAGGAAGGTATGTATGAAGTCGGTATTTCGCGAAGCTTCCCAAAATACCGAGGCATTCCTGCTGCTGATCCTGCCGGCTGTGAGTTTTATTGAGTTCAGCATATCCTCTTTATTTCCATAGAGCTTGTCAACAATGTCGGGAATCAGGTCTTCGGCCCATGCCCTGTGAAACCTGCAAATGCCCATATTGTCGAGCATCAGTTCCTTTACCATGCGGTTTGCATTCAGGCGTCCAAGGCTGCGAGGCTCTACAAAGGATCTACCGTAATCGTTGTAGTATTTTCCCATAATGCCCATAGGCGAAAGCACACCTGATGTCCAGTATTGGTTGGGAACCATCCAGCCGTGCCGGGCAAAGCAGGTGGTAACAAAAAGGTCGAGAACCTTCTTTCCTTTTTTGCGGGCCAGGTTTCGGGCATATTTTCTGGAACCCTCCAAAAGGTTGATTTTGCCATTTTCCTTCACCATTTGGTCAAGGAGTGCAATGCCAATTTTAGCATTATGCATGGAGTGTTTTACAACATCAAATCCTTCGGGTTCGAAGTAGGGCTTTTGATCAATACCAAGCTCTTCGGGCGTAAGCAGCCCTTCGTGCATGCATTCCATCAGCCATGACAGCACACCGCCAATAGAAATGCCATCGAATCCAATAGCATCGGCACGATGATTAAGGAGTTCGGCAGCTCTTTGGTCAAAAATGCCGCATAAGGGCCCCATGGTTTGATAGGGTTCATAGTCTTTTTTGAACTCATTGTTCATCTTTTTGCATACCGCGGCACAAGGTTCTCCACAGGTATTTTGTTGCTTTCCTACTATGGTTTCCTGATTAAACTGTTGCAGGTAATGATCAAGGATAAACTCTTTGTGAAGTTTGTTGCGTTTCTCGGCAGGCCAATAAATTGAGCGGTAATTGAAGGCAAGGATATTGTCGCCCATATTGGCATAATTTACACCGAATGTTCCTCCAGTGTTAAATGCCGGATCGAACCGATACTTGGTGGTAGCCTCGAACTGTTTAGCCGAGAGTTTTTTCTGATATCTGTCTTCAAACCAGGTGTCGGCGACCAGGCGGTCGCGGAAATCCTCGTCGGCATAGGTTCCCCCATAAATGATTGCTGCAATACCATGTTCTTGGAGCATCTTGGAGCCAAACCCTCCCCTTCCGGCCCAGGTGTCGGCATGGGTAATAACCCCTTTACGTATGGGAGCAGATCCGATTGCCCCAAAATCTGAATACATGGCGGCGGGGCCTGTTGCCAAAATGCGGGGATCGTTTTCGTAGCGCGAGCCCAGGATAGAATACGCATGTTGCATCAGGTTATAAAAACCAGTACGCCCCTCTTCCCAGACTTTTGCCACCTTTACCGGAATAATTTCCAACTCGATTTCTTCGCCATGATGACGGTTCAAATACAAAATGCTTGGCGAAGAAGCTTTGCCTGTAATCGAAAGCAGATTAATGCCCAAATTGTCGAACACCAAACCTGCACCACCCATGCTTGAAATATAAAATCCATGCCAGCAGGGGCTAATACCATTAAAAATAAGCCGGTTTGATCCGGAAAATATGGAACCGGCCAAAAGGCCTGTGCCAATATTAAGGCTGTTGTATTTCCAGGCAAGGTGAATGCCCAGATCTACCGGACCCCAGAAATTACCTAATTTATACCTCATGGTTTTATAAAAACCATTGGAGGCATCGATCATCAACACTTTGAGGTGAGCGGGACGGTTGCTCATGAGGCAATTTTTTAAATTATTGTCTGCAAAACCTGCTTGTGCCCAAACTACTATTGACTTCCTTGTTGTTTTCTTTCGGGTAGTGAAGAATTCCTCTAATCAAGAGGAGGTAATGCCAACTCGATTTTTTCCCTATCATTTTCCATCCATGGGGGTAGTTTAAGGCTTTTTCCAAGACTATCGGGTTTTTCATCAATCAGAAAACCTGGTTCAGCGGTGGAGACTTCGATCATAATCCCTCCTGGTTCGCGAAAAAAAATCGATTTGAAATAATAACGGTCCATTATGGCCGATACCTGTATGCCTGCTTTCCCAACACGCTCCCTGATCTGCTTCAGTTCCTCTTCGCCGGGGGTGTTCAGAACCAGATAATGCACTGCGCCTACACCGCTTTTATGCAAAGGCAAAGATGGACGGGAAACAAGATCGAAGTAATTTCCCGGAAGCTGATCGCCTGAAAACAGCCTGATGCGCTGATTTTCTTCTTTGAACCGCGAAAATTTCAAAACATTGACTAAGAAATAGGCTGTTTTATCAGCAACGCTGCAGGTAAGTTCCACGTGGTTCAGCCCCTTGATGGCATTTTCGGTTGTTATACCAGGGGTTTCGCAACCTTGCCTTTGATCGTTTTTTACGCCTACAAGTTCGAGTTCCAAGCCATCGGGGTCGAAGAAGGCAAAGCAACATTCGTCGAAACGCTGAAAAGGTCCGCGAAAATCAACCTGGTACTCCCTCAGTCGCTTCTTCCAAAAAGCCATGGATGACTGGCAAATGGAGAATCCCGTAACCTTGGTTGAACCCACACCTACTTGCCCTCTGGGTGTTGCAACCTGAGGTAAGAAGGAAATTACCGTACCCGGGCTGCCCGTTTTATCACCATAGAAAAAGTGCCAGGTGTCGGGACTGTCGATATTAACTGTTTTTTTGACAAGGCCCAACCCCAGAATCTCTGTGTAAAAGCGAAGGTTTTTGCGAATATTGCCTGTAAGGGCAGTAATATGATGTATTCCTCGGATCATTGAGTTTTGGTTAAGTTAGCCTGGTATTCTTTTTAGATTTGAAGGGTATGCTGCCAATGCCATATACAAAACTTCTTACACCCATATAAAGGATCAATGGTAAAAATGCTGGGTTGAGTTCCTGTGGTAAAAACAGCCATCCTAAAATCAATCCAATGCTTACAAGCAGCATCAATATAAAATAAACCCTGGGAAGACCTATTGGTTTAATCAAATCGGCTTTGAAAATGAAATAAAGGTGCCCGGGAAACGTCCACAGCAAGTTCAGATTCAGATTGGTAGAACCATGATCTGAAACAAACCACATGAATGCAATTACGATGCCGACAACACCTAAAAACGAAAAAAAGACCTTGTCGAAAATCCGAACTGCTTTTGGTTTGAGATGAAGTAGAATTCCCAAAACAAAAACAATCCACCCGGCCAGTAATGGCGACAAAAATCCATAACGGGTAGGAATGTAGGTCGGTTCAAGAACCTGATTGGTTTCTTTAACCAGGTTCCTGCCATCCTGAAGACGGGTAAGTTCAAATGCAGCCAGCATGTGGTCAGGCAGGTACATATACTCCCAGGCACTTGCCACGCGGTCGGAAGGAAGTCCAAGCACAAGGTCGATGCCGGCTTTTATCCAGGGCGTATGCTCTACATAGGGCCAGAGCAGCTGTCGGAAGGTAAGACCCGGTGGGTCGAGGCTGATTGGCCATTCGGGTTGCAGTTGGTTTTGTAATATATCGCGAATGCGGGTAGCACAGTTGTCGAAAAAGAAGTCGTAGAGGTAATATGCGTTTTCCGGAAGGCGGTTTATTTGAAGAAAGGCGTAAATCCGATTTTTTTCTTCGTGACTTAAATCAAAAACCTGCTCGATAACTCCGCTTCCTTCGGCTTGGTAGTCGAAAAAAAACTGCCTGAATGTGGTTACAGTAAGTTTATATTCGAGCCTTCCCTGCAGAAACTTTAGGTAAAAATTGGGTGTGTCGAAGTCGAAAGTTCCAAAATTATATACTTCGTCGATGCCGCTGACAGGATCGGTAACCCTCAGGGCACTGTGTCCGAAGGAAGCGTAAAGGGCAGGGCCCGGGGAAGCTGTAAGTAGCGAAATCCGCGCCTCAGCCGACAAAGTGGCAGCCGGGTTTGTGGATGCTACTCCCTTTCCAAAAAACACCACAAGGAGCAGGAATACAAGTATTTTCTTCATGTGATTAAGTTTATGCAAAGTTACTTCTAAAATGCAGAAAATTATTCCACACATAAAAAAACAGGAACGGCCGTGGTATGTTCAAGCCTGAAATTGCATTCTGCTTAACTGATAATAATGTGCGTACCCGACAATTTTTTTGTCTGGCCGGGTGGGGTAAATACTTTTTTTGCAGGGCTGTATTCATAGCATAAAATTTTCTATCTTTGCACCCTGAATTTCAGCCCGTTTTTTATCCAAAATATGTCCGACAGGATTTATTAACAAGCAATTGTTGATAAATTTGCCGGAACCGAAAATAAATTTTAGCTTTGCACCCCGCAATAAGCGGGTAACAAGAGGATTAAAAATACAGCAAATTAAGTCAACCTAATGAACACGTTAAGTTACAAAACCATATCAGCAAACAAGGCAACATCAAATAAGGAGTGGGTGCTTGTTGATGCAGAAAATCAAATGCTGGGCCGTCTGGCTTCAAAGGTTGCCAAGATTATTCGTGGCAAGCACAAAGTGAACTACACTCCTCATGTGGATTGCGGCGACAATGTAATCATTATCAATGCTGAGAAAATTCAATTGAGCGGTTCGAAGTGGGACCAGAAGGAATACGTAAGGCATACCGGTTATCCTGGTGGGCAGCGGTTTACAGGTGCCCGGATGATGATGGCCAAGAAACCTGGTTCAATGATCGAGATAGCAGTAAGGGGCATGCTCCCAAAAAACAGATTGGGTCGTGCGCTTTTTCGCAACCTTTTTGTATATGCCGGCGGAGAGCATCCACATCAAGCACAGCAACCTCAGCAAATTAACCTAAACGCTATTAAGTAAACATGGAAGTAATAAACACCTCTGGAAGAAGGAAAACCGCTGTTGCCCGCATTTACATGAAGGCTGGCAATGGCCAGATTGTCATCAACAAAAGGGACTTAAAAGAATATTTTGCTACTGGTACGCTTCAATACATAGTAAACCAGCCTTTCAGTATAACCCAGAATGAAGGCAAATACGATGTTAATGTAAATCTTGCAGGTGGCGGAATTAAAGGCCAGGCGGAAGCCCTCAGGCTGGCTATTTCTAAAGCCCTTGTTGAGGTTTCAGCTGACTACCGTCCGCCGCTCAAGGAAAAAGGGCTGCTTCGCCGCGACCCACGTATGGTGGAGCGCAAAAAACCCGGTCAGAAAAAGGCCCGCAAGAGATTCCAGTTCAGCAAACGTTAATCAATTTTTTGGACATTTTACCGAATATCATGGCAAGAACCAACTACAACGAACTTTTGGAGGCCGGGGTGCATTTTGGCCACTTAAGAAGAAAATGGAACCCCAATATGGCTCCCTATATTTTCATGGAGCGAAACGGCATTCACATAATCGATCTGAACAAAACGATTGCTAAAATTGACGAAGCTTCTGCTGCAATGAAGCAGATAGCCAAGTCGGGAAAGAAAATTCTTTTTGTTGCAACCAAGAAGCAAGCAAAAGAAGTGGTTTCCACACTGGTTAAGCAGGTTAACATGCCTTATGTTACCGAGCGCTGGCCCGGTGGTATGCTTACAAACTTTGCAACGATTCGCAAGGCCGTGAAAAAAATGGCCTCCATCGACAAAATGGCCACCGACGGCACTTTCGACAATATGTCGAAAAGAGAGCGCTTGCAGGTTATGCGCGAAAGGGCAAAACTGGAAAAACAACTTGGAAGTATTGTAGATCTGAACAGGCTGCCTGCAGCTGTTTTTGTAGTAGATACCTGCAAAGAACACATTGCTGTAGCAGAGGCACGTAAACTCAATATTCCGACGTTTGCGATTGTCGATACCAACGCCAACCCAAACGAAATTGATTTTCCTATTCCGGCTAATGACGATGCATCCAAGTCGATTCAGATTATTACCCGCCAGATGGTAGAAGCCATTCAGGAAGGGTTAGCCGAACGCAAACTGGAGAAAGACAAAACCTCTGACGATGATGAAGATACAGATTCGGATGTGGATTTTGCATCTGAGACTGAATTGGTGGACGAGGAACTGATTGCCCCTGAGGTTGCAAGTCAAGCCATACCATCTAAGAAACTCCAGCCCAGCCAGGTAGCAGATGAAGAGGTAAAAGCACCAAAACTTCCGAAAGGAGCTCCTCTCAAAAAGCCGTTGGCCAAGAGACCAAGAATTTAATAATCTGAAAAGTAAAGAAAAAACATGGTAAACATAACTGCTTCAGAAGTAAACAAACTGCGACAGCAAACAGGAGCGGGCATGATGGACTGCAAAAAAGCCCTGGTAGAGGCAGAGGGTGATTTTGAAAAAGCCATTGAGATCCTGCGCAAGAAAGGACAAAAAGTTGCCAGCAGCCGGGCCGACCGCGAAGCCAACGAAGGCGTTGTTTTAGCAAAAGTCAACTCAGATGCTACAAAGGCAGCCATCGTGATGCTGAATTGCGAAACCGATTTCGTTGCCAAGAACCAGGAAATCATTGATTTTACAAGAAGCATTCTTGATTTGGGTGTTGAAAAAGGCTGCAACAATTTGGAAGAGCTCCTCTCGACCAAAATGAACAACCGTACCGTGGAGGAAAACCTGACCGATCTCATTGGCAAAACCGGAGAAAAACTTCAGGTAACCCACTTTGATGTAATCAGCGGGCAGCGTGCATTTGCCTACATACATCCCGGAAACAGGATAGCCTCCATTGCTGCTTTTAATAAAGCCCAGGCTCCTGAAATAGGTCAGCTGGGTAAGGAAGTCGTAATGCAGATCGCTGCCATGTCGCCGATAGCAATCGACAAGGATGATGTTGACCCCAGGGTTGTTGAAAAAGAAATTGAAATAGGCAAAGACCTGGCACGTCAGGAAGGCAAACCCGAGGATATGGTTGAGAAAATTGCCCTTGGAAAACTCAACAAGTTTTTCAAAGAGAGCACCCTGTTGAACCAGGAGTCCATAATGGATTCGAAAAAAAGCGTTCGCCAGATTCTCACCGAGGCCGACAAGGATTTAACCGTAGTTGCATTCAGAAGGTTGGCACTCGGAAGATAACTAAAGCTAACAAGCATTCAAGGGAGTACGAATTATCGTGCTCCTTTTTTTTTGGCTGTTCTTGGTGTCCTTAAAAAAATTTAACCTAAACTTGCATTTACATTCAACGAATCTGATATGTCAAAATATAAAAGAATTCTTCTGAAGCTAAGCGGCGAGTCGCTTTCAGGAGGCAGCGGACAAACCATCGATCCGGGCATGCTGGCAGTGTATGCCGAAGAAATTTCAAGCCTTACCAAAGCTGGGATTCAGGTGGGTGTAGTTTTAGGCGGGGGCAATATCTTCAGGGGTGTTCATGGCATTACCAAAGGGATTGCCCGCGTTCAGGGCGACTATATGGGTATGCTTGCAACCATAATAAACAGCATGGCCCTTCAGGCTGCATTGGCCAACATGGAAACCAAGGCTACGGTCCTTTCAGGATTGCCGGTTGAACCCATCTGTGAAAAAATGAGCAGCAAGGAAGCCATCGCCCTGTTGAATCAGGGGCATGTGGTTATCATGGCCGGGGGAACAGGCAACCCGTTTTTTACAACCGACTCGGCCGCAGCCCTGAGGGCCGTCGAGATTGAGGCCGAGGTGTTCCTGAAAGGAACCCGGGTTGACGGTGTTTACACTGCAGACCCCGAAAAAGACCCTTCGGCCAAACTGTTCAGTGAGATCACCTTTGAGCAGGCCCTGGCTAAAAACCTCAGGATTCTCGATCAAACTGCCTTTGCGCTATGCCAGGATAATGATTTGCCGATAATCGTGTTCAACATACACAAAAAAGGCATCCTGAAACAAATTCTCATTGAAGGCCTGCTCATGGGAACACTTGTTTCGAATTAATTTTTATTTTTGCTACCGATCAAAACATTCAGCCGGTTTAATTCCCTTGGACCATGAACGAAGAAATAGATTTTTTAAAAGAGGCTGCCATTGAAGGTATGAACAAAGCCATTAGCCACCTGGAGCGGGAACTCCAAAAAATCAGGGCAGGTAAGGCTAACCCGCAAATGCTTGAAAGCGTAAAGGTTGATTATTATGGTACTCCTACAAAACTTTCGCAAATATCGAACATCAATACTCCCGACCCCAGGTCCATAGTGATTCAGCCCTGGGAGAAGAACATGGTCGCCCCGATCGAAAAAGCCATTATGGCTGCCAACCTGGGTTTCAACCCTCAGAACGATGGCACCATTATCCGGGTGATCGTTCCTCCGCTAACGGAAGAACGTCGGCGCGACCTGGTAAAAAAAGCTAAGGAGGAAGCAGAAAACAGCAAAGTTGGCATCCGCGGAGCCAGGCGCGAGGCAATCGAATCGGCAAAAAAACTACAAAAAGAAGGAGTGCCCGAGGATGAAGTGAAAAAATTTGAGGGCGATGTTCAGGAACTCACCAATAAGTATATTGCTAAGGTTGATAAGCTGTTTGAAGCTAAAGAGACCGACATCATGACCGTTTAGGCAGTTATTCTGCGCAATTGCAACAAATACCGACCTCCTTGCGATTGTACATGACCTTTCGGCGAAACGAATTCAATTCGGGCGAAAACCAATGGTTTTCGCCCATTTTATTTTCGAATGGGTATTGGGGAATTTTGTCGTAGCAGCAGGGTACAGCTATTCCGTCGGATGTAAAAACCACATGGCTGTACAGCCTGAAACAAGGAACTCCGATTTTATTTACGGAAGTGTTTTTTTCTGTGTTTAATACATGGTATCGGTTGTACTTTCTGTTTGAAGGAAGAAAATCTTTGGCATTGGTGTTTTCATAAACCTGCATTGACTTCAGCTGAACCATATCAACTCCTAAATTGCGGGCAAAGTCTCCCAGGGCAGGAATCTGGTGCTCGTTATGCCGGTTGACTAAAAACTGCAGCACAATGAAAGGGTTTTTGAACCGGCCCTGGCTTCTGACCCTGACCATGGTGGAAACCCCCTCGACAACATGCAGCAAGTTGCCCCCTGTTCGGTAATGAGAATAAGAGGCCTGGTCGAGCCCATCAATCGATACAATCAGCCGGTCGAGACCTGCTGCAATCGCTTCGCCACAGGATTTTTCATCCAGAAAATGGCCATTGGTCGAAATACTGGTATAAAAGCCCATATTCGAAGCAACTCTTACTATTTTGGGCAATTCTGGGTTCAAAAAAGGTTCTCCCTGAAAATACAAATTGGCATAAAAAACACTTTCCCGGTACCTCGCGGCTATGCTCCCAAATGCATCGACCGACAGGTTGTTGCCTTCCCTATTGGTTTTTTTCATTCCCTTTGGGCACTGGGGGCACTGTAAGTTGCACAACGACGATACTTCGGCAGAAAGGGCAAATGGTTTACCCAACACCATTACCCTGCGCGTCAGGCGGCTCAACCAAAACCCCGAGTAAATCAAGACAAGGTTTAACAACCTGGCAGGACTAAGTTTGCCCA
>DATIKH010000104.1:0-44851 GCA_035477775.1 Bacteroidales bacterium | reverse complement strand
CATTGGATGGTTCCGGCTGCAACCAGCATTCCTGCACATCGAACACCTTGTCGAACATCCCTGGAATGTGAAATCCCAATGCATTCAACTCTTGCCCGCCAGGTCCGGCAACAAAATCCTCATGGGTCAACCACTTTCGATTCGTGAAAGTAAACTCCAGCTTATTGCGGTAGAAATATGGGTTTTCCGATCCGGCTATGGGCAAAAGCCGGTAAGAGCCCTTTTCGATTTTCCCGATCCGCTCGAGGCTGTCCACAACCTGCTGTTGCTTATACTCAAGCTGTTTGTCGTAACTCAGGTGCTGCCACCTGCAACCACCGCACAGTCCAAAATGCTTACAAACAGGTTGTACCCTGTCGGGCGAAGGCTTGCGGATGTTTACAATCTCGCCTTCAAGAAAATTGCTCTTGGTCTTCTTAATCAACACATCGACCACATCGCCCGGCGCGCCAAAGTCAACAAAAACAACCAGTTCGCCAATGCGTCCCAAGGCCCGGCCTTCGGCGGCAAAACCTGTTATATCAACATTCTCTACAACCTGCCTGAATAAATGATGCCTTGACTCCATACTATAAAATTACGCCTGCAAAGGTAATTAAGAACTCCGAAGGCCTGGCTCTGAACCGCAGAATGCATATCTTTGTGGTTTATTTTATTAAATAGTTAATCGAACCGAATATTAATAAAAATGAGCCTTTTAACCAATGAACAGGAGCAAATGCGGAGAGAAGCCCTGAAAGAATTGCTCCAGCTTGGCATAAACCCCTACCCTGCCGATAGTTTTGAAGTAACCGCCACATCAAAAGATATTTTAGAAAAATTCCCTGCCGACAACACGCTTTTTCAAGACATCAGCATTGCAGGACGCATCATGAGCCGCCGCATTATGGGCAATGCATCGTTTGTGGAGCTTCAGGACGACCACGGCCGCATTCAGCTGTATTTCAACCGCGACGAGATCTGCCCCGGCGACAACAAAGCCTTGTACAATGTGGTTTTTAAACGGCTGCTCGATATTGGCGACATTATCGGGGTGAAGGGCTTTGTTTTTATTACCCGCATGGGCGAAATAACCATCCATGTGAAAGAATACAAGTTGTTGTGCAAATCCTTGCGTCCGCTGCCGGTGGTTAAGGAAAAAGATGGCGCTTTATACAATGCATTTACCGACCCCGAGCAAAGATACCGCCAGCGATATATCGACCTGATCGTAAACCCGCAGATTAAAGAAACTTTCCGTAAACGGGCAAAGCTGATTCAAAGCATGCGCGATTTCCTTCTGGGGAAGGATTACCTCGAAGTGGAAACCCCGGTTTTGCAACCCATTTATGGTGGTGCAGCAGCCAGGCCGTTCAAAACCTATCACAACACCCTCGATACCACACTTTATCTTCGGATAGCTAATGAACTTTACCTGAAACGACTCATCGTGGGCGGTTTCGACGGGGTATTCGAGTTTGCCAAAGATTTCCGCAACGAAGGCATGAGCCGCTTCCACAATCCGGAGTTTACGCAGATGGAGCTTTACGTTGCCTATCGCGACTACAACTGGATGATGGAACTGGTGGAAGAGATGGTTGAGAAAATTGCCATTGACCTTCACGGCAATACCAGGGTTGAAGTGGGCGACGAGGTAATAGATTTCAAGAGGCCGTGGCAGCGTTTCAGCATGTACGAGGCCATTGCCCATTTTACCGGAACCGACATTTCGGAGATGGATGAGAACACCATGCGTGCTTTTGCCCAATCCAAAGGGTTGGAGATTGACCCAAGTATGGGCAGGGGAAAGATTATTGACGAGATATTCGGTGAATTTTGCGAACCCAATCTGATTCAACCGACCTTCATTACCGATTACCCCGTTGAGATGTCGCCCCTGGCCAAGAAACACAGAACGAAACCGGGTCTGGTGGAGCGATTTGAGGCAATCTGCAACCGCAAGGAGATCTGCAACAGCTTCTCGGAGTTGAACGACCCCATTGACCAGCGCGAGCGTTTTGAAGAGCAGCTCGAACTGGGCCGCAGGGGCGATCCCGAAGCCATGATCCTAGATGAAGACTTCCTGCGGGCTATTGAAACAGGAATGCCCCCTACTGCCGGACTTGGTATTGGCATCGACAGGCTGGCCATGATCATGACCAACAGTCCTTCGATTCAGGATGTGCTGTTCTTCCCGCAAATGCGCCCCGAAAAGACCTCAACCGTTACGGGACATTCCGAGCTGTTTGCGGCCATAGGTGTTCCGGAAATCTGGATCCCCGTGCTGCAACAGGCAGGATTTGCCGAGCCTTCGGCGCTCAAAGAGGCCAATCCCAACAAGGTGTTTAATCAGATATGCGGCCTGCGGAAGAAGTTGAAAATGGATGCCCCTGCGCCCAAACAGGAGGAAGTAAAGCAGTGGATTGACAATGTAACGCAATAAAGCCCCAATCTTACATCAATTAATTTTATAACCAAAACCGATTTGAAACCATGCCCATTTTAGGATCTGTTGTAAAGCAAGCCATTCGGCTTCGTGGAAATATGCCGGCATTTTTCCAGCCCAAAGACCCTGAAATAAAACAGAGGAGGGAGTTGAGAAAATTGCTTGCAAAAGCAGCAAACACTTCGTTTGGCGAGCATTACGGATTTACCGAAATGCTGAAAAAAAACAATCTGGTACATGAGTTTCAAAGCAAGGTTCCCCTGTTCGATTACAACCAAATGTTCCGCGACTGGTGGTACAGGGTGCTCAACGGTGAGACATTTGTATGCTGGCCGGGCAAGGTAAAATACTTTGCCTTGAGTTCAGGCACCTCAGAGGCATCGAGCAAATATATTCCGGTAACCAACACCATGCTGCGAGCCATAAAGAGAACCAGCATCAGGCAGATTTTCTCGCTGGCCAGATACAAATTCCCGGAATCTTTTTACGAAAAAGGCATCCTGATGCTCGGCGGTAGTACCCACCTGCAGTTTAATGGAACCTATTTCGAGGGCGACCTGTCGGGCATCACTGCCAAAAACATCCCCTTCTGGTTTGAGCATTTTTATAAACCCGGCAAGCGTATTTCGCGCGAACGCAACTGGCCTACGAAACTCGATGAGATCGTAAAAAAAGCTGGGAGCTGGGACATAGGCATCATTGTTGGTGTGCCGGCCTGGTGGCAGATCCTGATCGAGAAAATCATCAGCCATTACAAACTGAACAACATACATGAATTATGGCCCAACCTGAGCGTATTTGTTCATGGAGGCGTGGCATTCACCCCTTATGCGAAAGGATTTGAAAAACTGCTTGGAAAGCCCCTGCAATACATCGAAACCTATCTGGCCTCCGAGGGATTTATTGCATTTCAAAGCAGACCTGACACCCAAAGCATGCAGCTTGTACTCAACAACGGGTTGTTCTACGAATTTGTTCCCTTCAACTCAAATAACTTCGATGATGAGTGGAACCTGAAACCCAACGCTCAAACCCTTACCATAGGTGGTGTTGAGGAGGGAAAGGAATATGCCATTTTACTTACTACCTGTGCCGGAGCTTACCGCTATTTGATTGGCGACACCATAAAATTTACCAACAAGGAACTCTGCGAGTTGATCATTACGGGACGCACCAAGCATTTCCTGAGTTTATGCGGCGAGCACCTGTCGGTCGAAAACATGAACATGGCCATAAAAATGACCGAGGACAAACTGAATATTGAAGTACGGGAGTTTACCGTTGCGGGGATAAAATACGAAACCATGTTTGCCCACAAATGGTATATCGGTACCGACAGCAAGGTTGATTCTGCAAAGCTGAAGCACGAACTCGACGAAAACTTAAAAATTCTCAACGACGACTACCGGGTGGAGCGCATCGCGGCCATTAAAGAGGTATTTGTTGAAGTGCTGCCTTCGTCGGTCTTCTACGACTGGATGCGCATGAAAGGCAAGGAAGGCGCCCAGAACAAGTTTCCCCGTGTTATTAAAGGAGCCGTGCTGGATGAGTGGGAAAATTTCGTGAATGATTATAAATCCAAAAAGTCTTAACCCAATCCCTTAATCCAACAGATATTTATTTATGGTTGGAGACAATGCCATTAAAAACACAATTAGTGAGGCTTTTGTCGGTCAGGAAAATGAAATGAGGTTTACAAATTAAATCCACTTTGAAAATCAGGAGTTTCACAAAACCACCGAGTCATAATCTTTTCAAAAACATAAATTACAGGCGACAAATATTTTATGAGCCTTTGTGTTAATGTCCTTGCGGCTTATTCATAACATTGTTCTACTGGTAGTTGCTCCATTTTGAAATTTAAACATCGCATTCAAACCATAATGTTTCTTACAAAAAGTTAATCAACTCCTTTCAATATGGCACTGCACTTTAAATACTTCTTCAGTCCTCAATTTCCGCAAAATTAGATTCAAGATGCAATAAGCTGTCAATCGGTAAAAGCACTGTGATAGTTGTAACGCATTAAAGAAATACTGCTATGAAAACAGGTAAAGAAATAAAATTGTTTGAAGGCAAAAAAGTTAGAACCGTTTGGGATGAAGAAAAGGAGAAATGGTATCTTTCCATTGTGGATGTTATTGAGGTTCTAACTGGAACCGACAGGCCAAGAAAGTACTGGAACGACCTTAAAGCCAAACTAAAAAAAGAAGGAAGCGAGTTGTCCGAAAAAATCGGACAACTGAAAATGGAAGCGTCTGATGGCAAAAATTACAGCACCGATGTTGCCGATACAGAGCAACTTTTCAGGCTTATTCAGACTATTCCATCACCCAAAGCAGAACCATTTAAACTCTGGCTGGCACAAGTTGGCTCTGAAAGATTAGATGAAATGCAAGATCCCGAACTTACCATTGACCGGGCAATGAAGGAATATTTACAATTGGGATATTCTGAAAACTGGGTAAATCAACGGTTGAAGAGTATTGAGGTTAGAAAAGAATTAACAGATGAATGGAAAAAACGCGGGTACAAAGAAGGATTGCATTTTGCGACACTTACTGACTTGATTACAAAAGCATGGAGCGATAAAACCACCAAGGAGTATAAACAACTAAAAGGATTAAAAAAGGAAAACCTCCGCGATAATATGACCAACACCGAATTAATTTTAAACATGCTTGCAGAAGCATCTACAAAAGATATTTCGGTGGCCACCAATCCAAAGAATTTTGACGAAAGCAAAAAAGTGGCTACACAGGGAGGCAATGTAGCTCGTGTGGCAAGAATTGCTTTGGAAGCAAAAACCGGCAAAAAAGTAGTTACATCGCTCAATGCCAAGAAACTTTCTATTCCTGGCAGTAAAAACATAGAAGAAAATCCCAAGAAGAAAAAACCATCTGAAAAGTGATTTATTTAGGATAACTTCTGTAGATGTGAGATCAGTAGATTTAGTTTTATAAATTCCGGGCAAAACTTTACAGAAAAAAGCGCTAAATGAATTTTCAATAATCGGATACCTGAAATTCTTAAAAGAAATAGGTACAACAAAATTTTCGAATAATATGATGAAACCCAGAGTACGATTTGCCCCAAGCCCCACCGGCCCGCTTCACATGGGCGGCGTTCGGACGGCTCTTTATAATTACCTTTTTGCAAGAAAACACGGAGGTGACTTCCTGCTTCGTATCGAAGACACCGACCAGAACCGCTACGTGCCGGGCGCTGAGCAATACATCATGGACTCGCTGCGATGGTGCGGCCTGCAGTGGGACGAAGGCCCCGACACCGCCGGCCCTTTCGGACCTTACAGACAAAGCGAGCGCAAAGATATGTACAGACAATATGCCATGCAATTGCTCGAAACCGGCCACGCCTATTATGCATTCGACACACCCGAAGAACTTGAAGAAATGCGCAAGCGGATCGAATCGGAAAAAACCGGCAACCCGCAATACGACAGTAGGTCTAGGCTCAGTATGAAAAACTCGCTAACCCTTTCCGGTCCCGAAGTACAACAGAGGCTCAACTCAGGCTCCAGCTATGTAGTTCGCTTCAAAACCCCCGAAAACGATGAGGTGGTTCTCCAGGACATTATCAGAGGAACCGTGAAAGTGCAATCGTGGCAGTTGGACGATAAGGTACTCTTTAAAAGCGATGGAATGCCTACATACCACCTGGCCAATGTGGTTGACGATTACCTGATGAAAATAACCCATGTGATCAGGGGTGAGGAATGGCTTCCATCTGCCCCGCTCCATGTATTGCTCTACAAAAGCTTCGGTTGGGAAAGCAGCATGCCGCAGTTTGCGCACCTGCCTTTGCTTCTGAAACCAGATGGCAACGGCAAACTAAGCAAGCGCGACGGCGACAGGCTGGGCTTCCCTGTATTCCCCCTGCAATGGACCGACCCCTTCACGGGCGAAAAATCGAGCGGTTACCGCGAATCGGGGTATTTTAAAGAAGCTTTTGTAAACATGCTGGCTCTTATGGGATGGAATCCGGGTACCGACCAGGAACTGTTTACAATCCATGAACTTGTTGAAGTCTTTTCGTTGGAACGGGTTGGCAAATCAGGTGCGAAGTTCGACCCTGAAAAGGCCAAATGGTTCAATCACCAGTATTTGATTTCCAGACCAATAGAAGAGATAGTCCATGATTTTCAAAAAGTTTTAGAGGCAAAAGGAATAAAAACTGAGCCGGGAAAATTGCTCAAAATAACGGAGCTAATGCGCGAGCGGGTCAACTTTATTCCGGAATTATTAACACAGGCAGGTTTCTTTTTTGAAGCGCCAAGGGATTACGATGAAAATTTTGTACGAAAAAAATGGACACCAGAAACTCCTGGCCATCTGCTTAGATTAGCCGAAAAACTTAATCTCACCGAGCCATTTAGTCCTGAAGAAATACATGATGCGGTACACCAATTTATAGAAACAACCGGCATTCCGGCAGGAAAGCTTATGCCGGGGCTGCGTCTGGCTTTGGTTGGAAGCGGTACCGGGCCTGATTTAAGTCAGATTATGAGCATTTTGGGTAAGCAGGAAACCCTTAACCGCATAAAACGGGCTGCTGAAAAGATTACGGTGTAGGGCACAGAGAAAGTAGAAAGTAGAAAGGAGAAAGCCTGCGTGAGAAAAGTCAGGGAGAAAAAGAGAACGGATATGAATAAAATTTTGAATTGGGCTTGGAGGGCTAATTGCCTGACGGTAGTGATGGTATTTCTTGCGGTTGGGGTGGCGCACGGACAAGTTACCCTGCCGCGTTTGGTATCCGACGGAATGGTGCTGCAAAGGGGCAACGATACGCATATTTGGGGATGGGCAAACCCGGGTGAGGCGATAGCGGTGGAATTTGTGGGCAAAAAATTCTCAACCAACGCAGATGGCGAAGGAAACTGGGAAGTGAATCTGGGAAACCTGGAACCTGGAGGACCACACCGGATGGTCATTACCGGAAGCAATGTAATTACCCTGAACGATATTCTTATTGGCGATGTGTGGGTAGCATCCGGGCAATCGAACATGGAGTTGCCCATGCGCAGGCTGTACTGGGTTTATCCTGAAGTGATCGAACAAAGCGAAAATCCAACCATCAGGCAGTTTTGGGTCCCCGAGGTGTATTTTTTCGATGGCCCACGAAAAAACCATCCCGGAGGCAGGTGGATTTCGGCAAATCCGGAAACCGTAACGGAATTTTATGCCGTTGCCTACTTTTTTGCCCTTGAGCTTTATGAACGCCTTGGGGTTCCCATTGGAATAATTAGTTCGGCACTTGGTGGGTCTCCCGCCGAAGCCTGGATGAGCGAGGACGCTCTGAAGGCTTTTCCGGTCCATTACAACGAACTGCAAAGGTTAAAAAATGAAAATTTAAGAAACGAGATTACCTCCTCTGATAATAACCGCATCAATGCCTGGTATGCAGAACTCAACGCGCTCGACAAAGGTTATAAAGGTCCTCATTCGTGGCGCGAGGTTGAAACGGATACATCCAAATGGCAACCAATTGCTGTACCCGATCTTTGGCGGGGCACATCGCTGGAAGGTACCAACGGAGTAGTCTGGTTCAGGAAAGAGATTGAAGTTCCGCAGCAGATGACCGGCATGGATGCCAAAATCATCCTGGGTTGCATTGTGGATGCCGATTCGGTTTTTATCAATGGTAGATTCGTTGGCACTACCAGCTTTCAATTTCCACCAAGACGCTACAACATTCCTGCAGGCATTCTAAAACCTGGTAAAAATACAGTGGTGGTGCGCGTAATCAGCAACCAGGGACATGGTGGGTTTGTACCCGATAAGATTTATGCCATTACAACAAATACCGATACCCTACAACTTGGGGGTGAGTGGCGGTATCGGGTAGGAGCCGTAATGCCACCATTGGCAGGACAAACATTCATAAGGTGGAAGCCCGCCGGGCTTTACAATGGAATGATTGCGCCCATGCACCACTACCGCATAAAAGGCGTAATCTGGTATCAGGGCGAATCGAATGCAGGCCGGCCGGCAGAATACCACAGCCTGTTCCCTGCTGTGATAAGCAACTGGCGCAACAAGTGGCAACAAGGCGATTTTCCCTTCCTTTTTGTTCAGTTGGCCAATTTTATGGAAGACTACGACCACCCTACCGAAAGCAACTGGGCATTGCTCAGGGAAGCACAGCTAAAAACACTTGCTGTTCCGGCAACCGGCATGGCTGTTACCATCGACATTGGCGAATGGAACGATATACACCCGCTCAACAAGAAGGATGTGGGTCGCCGCCTGGCTCTTGCTGCCCGAAAGGTGGCTTATGGCGAATCAGAACTGGTGCATTCCGGACCCATCTTTAAGAGCAAGAAAATCAGGGGCAACCGAATCATTCTCACTTTCGATAATGCTGTCCGAGGGCTGAAAACGAGCGACGGAAATGCCCTTAAAGAGTTTGCCATTGCCGGTGAAGACCACAAATTTGTTTGGGCCGATGCCCGAATAAGGGGCAACAAGTTGATAGTGCGAAGCAATGAGGTTCGAAACCCGGTGGCAGTGCGCTATGCCTGGGCCAACAACCCCGATGAAGCCAATCTGGTAAACAGCGAAGGCCTTCCGGCATCGCCTTTCCGCACGGATGCATGGTAGTCGCCCATATTGCACACACACAGACTTGCTCAAATTAAATAGCCTGCCAGATAACCCTTACAAATTTTAAAATCCCACAAACGGGCTAAGGTTTCTTTTTTTTCCACAAGCCATCCATTTCCTCAAGGGTTTTTCCTTTGGTTTCGGGTACTACCTTCCATACAAAGAGTGCGGCAAGGAGTCCCATCAGGCCATAAATCCAGTAGGATAAGCCGTGGTTAAACATGGCCACCAGCACCGGGTGGTCGTTTAATATCGGGAAGGTCCAGCTGATGGTTAAATTGGCTATCCACTGCGCAGCGACTGCAATGGCCATGGCGCCTCGAATCTGATTGGGAAAAATCTCCGAGAGAAGCACCCAGGCTACCGGCCCCCACGACACCGCAAAAGAGGCAGTATAAAGCAGCATAAAGAACAGGGCAGCATAGCCCATCTGCCCGGTGAAAAACGCCGTACCCAAAGCAAACATGCTTAACGCCATACCCAATGCTCCAATAATCATCAGGGGTTTACGGCCAAACTTGTCAACAGTGGCAATGGCAACCACGGTAAAACTTAAATTTACCGCGCCAACAATAATGGTCTGAAGCAATGAGACATCGGTCGCAGCGCCCATTTTGCGGAAAATTTCAGGAGCATAGTATAGCACCACATTGATGCCTACAAACTGCTGAAATACCGAAATCAGAATACCTATTACGATGACCAAGCCGCCATACGACAACCAATGGGCATCCTTCTGGCGCAACGATTCTTTTATCTCTTCAATGATGACCAGGGCCTGCTTTTTGCCGCCCAGGCGCAGCAAAATATCCCAGGCCTTATCAGGCCGGTTCTTCATTACCAGGAAACGGGGAGTTTCGGGAACAAAGAAAAGCAGTAGTAAAAAGAGTGCAGCCGGTATAATTTCGGATGCAAACATCCACCTCCAGCCATATTGAATAAGCCATTGGTCGTCGCCCAATCGGGCAATAAAGTAATTTACGAAATACACCACCAGCATCCCAAAAATAATGGCAAACTGATTCCACGAAACCAGCTTGCCGCGAATGGAGGCTGGCGCTATCTCGGCAATGTACATGGGCGATAGCATCGATGCTATACCCACGCCAATACCTCCTATAATACGAAAAATGATAAAAGAATTGATTACTTCGAAGCCCATAAAATTGAGACGCTCCGGGCTAGCTGAGCCTATAGCAGAAACCAGAAACAGCAGGGCTGCAAGTTTTAGTCCATCGCGGCGGCCCAACGACTGGCTCACATAACCGGCTATGGCTCCGCCAATGATGCATCCAACCAAGGCACTTGCAATAGTAAACCCCTTGATGGAGCTGGCTATTGCCTCAGTAAATACAGGCGGTTGATTCCAGAAAGCAAGCCCCAAAACCAGAATTAATATCGAAATCAGGCCGGCCGAACATATTAAGGCAATACCCTTTCTAAAAAGCTTGAAAAAGATTGCCGAAACAGCCAAACCGATCCCAATTACAACCAGAGCAACCGAAATCCTGAACTCCCTGATGACCGATGCTGCCATTTCTGTATCGTAGGCCAAACCTTTGATAAAGAATGCTTCAAGGGCACCAACAGCGCCTGAAATCACTGCTGTATCGTAGCCAAACAGCAGTCCTCCAAGGGTGGCTACCATGGTAAGTGAGCGGACGTAACCTTTTCTTCCGTTGTCGGGATTTGCTTCCATGTTCTATTAATTTGGTTAGAAAAACATAAGAATCAACCTAAAACCGTAACCCACAAAAGTAGGAGATTTTTGCTCTTCTCCTGGTTTGTATATCGATTAATAAGGCCAAATATAAAGGGGAGGCGAACAAAAAAATGTTATCCCCCCCTTCATTATAAACAAATTATAGTTGTCAGTTTATAGCCAAGAAAGAAGCCTTTTGACGACAAAAAGTCTTGCCTATTAGAAACTGTACTGGTTCAGCAGCGCTTCATAAAGCTCCTGCTTGCCACTGATCTGACGTGGCTCACCGTTTTTGACGGCTAATTCGCTCAGGCTTTCGAGGGTAAGCTTGCCATTAACGAAATCTTTGCCGAATCCTGAGTTAAACGAACTATAACGCTCCTGGCGCATTTTACGATAGGGCGATTTTTCAAGAATGTTATGGGCAATCTCGAACGACTTGGCAAAAGCATCCATGCCTGCAATATGGGCAATAAACAAATCTTCGAGGTCGGTAGAGTTACGGCGGGTTTTGGCATCGAAATTAATACCACCTTTTGTAAAGCCGCCGGCCTCAACAATCACCAGCATGGCTTCAACCAATTCGGTGATGTTTATCGGAAACTGGTCGGTATCCCATCCGTTTTGATAGTCGCCGCGGTTGGCATCAATACTGCCAAGCATTCCGGCATCGGCAGCAACCTGCAACTCGTGCTGGAAAGTATGGCCCGAAAGGGTGGCATGATTTACCTCTATATTCAATTTAAAATCCTTGTCGAGTCCGAATTGCCGCAGGAACCCGATCACTGTAGCCGAGTCGTAATCGTACTGGTGCTTTGTGGGCTCCATGGGTTTGGGCTCAATAAGGAAAGTTCCTTTAAAACCGTTCTTTCTGGCATAATCTTTTGCTAAATGCAGGAAGCGGGCAAAGTTCTCGGTTTCGAGCTTCAGGTTGGTGTTCAGAAGCGAGTTATAACCTTCGCGCCCTCCCCAGAATACGTAATTCTCACCGCCAAGGGCGATGGTAGCATCCAGTGCATTCTTTACCTGTGTTGCAGCCCAGGGCAGTACATTAAAATCGGGGTTGGTGGCCGCACCGTTCATAAATCTTGGGTGAGAGAACAGATTAGCGGTTCCCCAGAGAAGTTTCATGCCTGAGGCCTTTTGCCTTTCTTTGGCGTATTCAACAATTGCCCGGAGGCGTTTCTCAGATTCCTGAATGGAGCCACCCTCGTCGATCAGATCGAAATCGTGGAAGCAATAGAATGGAATACCTATTTTGGTAGCAAATTCAAAAGCAGCATCAAGCTTGTCTTTTGCACGTTGCATAGCATCGCCCGCAGCGTTCCAAGGCAGAACTTTTGTTCCCGGCCCAAACGGATCGCCGCCTGTTCCGCAGAAGGTATGCCAGTATGCCACTGCAAAACGCATGTGCTCTTTGAGGGTTTTGCCGGCAATCACCTTTTTCTCGTCATAAAACTTAAAAGCCAGCGGATTGGTACTTTCACGGCCTTCAAATTTTATTTTGCCGATACCTTTAAAAAACTCTTTGTCTCCTTTAAAATAGTCCATGGTTATGAAAAAAAAAGTTAAACGTTTGAATTTAGTTTGTTTCGTTGTTCGTTAGTTTGTTGCTCAGAGCCTGTTTCCATCGATTATAGGATTCCGAAATTTTTTGGGTTTTGTTTATTTCGGGCCTTACCGTTTGGATTATTTTTAAACCGCTGAATGCCTCCTCAGGGTTTTTGTAAATGCCGGCACCAAGGCCTGCCGCACGGGCTGCGCCTTGCGAACCATCGGTGTTGTATAATTCGATGGTATTGCCGGTAATGGTTGCCAATGTTTGCCTGAAAACAGGGCTAAGGAACATATTGCTGTTTCCTGCCCTGATCACTTCGGGATGAATTCCGGTATAGTGCATGATTTCCATGCCATATTTGAAGGCAAAGGCAATACCTTCGTGCGCAGCCCTTATCATGTGGGCAGTTTCGTGGCGGTTAAAATCAATTCCCTCGAAGGAGCACCCCAGAGCTTTGTTGCCCAGCATCCGTTCTGCCCCGTTGCCAAACGGAAGTATAGATAGGCCTTCGCAACCTTCCGATATCTGTAAAGCCATTTGGTTCATTTGTTCGTAGTTAAGCGAGCTTGCCGAGGCTATCTTTTTAAGCCATGAATTCATGATTCCGGTGCCGTTAATACAAAGCAGTACTCCGAGTCTGGTCGCTTCGGGCGAATGGTTTACGTGAGCAAACGTATTTACGCGCGATTCGGGATCGTAGCGCACCAGGTCGGTGATGCCATAAACCACCCCTGAAGTGCCGGCAGTGGCCGCTACCTCCCCGGGTCGCAGCACATTGAGCGAAAATGCGTTATTGGGCTGATCGCCAGCCCTGTAAGTAACCGGAATACCAGGAACCAGCCCAAGCAGACCTGCTGCAACCTTGCTTAACCTTCCCTGATCGGAGAAACTTGGCATTACCGTTGGAACCAATTCACGGTCAAAACCAAAGTAATCCATGACCATCTCCGACAAAGTGTTGTTGCTGAAGTCAAAAAGAATTCCTTCTGAAAGGCCTGAACTTGTTGTTAGTATTTCGCCGGTAAGCCGCATGGCAATGTAGTCGCCCGGCAGCATAAACTTGTGGATTTTTTCATAAATGGCAGGCTCATTGTCCTTAACCCATTTCAATTTTGCCGCAGTGAAATTACCGGGAGAGTTCAGTAATGACGACAGGCAACGGCCGGGACCGATTTCGAGAAAGGCCTTCTCGCCAACAGGCACCGCACGGCTGTCGCACCAGATAATAGACGGACGCAGGGGTTTGTGTTCTTTATCAACAGCCACCAGACCATGCATCTGATAAGAAATGCCTATTGCCTTAATGACTTCAGGTTTTACACCTGAGGTGTGCAAAAGTTCCTTGGTGGCTGCAATCACATTACTAAACCAATTTTCGGGGTCTTGCTCTGCAAATCCCGGCTGGGGGGAGTTGATTGGCATTTCGGTTTTCGGGTAAAACGCCGAAGCTACCAATTCGCCGGTATTGGCATCGATCATACTGGCCTTTACCGATGAACTCCCGAGGTCGTATCCTAGTAAAATCATAAAAACAAGAAATTATTTGGGGATTATTTATTTTCTAAAACATTTTCCAGACCGGCCATGAGCCCTTCAATTTCGGCCAGGCCTTTCAGGCGGCCAATGAGCGGGTAGCCCGGATTGTATTTGTGGTCGTAATCTGTAAGCATTTTAATTCCGTGGTCAGGCCTGAAGGGCATACGGTAATCCTGGCGGCCTTCGCGGCGGCGCCTTCTTTGCTCTAAAAGCAGGAGTTTCACCAGCCCGGCCATATTTTGTGACCCTTCGAGATGGCCTGACTCGTAAAAACTGCCGTCGGGCAACAAGCGCGTATTGCGAAGGTGCGAAAAATGGATCCGGTGGCCATATTTTTTTACAACCAATTCCAGGTCGTTGTCTGGCCTTGCCGAAAGGGAACCCACACAAAAGGCAAACCCATTGTGCAGCGAGTCGTGAGCTTCCATGATCCAGGCAATGTCATCGGGCGTACTCACAATCCGCGGCAAGCCAAGAACCGGAAAGGGAGGATCGTCGGGATGCACACACAGGTTGATACCGGCAGCGGCTGCTACCGGAACGACGTCATCCAGAAATGCTTTCAGGTTTTGTCTGAGCAGGTTTCGGTCAATATCCTTGTAGCGTGAGAGAAATTCCAAAAAAACTTTTTTAGGATCGGTTACGCTGCCATCGATCACACCATTAATAAAACCCTGGGTTACCACGATGATATTATAAACCAACTCGTCGGCCTGCTCACGGGTTAACTTATCGGCAATATTCCGTGCTTTTTCTGCAAGTTCCTGTGGATAGTCGCTTAAGGCACCGGGTCGGTTGAGCAAAAAAATATCGAAGGCTGCAAAGGTGGGCAGATCGAAATACATTGATTCACCGCCGTTGGGTAGCTTATAGGTCAAATCCGTTCGTACCCAATCGATTACAGGCATGAAGTTGTAAACCACCGTATCGATTCCGCATTTTCCAAGGTTCCTGAGCGACTCCCGGTAATTTGCCAGAAGCCGCGGCAGGTCGTCAGATGCTGTTTTAATGCCTTCCGAAACAGGGAGGCTTTCCACTACGCTCCATCGCATGCCGTGTGCTTCGATAGCTTTTTTTACCTTCATAATTTCTTCAACAGGCCACACTTCGCCGTTTGGTATATGATGCAGGGCGGTAACGACTCCTTCAACACCCATTTGGGCAAGATAGTCCAGCTTAATGGGGTCTTTGAATCCAAACCACCGCCATGTTTTTTCCAAAGCCATATTAGTATCTCAAAAATTAAATTCCACTGTAAGAGCTAAACCCACCGTCGATCGGTAGGATCACACCTGTGATGAATGAAGCAGCATCTGAACACAAGAATTGAACTGCGCCGTTCAACTCATCGATGTTGCCAAACCTGTTCATGGGGGTGCGTGCGAGAATTTTACGGCTTCGTTCGGTGTAAGAGCCGTCGGGATTGATCAGTACGGCCCTGTTCTGGTCGCCGATAAAGAAACCGGGGGCAATGGCATTCACCCTGATTCTCTCTCCGAATTTCAAGGCCATTTCCATAGCCATCCATTGGGTGAAGCAGTTGATACCTGTTTTTGCAACCGAGTAGCCCATTACCCGCGTAATGGCTGAATAGGTGGCCATTGACGAAATGTTGATTATGCAGCCTTCGCCCTGAGTAGCCATAGTTTTGCCAAATACCAAAGATGGAATAATGGTTCCGTCGAGGTTCAGGGCGGTAACCTTCTGAAAATCTTCTATTTTCATATCGAAAACAGTCTGGTCAACGGCCAGTGTAGCTCCGGGAAGGTTTCCGCCGGCAGCATTGATCAGAATATCGACACGACCCCATAGGGCTAATACCTTATCGCGCGTCTGTTCTAACTGAGCTGTATCGAGAACATTACACTCCAGTCCAATCAGGTTTTCCGAAAATACTTTCAGGTCGGCCAGCTTTTGCGAAATATTCTCCATCCGGATATCGAGAAGTGCAACTCTGACACCCGCCTCCAGAAAACTTTTGGCTATGCTGCCGCCCAAAACTCCTCCGCCGCCTGTTATAACGGCAACTTTTCCTTTGATTTCAAACATCAGACGATTTTAAAAATCCAATAACTTTATTAAAACGATATAGTCCCGGCAGTAAAAAGATGAACTGCCGGGACATTTTGCTGTACTATAATCTCTTACACATTTCTTGTCAAAATTTTCGACTAAGGTATGGTAACCATTTAGCTACAGGGTACAAATTTACCACCTTTTGTTACTCGTTCGTTGAGGCATACAAGGCCATGATGGTTCCAATAAAACCGGTTGCCCTTGCTGTACTGAGGTAAGTGGCATCAATACCTTCCATCAAAAGATTCCAGTTGCCTCTGTTTCTTACCCTATAACTGAATGCCAGTTGTCCGTTGTTCATTTCGGCTTTTAAACCGATAACTCCGTTGAAACGGGCAGGAAGCCTTTCAGAAGCCAAAACAACCTTGTTTACGTTTTGATCTTCTGCTCTTTCCGCTTTCTGAAGTATTACATGATTTTGACCGTCAATCAGGGTTACACCCAGGGTAATATGAAATGCTTCGTTTTGAAAAAGTACCAAACCTGCCAGATCCGTTTCAGTAGCGGGCAGGTAATGCATTGCCGTTTGAACGGTCATGGTATGATGGCGTTGCCGTGTTCCGATAAACGAAGGCTGGTTGCGCTCCCTCAGGTTGTATGGCCGTGCTGTAATCCAAACGCCACCGCCATCCTGATTTAGCTCATACCATTGTTCCATTGGGGTTCGAAGGAAGAACCATTCCATGGGTAATTTTTCCCGGTCGAAGTTTTCGACAAACGAGAAATTGCCTCTTCTCATAAAACCTTCTTCATGCTGCCTGTCAACGACTCCTGTGGGAAGATTCTGAATGAGTGGTACTGTTTGATCACCCTCGAGAACCACCGGCCATTTGTCTTCTGTCCACCTGACGGGCATCAGGAAGGTTTCGCGGCCAATATTGAAATGATTATAAGGGGTATAGGGTCTGCATCCCAGGAAAACTATCCACCAATTGCCATCGGCATCTTGCACCAGGTTGGAGTGGCCGGCATTGGTTACCGGATTTTCGCGGTGTGGGTCTAAGTGGCGCTGGGTGAGGATTGGATTTCCCTCAAAAGTTTCCCACGGTCCCCAGATATTTTTACTTCTGAAAACTACAGCCGTATGGTTGATGGAAGTACCCCCTTCGGCGGCAATCATATAATAGAATCCATGCAACCTGAAAACCTGTGGAGCCTCGAGCCAGATGGGTTTCTCGGTAATGTCGTGACCTCCGTCGCGGGCAATGCGGCGAGGGCCGATCATCCTTTGGTTTACCACATCGAACTCCTGGATTCCAATTGCTTTATGACCTTCATAAAGAGGTGGGTAGTCAGGGTCCTGATTGTTTAGTACGTAAGCGCGGCCATCGTCATCGAAAAACAAGGCAGGATCGATGCCGGGCACCTCGGGTGTCCAGATTGGGTCGCTCCAGGGGCCGGCAGGGTCTTTGGCCGTAACAATGAAATTACCACCTCCATAAACAAATGTGGTAGCCAGGTAAAAGAGGTCGTTATGGGGGTTGTAGGTTATTTCGGGGGCAAAAATTCCGTGCGAAACTCCCTGATTGGTAAGCATCAGTTGCGAAGGCCTGTCTAACACATGGCCTATCTGCCGCCAGTTTACCAGGTCGGTGCTATGAAAAATAGGAATACCCGGGAAAAACGAAAAGGTGGAATGAACCAAGTAGTAATCATTTCCCTTTTTGGTGATGCTGGGATCGGGGAAGAAACCCGAAAGGATGGGGTTGTAAAACTGCCCTTCGGCTAGGGGATTTTCGTTATAGAACGGGTCATTCCCTGTATAATTAACATATTCGAAAAAAGCTTTGCCTTCCCTGAGAGTTTCCGGTTGTGGTTGACAGGAATAAGCAATAAAAGCCGTTAAAAACAGTCCGATAATTCTTTTCATATACTTATCTTTTTAGGGTTTAATGCAGGTAGGAGTAGAATCTTTTTTGCAGTCAAGGTAAAAGCAATCGCAAAAATTGTCAAAATGTGAAACTGTTTTGCAATTTGTAGTATAAAAAGAAGCATCTGCCAAGGCGAATTTACCCCTGCAGATGCTTTTCGAAATTTCTATTGAAGCAGACCGTCAATAGTTTTGATGGTTCCGTCGGCATTATATTCAAGCTCGATCACTTTAATACTCCGCAACCAGGTTTTTCCACCCGATGGAACACTGTCGTGATAAAACAGAAACCATTTGCCTTTGAACTCCACTATGGAATGGTGCGATGTCCAGCCAACCACCGGGGTAAGGATTTGTCCCTGATAAGTGAATGGGCCGTAAGGGCTGTTGCCTGTGGCATAGCACAGGAAGTGGGTATTTCCGGTTGAATAGGAGAAATAATACTTTCCGTTGTACTTATGTAGCCAGGCTGCTTCGAAAAATCTGCGGTCGTGGTCGCCTGCCTTCAGAGGCGTCCCGTCTTTGTCTAAAATAAGTACGTCTTTGGGTTCTTCGGCAAATTCGAGCATGTCGTTGGTCATCAGTGCAATCTTTGCGCACAATGCTGGCTCGTTATCATTCGGCTCGTGTCCACATTCTATGGCCTTGTTGTTGCGATAGCGCTGCAATTGACCACCCCACAGCCCGCCAAAGTACATATAGAACTTCCCGTTGCCATCGTCATAAACTGCCGGGTCGATACTATAGCTTCCTTTTATGGGATTCTCAACAGGTGTAAACGGACCCTCCGGCTTATCGCCAACAGCTACGCCAATGCGAAAAATGTCGGTCTTGTCTTTTAATGGAAAATAGAGGTAATACTTGCCATTTTTATAAGCTGCATCGGGCGCCCAAAGCTGGCGTCCGGCCCAGGGAATGTTTTTTACAGCAAGTGCAACACCGTGGTCAGTTACCGGGCCATTCACATCGTCCATGGAGTAGATATGATAATCGCGCATATCGAAATGGTCGCCCAGATCGTTTTCGGGGATTCCGGCATCTATGTCGTGCGATGGGTAAATGTATATCCGTCCGTTGAAAACATGAGCCGAAGGGTCGGCAGAGTAGCGCTCTTTTACCAAATAGCGTGGTTTTTTCATGATTTAGAAGGTTATGTTTTAATTAGCCTTAATTATTGTGTTTGCAGTTGGAGCTTAAGTGCATCCTCAATTAGGGTATTCACTACCGCTTTCGGCTGATGCTGGCGGTCGAACAACAGGGGATAGTCGGTGCGGCCTGCGATGGGCCAGTAGTTTCTCCACGATTGTCCGTCGTAAACCCCCCAGAGTGTTACCCTGTTGAGTTTTTCATGGTGTTTGAGAAACAAGGTGAAAAATTCATGATACCTGTTGTAAAGTTGTTGCTCAACTTCAGCAGGCAAGCCATCGGGATAGGGGTTCATTTCAGGTTGTGCTTCCAGACTAAGGGATACATTTGCTGTTAATTCACCTTCTGGCCAGGGTAAAACAGTGATGTTAAACTCGCTGATACTTACCATAACACCCAACTCGGAGAAAGCCATGATGCTGTTCTCAAACTCATTGATGTCGGGTCTGTCGAGGTTCACATGACCCTGCATGTTTACTCCGTCAATTTTCACACCCTGCCTTTGGAGATCCTTTACCATAGCTATTACTCCCTGTCTTTTCCCGGGAAACGACATGTTGTAATCGTTGTAATACAACCTGGCGTTCGGGTCGGCCTCAGCAGCAAACTGGAATGCTAACTTCACATACTCAGGTCCAATGATTTGGTAAAATGGGCTTTGCCGCCAACTACCATCGTTCAGGATGGCTTCGTTCACTACATCCCATCCATGAACCCTGCCCTTATAGCGACCCACAACGGTATGAATATGGGTACGCATACGCTCAATGAGCACATCGCGCGTTGCAGGTTTGCCTTCTGAATCAACAAAAAACCAATCGGGAGCCTGAGAGTGCCAGATTAAAGTATGACCAACAATATACATGTTGTGTTTCTCGCCAAACTCCATGAATTTATCGGCCAGGGTGAAGTCAAACTGCCCTTCAACAGGCTGAATCACTTCGCTTTTCATGATATTCTCTGCAGTGATGGAATTAAAATGGCGCTTTACTACATCGACCGATAGAGAATCAATTCCAAGTATTTGATCTGCGCTCAATGCTGTTCCAATGTAGAAGAATGGCTCGAAAGCATCTTTGAGTGCAGGTTCTTGTATTTTGTTTGGTGCGCAACCCAACAAGCCCACAACAAGTAACGCTGCAATGGAAAAAAACCGAATCTTAAAAGAACTTCTCATTATTTGAAAATTTTTAATGTAATTAGTTGTTATTAACCCTGTTCCCTGCGCTTGCTTAAATCTACCTCAATTTGAGTCTCGGTTTTCTTGCCGATTTCATAAAAGAACAAGCATCCAACGCAAATCATGAAGGTAAGGAACGGAATTACACTTACTGCAAGCTTAATACCCTGGACAGCCTGTTCAGGTTGAACCTCTACCCCACCCTGATAACCCAATGCTGCAAGGATGGCTGCCACCAAGGCACCGCCGATACTCAAGCCACTTTGGAGACCGAAAACTATGGCCGAAAAAACGATGGCGGTAGCACGCCTGTTGTTTTTCCATTCGCTGTAGTCGGCCACATCGGCTACCATTGCCCACAAAAGCGGGATTGTCAAACCATAGAAAAAGCCATGCAACAACTGGCTTATGAAAACCATTCCCACCATGTGGGCTGGAATTACAAAGAAAGCAAGCACACACACTGCCGAAATAAACAAAGCAATGCGAAACACATCGCGTTTCCCGAAGCGATCGGCTAAGCCTTTGGAGAAAGAAATACCAATAATCATCAAAATGATACCCCCTGCATTGAAAAGGCTAAAAGCAGAGGTGGACGGATCTTCGGGCCATTGGAACCCTGAAAGCCCCATTCCGGTAAACAAATTGTTGAGGCCAACAATAAAACTGTTGAAACCAATGCCGTTGAGGAAAGCCTCAAGGTTCAAGTCGCCCAGATAATTCTCGAAGTAGAATACCAGCATACCGCCCCTGAGCGAAAGGGTAATGAACAGAAAAATTGTAAGGGTAAGAATGGCAATCCAGGGCTTGTTTTTAACCAAATCGCGCAGGTCGTCCTTGATGTTGGTTTTCTGCTCGGCAGGAGGCCGGATTCTTTCTCGGGTAGTAAGAAAGGTAATGATGAAAAAGATGATCCCCGCCACGGCGAATATACCCATCACCTTTTCGAACCCGATTGCCCTATCGCCTTCTCCCATAATAAGAACCAAAGGAAGCAGAAGAGCCTGTACAACAAATTGGGCTATCATTACCGCTGTGAAACGATATGCCGAGAGGCTGTTACGCTCTGCCATATTGCCTGTAATTACACCGCTTAGCGCCCCGTAAGGCAGGTTGTTGGCAGTGTAAATCGTTACGAGCAGGATATAGGTAATCAAAGCGTAAGCTATTTTGCCGCCTTCGCTAAACTGAGGCGTGCTGAATGCCAACAGGGCTATAACCCCGAATGGGACAGCTGTCCACAAAATCCATGGCCTGAATTTTCCCCACCGGGTTTTTGTTCGGTCAGCTATTATTCCCATCACGGGAGTAAAAAATGCGCCAAACATCCCACCTGTAAAAATGATTGCCGAAGCAGCCGCAGGAGGAATCTGATAAACATCGGTGTAAAAAAAGGCAAGAAAAGTCATCAAAGTTTGAAAGATCAGGTTGGCTGATAAATCGCCAAGACTATAACCAATCTTTTCAAGAACTGTTACTTTCGGGGTTGTACTACTCATATAACAAAATTTAAATGTTTATAAAGTCCATGCTTTTTGCCTGCTGGCAAAAAGCATGGGGTATGTAGGCTAATTGTGATGCAGATACGGCAACCTGATTTGTTTGTAATACTCAAGGTCGTTTATTGGCCTTTCAAGGTGGTGCGGGATTGGCATACGGGAGTATGTCTGAAAATAGAGCAATACGGCGTCTCTCCACCAAACAGCACTGCGAATCTGTTTCCTTAATCTGGATTGAACATGGCGGAATCTTTCTGCATCAACAAAAGGTTCCATCCTATCCCAAGTCTTTTGGAAACTTCTCACCGAGTCAACGCCTCTTTGGTAAATGTGTGCCATTTCGTCCCACAAGGTTTTACCGCTTTTCATTTTATGATCCCACGGAACATGGTGAAACCAGAGCAGGAAAATTTCGGGTGTGGTCTTAATATCATTAAATCTGTCGGCCAAAGGCTGCTCATACTGGTCAACTGCTCCACTTCCAGTACGGGTGCGATTAAATCCAATACCTTCTTTGGTTGCTTGGTGATAGTATCGTGGCAACCAGTCGGGTCTTGCACCTGGCACATAGCACCATGGCTCTGGACCATAATGGTGATCCCATGCAAAAATGTGATGTAGCCCTAAAGGTTGCATGTAATCAATAACTGTCTCAAGAGAAGACATCATCATTTTCCTTACAGGTTCGCGAAATGCAGGATCGGAAGTAAAGGTCATGCGAATCCATTCGTCGGCAATTTTTTCGGGACAGAGCTCATGATCCCAACCCTGTCGGCCAAAAGCGTACCAGTTTGCCTGAGCAAAGTGGTGTCCGGTCCAGTTGGCATCGCGTCCGATGTTTGCCACACCGGCAAAGGCGCTTACCCTGCCGGGAATTAAAGTACCGTCGGTCATACGGGCTACTGTAGAACCTGGGCCGAAGGCATAAGTTTCGCTTTTTAGCATCTCGGTATTCTGTAAGCCAAGGTAAACAAGGTGATCAGACCATCCTGTGTATTCCTGGGTGATTTGCACTTCTACGGTAACGCCGGTTTTTCTGAGTCCGTTGAAAATGGGGCTGAATGGCTCGCGCGGCTGGAAGTCAACCGGTCCCGATTTGGCCTGAATAGTTACATTGGGATGGTATTGACCGTCGTAAGGTACGAATTCCAGATAAGCTTCTTTTGCGCGGTCAATGCCGTCGGGCTCATAAACGAAAGCGCGCCACATTACGATGCCGCCGTGGGGCTTTAAGGCTTCGGCAATCATGTTGGCTCCGTCAACGTGGGTTCGGCCAAAATCAAGCGGGCCGGGCTGGCCTTCGGAGTTTGCCTTCACCAGGAAGCCACCAAAATCGGGTATAAGCTTGTAAATCTCGTTTACCTTCTCAATCCACCACTGCCTTACTTCAGGCACCAGAGGGTCGGCAGTAGGCAGACCATCCAAAACCATCGGAGAGGCAAAGTTTATCGAAAGGTACATCCTGACTCCGTAAGGTCTGAACACATTGGCCAAAGCCTGTACCTTGTAGAGATACTCCCTGCTGAGAATCAGCGGGTCGGCATTTACGTTGTTTGGAGTCATTGCGTTGATACCAATTGAGGCATTTGCGCGGGCATAGGCTTTGTAGCGTGGCGAAAGGGTACCCGGCAACTCATCCCATAACCATATCGATCGGCCGGCATATCCGCGCTCCACAGTGCCATTGAGGTTGTCCCAATGATTGAGTATCCGAACATCAAAATGTGGCTCAGTTTTAATGGTCAGCTGGGCAGTAAACTCGCCAATCTGAATTGACCTGATAAGGTGGAAAACTCCATATAAAACTCCCACCTGTGTAGGCGATGCAATTACCAAATACGATTGCCTGTTTCTTGTGATGGGTCGGATAATGAAACCATCGCGGTGCATGGTCCTAAGTTCCTCATTCAGGCCAAACCTTGCCGCCAAACGGCTACCGGCAACAACCATTACCACCGAATTGCCTTGAAGCCTCGGGCTATGCGGCAGTTCTTTTCCGATGAAACCTTTCATTGCCTTCTGAAGCTCTTCTACACCTGCAGCCAAACTTGCCATGGTGAGGTCGGCATAAACACTTTGGATAGCCGCACCCACGCGTGATGCTTGTTCTGCTGGTAGAGGCTCGTAGCGCAACCACAATCTGCTCCCGTCCTCAGCACGGGCAAAAATTGAAATAACCATTAAAACAAAAAAAATCGATTTTTGAATCATTGTATTAAAAATTTAAATTAAAAAAATCCTTTGAATCTAATCCATTACTAAGAAACAGGGCTAATTTGGCAAAGAGCAATCACTTTTAGCACTTGTACCTAGAGATGGAATTGGAAGCGGCAGATTTTTGTGGTTGTATTCAAATTGTGTGGATTTGTTATAAAAATCAAATAAATAGGGGATAAGTGCCAACCCAAACATATCGGCCAGGCCGGCACAATCCCCCCCTTCTCCAACCAACCAAAACCAAAACATGTAGAAAACCTATTTATTACAAATTTGGAATTGAATTAATTTTCAACAATCTCCTTCCTCAGAACTCTGGGGCTTTCAGGGGCACCAAGAAAGGTAGGTTTCAGGCCACCGGTGTCAATCAATATTTTTTGAAAAACAATACCCGGTTCCAGCGCCCTGACCCGAAGCGTATTCAGGCCTTGGCGATTGATCTGATGTTTCGATGTAGTTTTATTGATACTGGTTGCCTGCCAGTGCTCCATTTCGTTGACCGTATAGGTTTGGTTAAAATTGACTATCTGCTCAGGTCCGCCGTTGAAGGAAACCGCATAACGCAAACCCCTGTTACGATTGAAATTCAGAGTAGGAGAAACCAGAACACTGAGTTCAAATTCGCCGGTCGATTCAAAATAGATGTCGTACTCCAAATACACCTGGTCCTGTGGAGTCGGATACGCATTGGCAGGGCTGGTAGTCACGGCAGAATAGGTGCGCCCCATATTTGGAATTACCAACCAACTGATGTTATTTGGGTTTCGCAACCTGTTGAAGTTGACAGCTTCTATCGATACAAAACCATCCTGCTCTAAAAAGACCATTTCAGAGTCGGCCGGCTCGGTAGCAGATACTTCATTAACCCGCGGCATAACACTCCTGCGGGGTTGTTGCCAATAGGTGTAACCTATACGGGCCTGGTCCATCATGTGACGCCATTTGCCGTCGGCAATTACCGAATTGAAGTGAATCGTAAGAAGCGTATCACGCAGAAAATGGTGCCTGGCTTTCTCTGCCCAATAATTTGCTTCAGGATCGTTTTTTCCGGCCAGGTAGCGGTTTCTTGCCACAGCGTAATACATCTCGTACAGGTTCGACATTCCCTGAATTGGGAACAAAACCAATTGATCGAATGCATCCCGGTATTTTTCGGGCATCAGGTAATAGGTCTTGAATGCATCAAGAAGCAACTCTTTATAGTCCTGGTTAACCCGTGCAAATTCATTGTAATTATGAAGGCTGAATGTGTTTTCATTCAGAAGTTCGGGGGTTACCCTTGAATTGAACTTGGAATACATGTCGATGAGCCTCGCTGATTCCTGTGCGAAGTGGCCACCAAACTGTTCGTTGGCAAAAGCAATGGTATGGTATCTGAGGTTATTGGCATTGAACCGCTCCGGGTTCCAGGCCATGTCGAGGAAGAAGGTGATTGGGTACTCCATGGGCTTGATATCGCCAACATTAACCAGCCATAACTGATTGACACCGTGCTGCCAGGTAAGGTTCATCTGCTCCCAGATGCGCTGTACCTGACGTACATTGAGCCATTTATAGTTTCTTGGACCGCCAACGTAATCGAAATGGTAATACATGCCATAACCGCCACTGCGGCGTGGTGCGCCGGGTTCGGGCAGCATGCGGACGTTGCCCCAATTATCGTTGGCATACAGAATCATGACATCGTCGGGAACGCGCATTCCTTTATCGTAGTAGTATTGCACCTCCTTATAGAGAGCCCAAATCTGCGGAACCTGGCTGGCCGGTTTTCCAAAGACTTCAGAAATGATGCTGCGCTGATCATGAATAATCCGCTCCAGCAGCCTAACTTCTACTTCTTCTGTCATGGCATAATCACCGTCGCCACGCATACCCAGGGTAATAATGGTTTCGGTGTTTTTCTTACGCTCAACTCCTTCTCTCCAGAATTCGCGCAGTTTTGGAGCGTTGCGTGTGTAATCCCACGGTCCGGACCCGTAACGGGCCCACTCTATGTGTGCACGACCCATTGGTTCGTGGTGAGTTGTTCCGATCACTACACCCAACTCATCAGCCAAAGGTGCATTATGTGGGCAATCATCATAAAATGCCCTGCCCCACATAGCTGGCCATAGGAAGTTTCCTTTCAACCTGAGTATTAGCTCGAAAACCCTTTCATAGAAATTGTGATTGAAGCGGCCATACCTGGCATGCACCCAGCCCGATAGTGCCGGAGCTTCGTTGTTGATAAAGATTCCCCTGAGTCTTACTTTGGGTTCTTCGGTAATAAATCTTCCTGAAGCCAGATAAATTGCATCACGGCCCTGAATAGGAACATCGGCCCACCAATACCATGGGGATACACCAAGGTTTCTCGACAAATCCAGAATTCCATAAATGGTACCGCGTTTGTCGCTTCCGGCAATTACAAAGGCGCGCTCAACTCCTGGAATGGGATTGTTTACAACCTGCTTCAGGCTTATCTCTCTTTTTCCACGGACATCGTCAACATTGATTTTGCCACTCCTGATCAATTCGTCAATTATCGAACTTTGGCCAATAGTTCCGGCAATAATCACATGGGTATGACCTGAAATGGCACCTTTGAAAATCTCAGGTTTTACGCCGGTTATGGCAAGGATGTCGTTTTGGAAATACCCGGCTACTCTGGCCACACCCGGAAATTCATTGACAGCTATCAAAACCGGGGCTACTTTTCCGTTCTCTGCCAAAACAAAACAGTTGGTTGTTTTGAATTCACTTACGTAACCACCATGAGTCTGCCCGGGGATGTTTACGGGTAGGAACGGGTTGGAACTGAGATGAAATATTCCTGTAAAAAAAATCAGGATGCTCAAAATTGATTTTCTCATCGCTTTATTAGAAAAATTTTAAGGGTGTTTGGAAAACATATAATACCCGTTCGTATGAACAGCAAGTTAATTTATCAAAAAACAGAATCCTTACTTTACCAGTTCGTTTTCAGGAAACATTAAAAACCTGAAGTGCTTAAAAATTAATAACCCCAAAGTATGCCTCTTTTGGATTGTGATTGCGGTCGAACAGCAGTGGGTGGTCAGCCCTGCCGGGAACCGGCCAGTTGTTGAGCCACGAATTACCATCGTGAACGCCCCAAAAGGTTACATTGGTTATACTTTCCTTGTGCCTTCTGAAAATCCCGAAGAACCTGGCATAAGCAGCCCGTTGCCTCAAGGCCACTTCCTGAGTGAATGCCTGGGCAGGAGCGTCTCTGTTGGTGTAAATCGATACATCAAGTTCGGTAATATGGATTTCAATTCCTAATGAGCTGTAGCGATTGATGGCTTCAATCAAATGGTCGCTCGAAGGCCAGTCAACATTCCAGTGGCCTTGCATGCCCATTCCGTCAACCAGGCCTTCGGCCCGGAGCCTGCTAAGCAGATTAAAAATTTTTTCCCTTTTTACCGGATCGGTTTCACGGTAGTCGTTGTAGAACAATTTGGCGGCCGGGTCGGCTGCGCGGGCAGCCCTGAAAGCCTCGAAAATAAAATCTTCGCCAAGAATGTTGTACCATTGCGAAGGTCTGTAGATTCCACCACCATTGTCAATAGCTTCATTCACCACATCCCAGGCATAAACCTGGCCGCGATACCGTGTTACAACAGTGGTAATATGATTACGAAGGCGCTGCAACAGTACTTCACGCGAAACAGTTTGCCCCCCCTGCTGGAAAACCCAGGCAGGCGTTTGATTGTGCCAGATTAAAGTATGACCTCTAACCCGCATTCCATTGTCGCGGGCAAAATTCACTATGCGGTCGGCATTGGTCCATCTGAAATTACCCTCGGTGGGCTGCAGTGCATCCCATTTCATGGCGTTTTCGGCCACAATGGCATTAAAATGCCTGCGTATAAGAGCAACAGAGGTAGGATTGTCCAAATCCCTTGGCTCCACGGCCACGCCCACATCAAAATAACCTGCATTGGTAAAATAATGCCTCAAACCATCGGTAGTAAGGCGATATTCATTGAGGTTCTGCGGCCGCCTGGGGGTAACATCAGGCTCAGGCTCGGTCGTATCACCGCAAGCCGAAAAAATAAACAACCATAGAAGGAAAAAAGAAAGTTTCCTGAATTTCATGTGATTTTTTAAAAAAGAAAGAAAGCACCCGTGGAGCAACCCCACGGGTACTTATAGAATTACATTTATTCTATTCTAAACCTTACATTGTCAATATTTAAGGTTAGGTTCTGGCCGGCCAATGCAGGGTTATTGCGGGCATCAACGAATACAAACCCGAACAACCTGTTGCGGCTGGGATTCCATCTGGCGGCTCCAAGCGGAGGCACTGCTGCGCTGAATATTACGTCGGAAGAAGTACCACCACCCATGGTGTTTGTATTTATCCTGAATGATGTCCAGGTATTGGGATCGGCAGGTACGGTAAGCATGGCAGCGTAACCCCATGGATTGTCGCCGGCAGCTGCTGCAAGAGCAAGTTTAACTCTGACGTTGCCTTGGCCATCGACTAATTCGGCTGGAACAGCTCCCAGATTCAAATCAAACTCCAGAAATACTCCAACCGATGAGGATGTATAGAGCAGGAACCTGTCAGGTGCTGGGTGCGGAGCAGGAGCTCCGGGGAATGGTGTTTGACTTCCATCGCCTCTGATCCAGAATCGTGGCCAAACATCACCACCACCTAATGTAACCGTAGTACTTCCGAAATTACCCCTTGCCGCACCACTTGCCACAGTAGTAAGTGATAGCGTAGTAGCATTCACCTGGTCCCATCCAGAGCTTGTAAAACGATGGGGAGTAAAAGTGCGGTCGAAATCAACCAGCCAGAAATCGCCTGTAATAAGAAATGGTATGGCAGTTCCGACTATTCCATTGGTTGTTACCAAGTTGATTACACCTGTTACATTTCCGGGAATACGCACCGTAATATTGGTGGGTGTTTGACCCATGATGATAACCGGAGTTGTTCCTATTCGGGCTTCAGTAACCAAATCGAATCCTGTACCCGATAATGTAATATCACGTGTTCCTCCTGCTATTTCGGCCCCTTTCTGAGGAAAGAAATTGGTGATTACCGGAAGTACCACCCTGAAGTCGGTTGCCGACTGGGTAGTTCCGTCAGGCACCGTCAAAATGATCCTGCCGGTGGTAGCGCCGACCGGAACTGTAACAGTTAGCTGGGTTGGGCTTACCATGGTATGCGGAGCCAGGATGGTTCCAAAGCGAACTTCGGTAACTGCATCCATCATCGTGCCATCAATGGTAAGCACTGTACCGATATTGAGTGCGGAAATATCGGGCGTTATGGAATTGATTACGGGAAGCGCCAGCGATAGATTGGTAGCGCTCACCGCCTCGCGAACCTGGATAAACCCGAATTCGGTAAGGAAGTCGTAAAACATCCGGATTGGACCTGTGGCCATGGCGGCAGGAGTGGTAATACTCAAGGTAGTTTCAGTACGTGCGCCAATGGTAGCCCGTAATGCACCAACATACACTGAGTCAACTTCTGCGAGCAGGTTTCCAGTAATAGTAACTGTCTGGCTCCTGCCAACAATCGCCGGCGTAAAACTGATAATATTTGGAACCGGAACCAAATCTACCCGAAACTCGGTTATAGAAGAGGTTACTGAATTGGGCCTTACCAAACGGATTTTGCCGGTAGTAGCCCCAACGGGTATGGTAACCCTGATTTCAGTGTTGGTTTTGGAAACGATAGTCGCCAGCCTGTTGGAAAATGATACACTGGTTACATCGGCCAAGCCGGTACCGGTAATGACAACTGTCTGGCCGGGATGTCCGCTAGCGGGTGAGAAGGTAAAAGGCGTTGCCAATACTACCGGATCGATGGTCAAAGGGGCGCTTTCTTCGCAACCCGAATGAAACACCGCCATAACCAGTAGTATTATGAGGCCTGGAAAGGTTATTTTCTTATATGTTCTCATCTTTTTTAGATTTGTTAGTCAGGAATAATAAACCGGATGTTGTCGAAAAATACCAATTGCCCAAAATTGGCATTGGCTGTTTGGGCAGGAGGCTGTATTTTGATACCGTCTAATAATGCAAACAGAGGAACCTCACCAAAAGGAGCGCCCCCTCCGTAGCCTGTACCCATATCGGCAAATGGCATCCTGATGGTTTGCCAGTCGGCCGTCATCGGACGAGTAAGTCCCCATACATTACCCCCATCAAAGACCATAATATTAACATTCATAGCACGCGAAACCCTCAGGTCGAGTGCTAAAATAATCTGGCGATTCTTTTCAGGAGTTGTAATATCGGTAGGAAAATTCCGGGTATTAAAGTCCATATTTCCACCCCAGCCGGTAGCACGGTCTGCTATTTCGAGTGAGAGAAAATTATTGTTGGGGAATATTCCACTCACGATGGTTGGATTTTGTACATTGCCATTGGGGCTCCAATTATTAAAAAATGTGCTTGTACCATCGAAATCGTGTATGAGAATTTCCCTGCCAAGAATTAGCGATGCAGGGCTCTCTGAGATGCTGCCGGTAGCCGTGTGCAATGCTATGATACCACCTGTGGAGCCTGTTGGCAGGACAAACCGGAGTATCTGGTCGCTAACCCTGGTAAAGGTTGTAACTTCCTGTGTTCCAACGAAAACCCTGGTTGTGAGATGAAGCGCCCTTCCCATAAGGGTAATCAGTGACCCCGGTCTTGCGGCTTCCGGAGAAACCCTAAGGATCACCGGAGGCGAAACAAGGTTTATTGCTCTTTGGGCCAGACCTTTCCCAGTAAAGAAAATGTTCATGGTAATCACATCGCCCAGAGGAGAGCCTTCGGGAATAAGAACCCGAAGTGAATCGCGGGTAGCGGTGAAGGTAATGGGTACATTTTCGGTATTCAGCATAATATGAAACACCTCATGGAGGTTGGTTCCAGTGAAAGTTACTATCTGGCCAGGCTGAGCAATCTGGCGATCCATGGTCTTAATCCTGTGATTCATGTCAATAATCCCAGGCTCCATGAAGGTTTCCTGCTCTTCGCAACCCCAGAAGACGAGCGGGATTGACATTGCCAGGAAAAAGGTAAGGTTCAATATTTTTGATTTTTTCATTTGAAAAAAGATTTGTTTTAAAAATGTCAAATGGAATTCGCCATTCTGTTTTTCATACCGATTTGTATGAAAATTTTCTTTAGGCTCATTTCATTTTCTGTAAATTTTAATGTTTTCCTTAAGATCCATAGCCCGGGTTCTGCGGGAAAGGATTGGTGGTAAGGTCGATCTGGCTTTGAGGAATTGGTCTCAAGATATGGTGGTCTTGAATAGCATTTCCAGGCAATTCCGGAGAAGCTGTCCTTAACCGGTGCAATAGCATCGGAACTCCGGCAGCATTCCGCGTCCTCACCAGGTCGAACCAACGCATATATTCACCTGCAAGCTCCCTGCTTCTTTCATCCAGAATAAAGTTGATTCCCACTTCGTGATTAGCCATGCTTGGTGTTGCAGCAGTTATTCTGGCAACAGCAGCAGCATTGGCAGCATCAGAACGACCGGCAAGGAAAGCTGCCCTAGTGCGGACCACATTGATAAGGTCGCGTGCCTGGCCAGGCTGATTCAGGTACATGGCCGCTTCAGCCGCAATAAGGTAAGTCTCAGCAAAACGAAACACGATAAATGGACGCACCGAAGCATCGTTCACACTCGGACGGTCGATATCATCATATTTTCTCATTGATGGAAAAATGGAAAGCGTTTGGCGGGTTCCTCCTGCAGAAACATTGTCGAAATATTCCGATGGTCTGAAAATGCGTAGTGCCCGGGCAGGTGCGGGGTTTTCAACTCCAGGGAGCCAGATGGCCGTATCGCCGTTGGCAAAACCGGGAACCTCAGCATTCGCAGCATCGTTTACACGCCATAAGGTCTGGAATGTTTTGTCGTAGCGGGTATCGTCGTTACGTTCAGCAAAAGCAACATTCAAAAGGTAGTTGGTTGGTCTAACCCGGTGCCAAGGACGACCATAAGGAATATCCCTGATTAGGCCCCTTACCAAAGCTCCATAATTTGGTCTGAAAAAGAAACTGCTTCGGTTAGCCCTATGGTTGGCGGGAGTTTCTGCAGCATCGTTGAAAACCTGATCGGTACTGCGCTGAACATTTAAGAGCACTTCAGAATTATTTTCATTTCTGGGTCTGTGAACATCAGCGAAATCGCGCAGTAAAGCCACCCCGTAGGTTCCTGAATTATTGATCAGATAAAAAGCATTGTCAAAAGCTTTTTGATAATCTCCAGGTTGCCCAGCAGTAGGGTGGGTTGCTCTGGTAAGATAAACCAAAGCAAGTAAGTGACGTGCCGATGCACCCCAGACACGGCCTGGTTCGGCGGGTCTTTTTGGCAGGTCGTTCTTTGCAATTTCGAGATCTTCGATGATGACATCATAAACCTCAGCAACCGGTGAACGGTAAGCCGTAGTACGCGGTACCTGATTAAACTCCAGATTTAGTACCAGATCACCATACATTCTTACCATATTGAAATACCAGAGTGCCCTTAGGAACCGAGCCTCTGCCATTACCAACCTTGCTCGTGGTTCGGCCATGCCCGATGTGGGGGCAAACTGGATAACCGCATTGGCAGTGTTTATAGCTGTATAGCCCCAGTTCCAGGTTGAGCCAACCATACCGTTGGTAAGTAGCTGAGCTTGATCGTAGGTCATTAATGCAAGGTTACCATCAGGTCCACGTTGAAACTCGTCCGTTCCGGGAACAGTCATTGACATGGAACTCTCGCCCCCATAAAACAACCTAAGGTCAGAATAAACTGAAATTAGTGCCGATTCTACTCCGGCCGGAGTCTCGAGGAATTTTGCGGTAAGCAGCGAACGGGGCTCTTCTTCCAGAAATTCGGTACAGGAAGAAAAAACCGAAACAACTGCCAAAACAATTATGAGATTAAATATTTTTTTCATTTCAGGAAGCATTAGAATTTATAGTTTATACCAAAGATAAATTTCCTGGTAGGAGGAACATCAAGGCCTACTTTCAAGGCCCTTTCGGGAACGCCTTCGCCACCCTGAATGGTTGCACCTGTACGGTTGGGCTCGGGATTCACTCCACCTGCATCAACGTAGGGCGAGAAGAGAAGGAATGGGTCCTCAACAGTTGCAAATACTCTCAAAGATGATTCGCCGCCAAGGAAGCGTGTAAACCTGGGGTTCACATTATATCCGAGGTTGATTGAGCGGATTTTGCCAAAGCTGGCGTCAAAATATCCGAGCACACTGGTGAAAGAGGCATCGAACGACCTGTGTGGCATGGGCATATCGTTGGTCGGGTTATCGGGTGTCCAGTAGTCAACCCGGATACCATTGCGGCGACCATCAAGGCGATTCAGGTAATCTGTTGGCATGTGCAGTGTACTGATAAGCATTCCACCAAGGCGGAAGTAAGACACGATGCTCAGGTCAAAGCCCCTGAAGCGGAATGTAGAAGTAATACCACCCTGAATGTCGGGTTCACTGGAACCAAGAATGCGGCGGTCGGCAGCAGTAATGCGGCCATCGGGCTCGTTTCCATTAACACCACCACCGGCAAAGTCAAGCAATTTAATTCTTCCAGGAGCAAAGCCGAATTGAGCTGCCCTGTCTGCCTCGTTCAACTGCCAAATTCCCAGCTTATAGTAATCGTAGATAGCGCTCATAGGTTCTCCTACAAACCAGCCATTTCCAATATCGCGGGTAATTGACGGGTCTTGCAGGGCTACAATTTTGTTGCGGTTGAAGAAAGCATTTGCTGAAATTTCCCAGCCAAAATCGCCATCGTTGCGGGGCGAAACGGCAACACCATTGAGCACAACCTCTATACCACGGTTTTCGGTCCTGCCCACATTGGTCATAAACCGTCCGGGCACACCAATAGATGCGGGGAGTTGCTTGGCAAGCAACAGGTCGGTGGTTTCCTGTAAGTATGCATCTACAGAACCATAGAGCCTACCTTGGAAAAATCCAAAGTCAAGTCCAATGTTGGTAGTAGCCGTGTGCTCCCATCCGAGTTCGAGGTTTGGTAATGTTGTAACCATATAACCTCTCCTGCCCTGGTCACCAAAATTGTAGAAAGTACCAGCCAGACCACCCAAAGTAGCATAAGGGCTTACTGCGGTATTTGCAGCCTGACCATAGCCAAGGCGAAGCCTGAGGTTTTCAATGAAGTTTACATTTTCCATGAACCGTTCGTTCATGATATTCCATCCGAGGGCTACTGCAGGGTAAACATGCCACTTGTTGCCAGGGGCAAGACGAGATGAACCATCGGCACGACCCGAAATGGTCAGCATATAGCGGTCGTCGAACACATAATTTGCTCTAGCCATAAATGAAACAAGCCGCCAGTCGGTGAAAAAGTTACCTGAACTTGGGGCTTGAATTACCTCAGCAAGGAATGGATTGTTAAACTGAATCTGATCAACTGGTATCCTACCTAAATCTACTCTTGAGCCTGTAGAGATATTTTCTTGTACGCTCGCCATACCCGTAAAATTCACCCGGTGCCTTTGGGCAAACGTATTGGAATAAGTAAGCAGGTTTTCGATTGTATAATTAAAATTGTCGTTGTTATTTACCTGCGCCTGGTTTTCACGTCCATCGCGGAAAGGAGTTAAGCTGCCAAAGAAATTATTGTATTTGTTGTCGGCAAAACTTACTCCAACATTAAGGCGGTTTACCAGATTTGGCGTAATCTGGATCTCGCCATAAAACATATTAAATGAAGCGAGCCTGCGGTTTTGCTCGTTCCAGCGGGTGCGATCCTGCAGCACCAGCGGGCTGAAAGTAATTTCGGTATCGTATCCTGGCTGCTCGTTTACTGTTCCATCCATATTATATGCTGATGAAAGTGGCGAGAATGTAAGAACAGACCACATGGGGTTGGCCGATTGTGCATCGGTAACACTGAAGGAATTCATCGTGGTGAAACCCAAACGGAGTCTTTTTCCTATAGTCTGGTCAACAGCTGCCCTTAGGCTGTAGCGTGTAAAGCCCATAAAAGGCAATACCCCAGTTTCGCGAAAATACGCTCCAGAAACACTGTATTGCGTCTTGCTTGTACCAGCCGATAAAGTTACCTCGTGGTTCGATGTAAGGCCTGTTTGGTAAATCAGGTCCTGCCAGTCGGTTTCGCGTCCAAGCAGCATCGATTCTTTTTCATTTGGAAGAAAATTGGTATAACCGGCAATGTTGCGCAACCTGATAAATTCTTCTGCATTGAATACATCGTAGCGACGAGCAACCGTTGATAAGCCCTGGTATGCATTGTAAGTAACCCGAAGGTCGCCTTCACGTCCGCGCTTTGTGGTGATAAGTATTACACCGTTGGCGCCGCGCGATCCAAAAATTACCGTTGCCGAGGCATCTTTCAAAACCTCCATCGATTCCACGTCATCCATGCTGATATCGTTGATACTTCCGGCAAACGGAATACCATCCAAAACAATCAGCGGATCGTTTGAGGCAGAGAGCGAACGTTCGCCCCTGATTCGAATCTGAGACCCTCCACCAGGCCGGGTCGAGGTATTCTGGATTTCTAATCCTGAAACTTTGCCCTGAAGCGCCCTTACAATATTATGTGCAGGTACATCGCGTAGCCTTGCAGCGTCAACAGAAGTAATAGATCCTGTGATATCGCTTTTGCGCTGCACACCGTAACCTACAACTACAAACTCGTCCAGACCTAAAATGTCCGGTTCAAGGCTAACATTGACTACCTGTCTACCCTCAATGGGTACAGCCAGGGAGCGATACCCAACAAAGGAAAACTCGAGAGAACCATTACCGGGTGCGGAAATGGTAAAATTACCATTCACATCAGTAATGGTACCAGCAAACGTACCCTGGAGAACCACGTTGACACCTGGCAAGGTCTCTCCAGCCTCATTGGTGACGTTTCCCCGGATCGTTATGGTTTGCCCCCATAGCTGAAATCCGGTAAAAAAAAGCACCAGGAAAGATAACCCCAGTGCTTTGCCTACATCTTTTTTAAATTTCATGTGAGTTTTGGTTTTGTTTAAACATATTCTTTTTTTAGAAATTTTAACAGTTAAAGGTAAACTCATTGCAGAAAAAAATCCACTATGAATGTTACAGGAGGTTTAATAAACGTAACATCATTTTAAAAATGGTTACCAAATTTTTCATTCAGGTAACATACACCAAAAAATGATTCAAAAAATTGTAAAATTTGTACAAAATTTTTGTTACATTGTATCAATCAAAAAACAAATCCTATCGTTATTTCAAGCCAGATGGAAAGCAAAAGATTTGTATCGAGATAGTAAATTCTAAAACCTTTCTGACGAGCGGCTGATTCAAAAAATTACAAACAATTCGGATGATTCCTACTCCGTTGCGCAGAAATTTCCTTAAAAATTCTGACAAGCCCAATAGGCCTATTACACTAAAAACAACCTTGAAATGAAACCCACCCTCCTGTCTATCATTTTTATTTTCTTTTTTTCCCAAGCAGGATATTCCCTTCCGGGGAAGTTCTTTTCGTCCGACCTGGATCTATCCAACAGCATGATTACCAAAATAGCACAGGACGGCAATGGTTTTATCTGGATTGCAACCGAAGATGGGTTGAACCGTTTCGATGGTCTGAATTTCAGGATATACCGCCATGTTCCAACCAACGACTTTTCCCTTACCAGCAATTTCGTAAGAACGCTGTATGTTGACCGTCAGGGGAGATTGTGGGTAGGATGTATCAACGGCTTATTATTGTACAACCACCAGAAGGACCATTTTCAGGAGATTTATATGTACCGCGATACAATGCGACTACGTCCACATGTTACTTCAATTATTGAAACAACCGGTGGAAATATGTTGATTGCGACATCCGGCCAAGGGCTTATTGTAATCGAAAACGGAACTTACGAAGGGCATGCTGATATGAATATCATTCCACGGCTCAGCAGCGAGTTTCTGGAGTGTGTTTTTGAAGATTTCTACGGCCGGTTGTGGATTGGCACCGAAAACGAAGGAATAAACGTTTTTCTGCCAGCGACAAATGAAATACGGGTATTCCGACACGAACAAGGTAAGTCAGGTGCTTTGACCAGCAATTACATCACTTCCATTATAGAAGACCATCAGAGAAATATTCTGATAGGAACTGCTAATGGCGGTTTGAACAGATTTGTAGAACATGAGAACCGGTTTTTGGAAGTTGCAGCAGCCTCACCAGGAAGACATCCCTTACCCATCAGAAGTCTTTACGCCGATCGAAACAACAATATTTGGGTAGGCACAAGCGGTTTGGGAGTATGGAAGCTACCTGCCCATGGCACCGCCCTGGAGCAGCATCATATCACCCATAGCCGGTTTGAAGCCAACCGGTCTAGAATACATGCCATAACCCAGGATAATGAAGGTAATATGTGGATGGGCGTTTTTTTGAAAGGCGCCATCATGATTCCTGGCAGGGCAAATAATTTTAACACCCTCACCTACCAGCAGTTTGGCGAATACACTATTGGATCGGGCAGTATCATGGCCATAGCTCAGGATAACAAGAACCAGGTGTGGGTCGGAACCGACACCGATGGAATTTACCAGATTAGGCACCACACAGGCCAGGTCAGGCATTTTCAGGTGAATTCACAAAGAGCCGATGCCCTGCCGGTTTCCATTACTTCACTTGTCTTTGACCAACGGGGTACGATGTGGGTCGGTACAGCGCTCGAAGGATTCTTCAGTTTTAATCCGGCAACCGGTGCAAACAGGTTTTTCAAGAACCAACCGATGAACTCCAACAGCCTTTCGAATGATAAAGTACAAGCCCTACTGGCCGACCGCCGGGGATATATCTGGATTGGAACCAGCGGTGGGGGGTTAAACCGGTTTGACCCTGCATCCGGAAATTTCACCCGTTTCCTCCACAACCCCACCGATCCAAACACCATCTGCAACAATTGGGTAAATAAAATTTTTGAGGACAGTGAAGGACTCATATGGATAGCTACTTACAACAGGGTAAGCGTGTATGACCCAAACCGGAATAACTTTCGCACATTGAGCACTACCAACGGTTTAATTCCCAACAATATAGCCTATTTCATCACCGAAGACTCGGAAGGACAAATTTGGATTGGCACCAATGAAGGATTGGCCATATACAACAAAAGGAGCGGGTCCTCAAAATTCATAACCACCAACAATGGCCTTTCGAACAACGTTGTAACGGCAATTCTTGAAGGAAATGACAAGCAAATGTGGATATCGACACATAACGGCATCAGTAATTTCAATCCTGCCGATTCCTCTTTCACTAACTATTTCGTACATGATGGCTTGCAGGGAAATGAATTCAGAAGAAACTCCGCTTTGAGAAATTCGGATGGAGAGTTATTTTTCGGCGGTATCAACGGATTAACATGGTTTGTTCCGTCCAAAATTATCAGGGAAAATCTGATACCTCAGGTGTATCTGACCGAATTGGTTTTGCTGAACCAGCCCGTACAGATAGGCGAAAAGATCAATGGAAGGATTATATTGCAGAAATCCATAGAAAGAACTGATACCCTTTTTCTACCCTGGAGGAACAATAATTTCAGCATTGAATTCTCCACCATCGGCTTCAGTAATCCTGAACGCTTTACCTACCAATACCGCCTGCTGGGCTTCGACAAAAACTGGATAAGCACCGGCACTACCAACCGCAGGGCCACCTTCACCAATCTCGACCCTGGTACTTATACATTTGAAGTCAGGGCAGTCGATGGCCTGAATTATTCACAAACACGCACCCTTACATTACGAATATTTCCACCCTGGTATGCAACCTGGTGGTTCAAGGTTATCTACGGTGTTATAGGTGCGCTTATGGTTTTTGGCTTGTATAGATACATCAAAAACCGCATAAAATTCCGGCGGGAACTGCTCCATCATGAAAATCAGGAAAGAATGAATCAAGCGAAACTGCGGTTTTTTACAAATATTTCGCACGAAATCAGAACCCCTCTAACCCTGATCGCCGGACCGTTGGAGCAGTTGTTGAGCGAAAATGTGGGAGCTGCCCAAAAGAAGTCCTTTCAGCTTATGGCAGCCAACATTCAAAGGCTCATGAGGCTGGTAAACCAATTGCTCGACGTTGGAAAGATTGAAAAAGGACAATTGTTGTTATCCTATGCGCAAACCGACCTTGTGAAGTTTGTCTTAGGAATTATGGAAGCTTTCCAGTATCTGGCAGATAAAAAAGAAATCAAACTACAGTTCTCTAAGCCTTTTGATGAACTGCAGGTATGGATCGACCCGAATAATTTCGACAAGGTAATTTACAATGTGCTTTATAATGCAATTAAATTTACGCCAAAGGGCGGGGAGATTGAAGTGCATCTCCGCACCACAAAAAACCCCGACAACGAAGGTTCCCTGAAGGAATATGCCGAGATTACGATCTCAGATACCGGGCCGGGTATAGAAGAACACAATATTGACAAAATATTTGACCGATTCTACCAGGGCGGCAACCATCCCGATTCAAAATCGGGAACCGGTATTGGGCTCCACCTGGCCAGGACCCTTGTAGAAATGCAACAAGGAAAAATCTTTGCCCGCAACCGAACCAGCCGAAGTGGCAGTGTTTTTTACATTCAGATACCTTTAGGACATACCCACGTAACCAATGTCCAGATTTCGCAACAGGCAGGTCAAAAAAATTTACCTGACTGGACTGAAGCAAATTTTGAACTACCAGAGGTTTTGAACGAAATTGAGGAACATGAGGATTCTGAAATAAAAGCCCGAAAAAAAACCAAATTCAAGATACTCATCGCTGATGATGATAATCCCATGCGGCAGTATCTGAAGCAGGAATTGAAGGAATATTACAAGATTTTCGAATGTTCGAACGGAAAGGACGCACTGGAGTTGGTGCACCAGCAGAAGCCCGACCTGATTCTGAGCGATGTGGTAATGCCGGTAATGGATGGGGTGGTTCTGTGCCGCAAGTTGAAATCGAACCCTGCAACAAGCCACCTGCCTATCGTGTTGATTACCTCCAAAGCGCAAAACGAAGACCTTCTCAGTGCGCTGGATGTTGGAGCCGATGCCTATTTTGTAAAGCCATTTAATCTGGAACTGCTCAAAAGAAACATCTCCAACCTGCTCAACAACCGGGAGCGGATAAAAATTAAATACAGCCCGGGTGGAAACATCCTTGTAGAAGAACAGAAAATTGCCTCAGCCGATGATGCCCTGATGAACCGAATCATGCAGGTTATAGAATCGCGAATGGCAGACCCGAAGCTCAATGCCGAGGACCTAAGCAAAACTGTCGGAATGAGCAGGGTACATTTGTTCAGAAAACTTAAGAAAATAACCGGACAGTCACCAAGCGATTTTATCAAAAATATCAGGCTGCAAAAGGCAGCTCAACTGCTCGAAGGCAATAAAGGATTCATAAAAGAAATCGCCTTCGATGTGGGGTTTTCGTCATTATCCTATTTTTCGCGGTGCTTTCACGAATTTTATGGAGTAAAACCAAGTGAATATTCCAACGAAAGATCTGAATTCCAAGCTCGCATGGAAGTGAGCAGCAAATAACCGGGATATCCATACTGGTAACAGCCCAAGTCGCAAAAAACTTTTTAATGCGATAATTGTTTATTGCCTGTAACATTCTGCTGGCATTACCGTCAAACGAGGGCTTGTTTAATTCTACTAAAAGTTGCACAATGATTTTTTCGAAAAAACCCTTTTATAACCCCGCTATATTTCTTTTTTGCTTCCTGTTTGGAAGCATTCCTGTTTTGGGTTCTTCAGACCTGTTGCCGATAACCATCCTGGTAAAAGACCATGAAGAAACACCTCTTCCTGGCGCTACGGTTCAACTTATCCACCCTGACAATGGACGAAGACTGGCCGGTGCCACCGACCAGAGAGGCATCATAAGGTTCGAGGAGGTGGCTGTAGGTAGCTACGACTTGAATATAACTTTTATCGGGTTCGAGCCATTGGAAGACCAAATCAGCATCGGAAGCGAAACGCGTTTTTTTGAATTCCAGTTGCGTGAGGATGCTGTTGCCTTGGGCGAGGTTACCGTTACAGCACGCCGCCCACTTATCAGGCAGGATGGCGATAAGGTAATAGTTGACCCGGAGCCCCTTGCTGGTATAAGTACAAACACCCTGGAAGTGCTTGAAATGACCCCCGGTTTGTTTGTTGACCCCGAAGGAGGCATATTCCTGAACAGCGCAACTCCGGCTGCAATATACATCAATGGCCGCTTGCAGAGAATGAGCCAGCAGGATATTAACAACATACTGCGTAGCTTGCCACCCGGAAGCGTTCAGCGAATAGAGATTATCCGTACACCATCTACCCGATTCGATGCTGCTTCGTCGGGAGGTATAATAAATATTGTTTTGAAGCAAGGCATGCGCATTGGAAGGTTTGGCTCAGTAAACACCGGGATAAATCAGGGTGTTTCGGGCAACAGGTTCGCTTCGGTAAGTTTCAACGACAGCAACGAACGGATAACAGCATTTTTGAATGCAGGCTTTAATCACCAGGGCGTGGTTGAAGACCTGAACTCCACCAGGTTTATGCCTATGGACAGCCGTCTGAGCCAGGTTTCGCAAAACCAGCAAAGAAACAATTCTGGAAATCTTGGGTTGGGGCTCACATTTGAGGTGAATCCAAATATGACAATTACTTACGACGGGCGGATTAACGGCGGCCTTCGGGCTTCGAACGCAAGCAACCTGAACCTTATCGGGTTTGAAGGGAACCCCGGTTCCATTAGCGAAAACCTGAACACCCTGCATAACAACGGCCATTTTTTAACCCTCCAGCAGGATCTTGGTTTTACATGGAAATTGGACACTCTGGGTTCGGAATGGGATACCAAGTTTGGTTATGGCTACGGTAACACTCTCTCGGAACAGGAATACACAAACTCTTTTATGTTTCCGGCCATCCCACCCCTCTCAGGCATGGGCGATAGCCGGTTTGGGCGCCATTCTTTCATGCTGCAATCAGACCTTACATTGCGCGTAACCGACAAAATTCTCATTGAAACCGGTTTTAAAAGCGATCTGGTAGATTTTTCGAGCAGCACCGAGTTTTTTACCAGAAACAACGACATTATTACCGGCGATACCAGGCGCACCAACACTTTCACCTACAGCGAAAGGATTAACGCCCTGTATGCTCAGGCAACCTTTACCCTTCCGGCACAATTGGTTTTGAAACCCGGTTTCAGACTCGAGCATACCTCTATGAAAGGTCACCAGACCATTCCAACTGATACCAGTTTTGTTGTTAACCGTCTGGACTGGTTCCCCTTCGTGTTTTTGAGTCGTAGATTATTTGAAATGGCCGGTTTTGAATTGCGCGGATTTTTGATTTATCGGCGAACTATAGGTCGTCCCGATTATGCAAATCTCAATCCTGGCATAAGGTATATTGACCCTTTCCTTTATGAGACAGGGAATCCAGCCCTCAAGCCACAGTTTACCAACAATATTGAAGCAAACATCAGCTTCGACGATTTTCCGATTTTTGCAGTTGGTAGAAACTATACCTATGATATTTTTTCGAATGTTGTTTATCAGGACCCCAATAACCCCGCGATTGCCGTAAGAACATTCGACAACCTGGGCAAAAGGCGCGAAACCTATTTTAATGTGGCAGGGGCCATTCCACCGGGCGGAAGGTACTTCTTTGCCGTTGGGGCACGCTACAACATCAACGAATTTGAAGGAGTTTATGAAAACCAACCCCTGTCATTCAGAAGGGGAAGTTGGATGTTCTTTACCTTTCACACCCTAAGGCTTGCGCCGAATACCCGGCTTACCATGATGGGATTTATGATGACCAACGGACAGCAAAACTTTTATGAGTTGGATACTTTTGGGCAATTGAACTTTGGTCTAAGCCAAACCTTTTTAAACCAACGCCTGAGTATAACCATCAATGCCAGGGATGTACTGCGGACTATGGTTACACAGTTTAACTTCAATCAGGGAAGCATGCACCTCCAGGGAGATCGCTACACCGACAACCGCCGTTTTGGTATCAATATCAGATACAATTTTGGTTTTAACAACAGGCCGGAGCGTCGCAATATGATGCAGTTCGACATGGATGAGTAGGACTGGTCGCGACCTGGCCAAAAGGTTGGGAAGTGCCCCTCAGGATGCAACCCGTTTTAAACCCGAATCACCTGTACCCCTTTTTCTTCGAATTCTTTATCCTGGTATTCGGCAACCAAGGAGTCGGTCATCAACTTTTCAACACTTTCAAGCCCGCAGATGCGCCTAAACCCGTACCTCCCAAATTTGGATTGACCGGACTGTACAATTACACTCAATGCCGATTCTTTCATTGCTGGCTTAATTCCGCTCCAAAGGGGTTGGTCGAAACTTTCAATTCATGGCTTTATTTGGCAACATTTTATTTGCCAAATTTTGTTATAATTGCAAGTTCTGATTTTTCTCAAATAAGGCTTTATGAATCGAAATACCATATTATCAGCAGCAACAAGTCAATCACACCCATTCGATGTCATCATCATTGGCGGGGGAGCAACAGGAATCGGAATAGCCCTTGAGGCAGCTACCAGAGGTTACAAAACCCTGCTTCTCGAAAAATCTGATTTTACAAAATCCACCTCAAGCAAAAGCACCAAACTTGTACACGGAGGTGTACGGTATTTAGCACAAGGTGATGTGGCCCTGGTACGCGAGGCCTGCATTGAAAGAGGCAGGCTGCTGAAAAATGCTCCCCATCTGGTCAAAAACCAATCGTTTGTTATCCCAACATTCGGATGGTTCGACGAATTGAAGTTTACTATAGGCCTGATGGTTTACGACCTTTTAGCAGGACATTACAGCCTGGGTAGATCTTACCGGATTTCTAAAAAAAAGGCTGTTGAAAAAATTCCCACCATCAATCCGGATAAAATTACGGCAGGCGTGGTTTATCACGACGGACAGTTCGACGATTCACGCCTGGCAATCAACTTACTACAAACGGCCGTTGAGGCAGGAGCCTTTGTTTTAAACTATATGCCCATAACCTCCCTGACCAAAGACCCGCAAGGCAAGATAAACGGTGTCGTTGCCAGGGATCTGGAAACCGGGCATGAATACTCTTTCAAAGCAAAGGCTGTGATCAATGCAACAGGAGTTTTTGCGGATGAAATTCTGCAGATGGATCAGCCGGGTAAAGCCCGGAGCATCGTTCCCAGCCAGGGGGTACATGTGGTTCTCGATCGGAAATTCCTACCAGGCAAATACGCCATGATGGTTCCTAAAACCAACGACGGCAGGGTTCTTTTTGCCATTCCATGGCACGACAAGGTGGTTGTAGGAACTACCGATACCCTCATAGAAAAGCCTTCTTTGGAACCTGAGGCGCTCGATGCAGAAATAGAATTTATATTGCAAACCACAGGGAAATACCTTACCGCACAACCTACCCGCAGCGATGTGCTCAGCGTTTTTGCGGGTTTAAGACCGCTTGCTGCACCAAAAACGGAAGGAAACAAGACCAAAGAGATTTCGCGAAGTCATAAAATCCTGATCACTGAATCGGAGTTGTTTACCATTATTGGCGGCAAATGGACAACCTTCCGAAAGATGGCCGAAGACATGGTGGCACGGGTTGAAACCAACAAGGGGTGGAAAAAAACCCGCTCAAAAACCCGAAGATTTAAGATTCATGGATTTATCAACAAGGTTGATTTTTGCGATCCATACTATTTCTACGGCACCGATAAGGAGAAGATCCTGAGTCTGGCCAGGCTTGAAACCGGCATGGAGGAGGTAATAAGCAACCACTTTAATCTATTAAAAGCCCAGGTAGTTTGGGCAGTTCGGCACGAAATGGCACGGACGGTCGAAGATGTGCTCTCGCGCAGGGTGCGATGTCTGATTCTCGACGCCAGAGAAGCAATCAGAATCGCACCGCAAGTGGCTGCAATCATGGCGGCTGAGCTTGGAAAGAATAAAGATTGGGAGATCAGCCAGTTAGAAAGTTTCGAAACTTTAGCAAAAAATTACTTCCTTTAAATAGAATAC
>DATIKH010000103.1:0-3452 GCA_035477775.1 Bacteroidales bacterium | reverse complement strand
TCGCGCAAAAGCCCGACAAAGGAATTCAGTTCATCAATGGTTCCATAGCACTCGATCCTCAAATGGCACTTAAGCACAGGCTTACCACCAAGCAGGGTGGTTTTCCCTTTGTCGCCGGCTTTGGTATATATTTTCCAGTTTTTCATAATGCTTTATGAAGCAAGAAATCATCAACTAAAGAAACTCCCTGCCATTTCTACTTTGGCTATGTTGGGATTCAGCAGGTCGCTTTCGATCAGTCCATCGCGAAGGCGTATAATTCGGTGAGCGTACTTTGCTATTTCTTCTTCGTGGGTAACCAGGATAATCGTGTTGCCGGCTTCATGTATCTGTTGCAGCAATCCAATGATTTCGAGCGATATTTTCGAATCGAGGTTTCCGGTAGGTTCATCGGCCAGGATTATACTCGGGTTGTTTACCAAAGCCCTGGCAATGGCAACTCTTTGCCGTTGGCCGCCTGAAAGTTCGTTGGGTTTATGGTGGGTACGGTCCGATAACCCTACCTGATCGAGCACCTGGAGGGCTTTTTCACGACGGACAACCTTGTTGATCCCCGCATAAATCAAAGGAAGTGCCACATTGTCAAGAGCAGTACTTCTCGGAAGGAGGTTAAAAGTCTGAAAGACAAATCCGATTTCGCGGTTTCGAATCTCTGCAAGGTCATTGTCATGCAGTTTGCTCACATCTTTGCCGTTTAGTGTATAGCTCCCTCCAGTCGGGGTGTCGAGGCATCCAAGCAGATTCATCAGGGTCGATTTGCCGGAGCCCGAAGGCCCCATCAGGGCAACGTACTCATTGCGGTAAATGGAAGTGGTGATTCCGCGCAAGGCTTTTACGACTTCGGTACCCACCTTATAAAATTTGGTAATCTCTTCGAGCCTGATCAATTCCTGGTTCGTCATCGGGTCAAATGTGAGTTGAGCATCAAAATTAGAAAAAATAAAAACCAACCGGCACAATTTGCTTCGACAGAGCAGGGTTGAAAAACAATATTCCGGTTTTATACAAGTCAACCGCTAAAGTTACTTGGTGATGGTCTTTCATTTCGCACCAGGCCGCTCTCATTCCTTTCGACCACCTGATATCGTCAACTATCAGAACACTTTCCGGATGCAGATGGCCAAGTATCGTACTGAAATTTTGCATGGCAGCCTTATAGGAATGGTCTCCATCGAGGTAAGCCAAATCAACCTTCACAAGTTGTTCCAATGCATTGGGAAGGGTGTTGTCGAAATGACCTACATAGAGATTTATATTGGCAGCGCCGCATTCCTTAAAAAGCATTTCGGCTCTTGCAGCAGTTTGGGGGCAACCTTCCAATGTAATGATTTTCGACTCAGGCGCTGCATTGGCCAGGTAAGATGTAGTAACGCCTAAAGAGGTTCCCACTTCAAGAATGGTTTTTGGCGAAAAGTATTTCGTTAACCTCCACATCAGACGACACATAGCGGGAGAAAGAAGCGCGTTGCGGGCAATACTGCTCACCTTACGCCGGTAACTAATCGACTCCACACCCGGATTTATGGCAAACCGTTTTGGTCCCGGCCCAAAATCAAAAACATTAATTTCAGTATGGTCATTAAGCAATTCTTTACGCTTTTGCTCAAGCAACAAAAAATCAGCACTAGATTCTTTGCTGAAGATACAATTATCAGCCAAATCGTAAAGAAACGGAGAATGAATACCGTAAGGCCTGCGTAAGGCAAACTGAAGGAATACCGATTGATTGAAGTACATTCTTTTAAAATTATACAAATTGCAAAACTATGGAAATGCACGAACCTTCAGTTTATTAAAACATGAATTTTTTAGAAACAATCAATTAAGAAAGATTTAAAAAAAAACCGGGCATCTGCCCGGCTTATCTGGTATTAGGAAACCACAATGTTGCGTGGAGGTTTGTGCTTTGCTTCCTCTTTCTTGGGAATTTCGATCTGCAATACTCCATTGTGATGCGAGGCCTTGATCTTTTCAGCATCAACACTTCCAGGCAGGCTGAAGGCCCTCTTAAAGCTCGAATAGCTGAATTCTCTGCGCATGTATTTGCCTTCCTGGTTGTCCTCATTCAATTGTTCCTTTTCCGAAGAAATGACCAGCACATTGTTTTCAATTTCAACCTTGAAATCCTTCTTGTCAAGTCCGGGTGCAGCCACTTCAATCCGGTAATTATCGTTGGTCTCAACAACATTCACCGATGGGGTGCTGATTCCGGTCTGGTTGTCAAGGAAATTTTGCATTAAATCCCTTCCGAAGAAATCGTCGATCAGGCTCGGTAGGTTCATTCTGCTGCTTCTGATAATTGGTAACATAATTTGGTCCTCCATTTTTTTAGTTGAACAAAGATTTCAAATTTTAAGGTTTTTGTTTTTAAGTAGTTCTGCTGCTCACTTTTCAAACCTTGTACCAAACAAAAAATGGGCATTTAACAATCGCTTTTTGCGCCATATTGGCGTATTAGATAAAAACTATGCCATTTTGTCATAAAAATTATTGCAAATCAAGCAGTACCCTGATTGATATTATAACCGATCTTAGGGAGCAAAGCAGGCCTTAAGGCAGGAAGTTGGGAAGTACAATAGTAAAAAACAAGGGAACCCAATGAAAAATTCCGAAGCGGCCACTATACAAGTTTAACCCACGATACCTGCCTGTCGAAAGTGAAACCGAGTTTGTCAATCAGACTAAGTGATTTGTTGTTGTGCGGCTCGATGTTGACGAAAACGGGGAGTTTTTGTTCCCTTTTTTTCAATATAAGTCCTTTCATAATGTTCTCGCCAAGACCTTTGCCCTGCCATTCGGGCAATACATTTAAGAAGCCAAGCGAGCCGTCATCGTGGGTAAGGCCCCACCCTACCAATACGTTGTCCTGCCAGATTCCGGCCGAAACATCTTTGCGCAGCCGGTCCTCAATGTAGGAGACGGAAGTGAAATCCTTGTATGCCGAAAGTTCAAAAATGGTTTCAGCCTGGGAAGGTTCCAGGGTATTGAAATCGATAGCAGGCCTTTCGATGGGATGATTTTCCGACAGGTAAAAACGATGCGTCGTAAGCTTCCACTCCATGCGACGCACTTGGGTAATCGCAGGAAGCATCCAGTCTTCAACATTGGCAAAATAAAGCGATGAATAGTTAAACTGGTCAAGTACATCAAGCAGGTGTTCGGGGTTTTCGCCCAACAAATAAGCCCATTGATAATCGCTGGTGCCGCAAAGCAGGACAAAGTCGCCGCTACGGAAAGACAAGTCTATGGGATAATTCCGGAAAAATCCGGCTACAGGCAGACTTTGCAAGGGCAAGGATTCGAACAGTTTTTCCAAATGGTTGTCCATAAGAGGATTATTTAACTGAAGAACCGAACAATCGCAATAAAGATAACCAGAAAAAGGGAAACCAAAAACTCAATGGTCAGCTGCCCGCATGATCGTATTGCAAGCTTCTGAAATCTGCTCCCGG
>DATIKH010000102.1:0-16497 GCA_035477775.1 Bacteroidales bacterium | reverse complement strand
ATCTGGCCTTAAAAAATTTTCTCTTGTGAAAATACCAGAAGGATCGTTGGGATCGTCATAAATGAGCCCTGTTCCGTCAATGGTGCGGTTAACTATTCCGGCACCTACTCCAAAAACCAGGTGCGAAAAAACACCAACCTGTACAGGGAATGCATAATTTACCCTAACCCTCAAAAAATTTTCAAAACCAAGTTTGTCGTTTACAATATTCAAACCAACCCCTCCGTAGATATCCTGCAAATAGGTGCTTATATTGAATGCCTGAGTAAGTGGTGCATTCTCAAAACCTACCCATTGCTGACGTACCGCCAACGAAAAATCGAGGGTATTGGTCAACTGCATGGCGGCCGGATTGAAAATCCTTTCATTGAACATATACTGGCTGAAACTCGGGTCGTTTTGAGCTGAGGCTTTCAAACACCAAATGAATAAAACCAGTAATAGAATTAATGTCTTCATCAGAGAATTAATTATTTTTTACTCTATTTGCCATCAACATATGGATCGGTTGTCTTAAAAATTTGATTTTGTGTTTTAACAAATCAATGAACACCTTTTAATTATCTGGCAGTTTGAGCCCGTATGGCATCGCTAAGTACTATCCTTTGACCATCTCTGAATGCTACAACAAAAGCATCAAAACCCAGATTGCTCAATTGCCTTCTTACTGCAAGCGCTTGATTTATTGCCTGAAAGGTACCAACTGAATAGCGGTGAAGGCGGTCCATGCTGTAATAGTAAATAATATCGACCTGAGGCATGGTTTCCATTATCCGTGCGTAAAAACTCGGATTGACAGGGCTTCTTGTGGCAGCAAACTGTACCATAAATTCCACTCCTCGGGCATGATGCGCCTCCTTGTGAAGGGAGTTGAGGTACCTGAAACTGTGCCTTGGAGCTTCGGCCAGAAACTGGTTAAACTCAGCCAGGTTAAATTGCTCAAAGGTAGCTCGTCTGTTTAACCTGTGTTCTTCAGTGGTTCTGGCGTTTGGAAACAGCATCATCATTTTTCCGTGCCCGAATGGGTAAAGGCGGTTTAGTGGAATACCCTGGTCTGTCAAATATTTGATTACGCTTTGGGCCCTTTTTTGTGAAAGATAGAAATTGAATAGATAGCCACTTACTTCATCGGTATGAGCGTGAACAACGAAACCGGTTCCAGTATTTGCTCGCATGAATCTAACAATACTATCTAATTGAGATTTCGCGAAGGTGGTTAAGTTGTATCTTCCAAAATCAAAATGAATAGTAGGGAATCCTTCTGTAACTCCGGTAATTGCTGGTCTTGTCGGAAAGTTTTGCCCCGGCCTTTGGTTCTGTGGTGTAGTAGCCCCGACAAGAGGCATCGCGTTCAGGTAAATATTTCTAACTATCTCAGGTACCGCCAAAAATTGACTTGCAATAAGTTTTTCTCTAATGGTTAATGTTTCTGAGAAGGGCGCATAGCCATCTTTAAGAACTTCAATCATATAGTTAATGGTTGCCTGGAGCTGCGGAAACAGAAAGTTTCCTTGTCTATCCGTTGTAACCCTGTGAAAACGAGTATCATCGCCATAAATAATAACATCCACCCCGGGCAGAATTTCATTGGTGTTTTTATCCCGCACAAGCCCTCTCAGATCAAAAGCATTGTGGTTGATGGTAAAGGAAAAAATGTCGTCCTTACCAACTCCGCCTGGTCGGTTCGAAGCAAAGAAACCTGATGTATAATCTCTGTTGATAATGAAACCAAAATCGTCGGCACTGCTGTTTATGGGAGCACCTATATTGATAGGTCTTGACAAACCCTTTTCGGGAGTAATTTCTGAATAGAAAATATCAAATCCCCCAAATCCAGGTAGTCCGAAGGAGGAAAAATAGAGAATGTTGCCCGCAATAAAAGGGTAGGAATCATTCAGGCTCGTATTAATCTCCCTTCCGAGGTTAACAGGAGATCCCCAAGGGCTATCTATGCTGGTTCGTTCCATTCTGTAAAGGTCGAAGCCTCCATGTCCCCCGGGCATGTCTGACGCAAAATACAGGATGAGTCCGTCTTCACTTATGGAAGGGTAACCTATATTAAAATCATTGCTATTGAATGGAAATATAACAGGAGTATCCCATGTGGAAGTTGCCGCGTTTAAGCGGGAGGTATAGATATTGCAGGTTGCCCTGGTTCCATCTCGACCACCGCAATTCATAAAGAATCCGGTTTGGGTTTCATGGTGAAAAGTCATAAAACCCTCGTAAAAGACCGTGTTCACGTTTCCCTGAATTTGGGTCGGAGGTGCCCATTGTTTCGCAACAGTGTCCTTAATGGCTTCATAAATACTTGAAAAACCTGTTCCTGTCCTGGCATCAAGCCTCCCACCGGTTGGTTGGTATGTAGAGGAAAACAAAATATGATTATCTCTGAAAAATGCAACCCCCCATTCCTGGCCTGTAGTATTAATCTGTCGTTCGTTTTGTACTTCGAACAGCGTAACTCTATGATAATTATCCCGGCTGAATATGGCCGATTCCAGAAATTTTCTTCCAAATGGATCGCCAGGTCTTAAATTAAGGAAGCGATTTGCGTAATCGATAGCCATATCAAAGTCTTCCATTCCCAAACTCATTTCGCTCAAATGTAAAAAGATTTCGGGCTTTTCAATTCCTTCATTCAATGCAGTAGTGAACCATTTAAGTGCCTCTTCATAATTCAGCATCTGCTGATGGGTTTGCCCAATTCTGAATGAAACTTCCCGCCTTACACTTGCCGAACGGTTTCGGCGTAAAACCTTTTCATACGCTTCTAGTGCATAAGTAAATTGCTCGTTTCGAAAATATTCATCACCAGCAGTAAGCAATTTCAAGGTTCGCTGGGCCATGCCGGGTTGCGCCAAGAGCGCCAACATGCAAATTATTATAAAGGTTTTCATTTTCATGCTTATTGAATTATGCCTATTAATCCCGAATCTCTATATCTGATAGGATTCCTTTTTCAAATACCCAGAAAACTTTGATTTTTTTGGTTAGTAGTTTGGGTAAATTTCTGTTAGAGTGATTTTTTATAATTCTGAGTTTGTCATTTGATTTTAACAAAGTTTAATCTCACCATCAACTTCACACAAATCAATTCCTGTTTCTGATCACAGTTACCGATCCTCTGAAAGCACTTTCCTGGTCAACAACACCATCAGGTCGCCAGATGTAATAGTACGTTCCCGGACTAACATTTCTGCCCTTGTGGGTTCCATCCCAGCCGGTTGTGCCTTCATAAACTAAAAGGCCCCATCTGTTAAAAATGGTAAGGTGTACACCTTCACCAAAAAGGTCGTTTATTCCATCGCCATCAGGAGTAAACGCATTAGGTAAAGGACTGATATTCAGTATGACGGTGTTTGAGATCACCAGGCATCCGAATGCTGTTGTTGCAACAACATATATTTCCTGACCGTGTGTCAAATCCTTGCTGCTGAATGAATTCAATGCTCCCGATTGAACCAGCACCCCGTCAACAAAAAAGTCATAGTTGGAAAGATCAGAAGGGAAAGCAGAAAAAGTAACAATCTGACCCAGATAAACCCTTCCCGGCGGATTAATTACCAGATCGACCAAAGGTTCAGGCAAAAATTGAATAGTAATGTTTTCAGTAGCTGAGCACAAATTATTATCCGTAACCCTTACCTGATAGAAAGGAAGATATGGAGGTTGCGCAACGAAATTTTGACCGGTAAAGAGCAGATTGTTTAAGTGGTCGAACCATTGATATACAAAAGGACCTACACCACCTGTTACGCTCACCTCATTGCCGAGATTAATCTGACCTACAGCTTGGCAAACCAAGGGGTCAGATGCATCTAATACCAGATCGGAAAGTGAAATTCGCACCGAATCACGTGCAGTGCAGTTGAACTGGTTTGTAACCACAAGATGATAAACAATCGGAGTAGTACCTGAAAAGGTTACATTGGGGTTGGCAATGCTGGCAGTAAACCCGGGAGGGTTCGATGTCCACGAATATGTATGATTTGCTACGGTTGGTCCACCAATTGCAATAGGTACTATTTGGGCTACACTGCAAAATACAGTATCATTTGCTACTACCGCAACTGGTAGGGGATTTACAGTAATTGTAACCTGGCCGGTAGCCTCACATCCGAAAGCATTTAGTACTCTTACAAAATAGGTTGTGGTTGTTGTTGGAGATACTGTGGGGTTTGCCAAGGTACTTAAGAAACCCGGAGGCGATGACCACCATGTATAGATCAATCCAGGCGGGTCAAGGGGATTGCCAATATTTATGCTTTGTCCTGAGCAAATAACGCTATTAGGAATTATTACAACGCTCGGATTTGCTTGAACTGTTACCCTAACGGTATCCCTATTGGTGCATCCGGTTGTAAGGTCAGTCACTGTAAGAAAATATAAGGTCGAAATCGAAGGGCTGACGGTTGGGTTCGCGATATTTGGATTGGATATCGACGGGTCGGGAGGAGCGCTAGTCCAGGCGTATGATCTCAAAGGTGCGACGGCTCCCGGACCTATTATTGCGGATGTACCAATGCATAGTCCAATATCAGGACCGGCATCGGCCAATACAACAGGGTTAACAGTGATGGTAACCTGATCAGTGGCAATACACCCCTGACTGTCGGTAACCTGCAGTGTAAATATTTGGGTCGTCGTTGCCATCAGGGTTGGGTTAGGCAATGTGGGATTGCTCAATCCAGCCGCTGGCGTCCACAAGTAAGTAAATCCTGCCCCGGAACCACCCGTTGCCGCTGGTGTTCCTCCCAATACCACGGTCTGACGGTTGCAAACAGTCCTGTCAGGCCCGGCATTGGCATTAAGTGCTGACGATACAGTAATTGTGGTGGTTGCCAAGTCAGTACAACCGTTGGCATCAGTAACGGTTACGGTGTATATGGTTGTGACAGAGGGACTTGCTATTGGATTTGAAACAGCAGGGTTGCTAAGACCTGTAGCCGGGCTCCAGGAATAAACAAACGGGCCTGTTCCTCCCGACACAACCGCCTGTAATAGAACTTCCCCGTTATTTAGTGGGTTGCAAATTATCGGATTGGTTGGATTAATAGCCACATCAAGTGCAGGACGAACCGTAATGGTTATCTGTCCTGTTTGAACACACCCTTCGCTATCAGTAACAGTAAGGGTGTAAGTGGTAGTTTGATTGGGGGCGACTAACGGGTTTGGGTTGGTAGCCTGGCCGACCAATGAAGCGTCGGTAGGAGCTGAGCTCCATAAGTATGTAAAAACGCCCGATCCACCCGAGGCGGGAGGGCTTGCGCCAAGAATTTGGCTGCCTCCATTGAGTGGGTGACATATTGTGGAACTGGCACCCGGAAAGGCAAATACCTGATTAGAAACCGTAATGGTAATACTCGCGAAATATTGAATTCCTGGAGCGGCAACATCTTCTACAACAAGATTATAGGTTGTGGTAACCAATGGACTCACCCTTGGATTGGCAATATTGGTTTGCCCGACAAGGCTGAGGTCAGCCGGAACGGAACTCCATAAATAGGTGAAGGCACCTGATCCGCCTGTTACCACGGTGCTTAGTTGGGTAAAATCCGAGTCCGGTACCCTATTGGCCGGGTAGCATATCCTGCCTGTTCCCCCGGTCACGGTAATAATGATTGGAGGTGGTTGCCGGATTTCGAAAGTGGCAACTGCCCTACAGCCATTTGCGTCAGTAACTGTAACCGTGTAAAATCCTGCCGGGAGATTCGTTAGGGCTGGGCCCGTAGGACCATGTGCCCACACGTAGGTATAGGGTGCAGTTCCATTAACTGCTTCTACAGTGAGCTGGCCAGTGCTCATTCCATAAGTTGCAACATGAACGAGTGTCGTTGCATTAATAACTATTGGGATTGGGTCTGAAAGTGTAACCGAAGCTGTAAGGTTACATCCGTTGTCGTCTGTAACAACAACCTGATGGGTTCCGGCAGGCAAGCCTGAAGCTGTGGCAGTAGTTTGTCCGTTGCCCCATAAAAATGAATATGGAGGCGTGCCGCCCGAAGCCTGAACCGTTGCGCTTCCCGTGGAACTCCCAACACATATTGGGTTGATCAGGTTGATAAAATTAGCTGTAAGTGGAATAGGATCGGTGAGAGTAATACTGGCAGTGCTACGGCAACCGGCAGCATCTGTTACGGTTACGGTGTAAGTGCCGGCTATTAAATTTATAATACTTGGCGTTGTAGCGCCTGTGGTCCATGATATGGAGTAGGGGGGAAACCCTCCCGAAATGAGCACGGTGGCCTCACCATCATTGAAACCGGTGCAGCTTATGGGTGATGTAACAATTTGAAGAATCGGAGGATCCTCAACCTGTACCGTTACCGACGCACAGGCCGACTGACCACAAGTACCCGATTCCCACGAAGCGTAATAGGTAGTTGTTGAAACAGGAAAAGGGATAACCAGATTATTTCCGGTCCCTACTAATACTCCTCCGCAGCTACCGGAATACCATCTCAAGACCTGCCCGCTGCCTCCAGTTGCTGTAAGGGTAAGATTGCCTGTTGCCCCTGTACAAATTTGTGTTCTGCTTGCCGAGGCCGTTGTGGGTGGAGTAGGTATTGCGTCAACATCTACTCGAACTGCAGCTGTGCCCTGGCAATTGTTGCCATCGGTTACCACTAATATATAATTTCCGGCCACTGCAGGAGTAATGCCTGGAATTAATGGGTTCTGATCGGTAGATGTAAACATTGGGTTAGTTGGGCTACTCCAGGAATAAGTCAACATTCCTGAGGGCCCGCCATAAAGTTCCAGAGTGCTGCCTTCGCAAAGTGGCGAATTTGAACTTGCTGTTGCAATAGGAAGATCATGAACCGTAACTGATATTCCGTTTGATAAACTGCTGCAGCCCTCACCCGAAGTTACCCTCAGGCGATAAATTCCACTTTGTGATGCGCTAAATGTTGGTTGGTTGGCTCCAGGAATATCCACCATATTCCATCTCCAATTGAAAGTCAAGCCACTGGTTATGCTGCCCGACAATAACACAGATCCTCCAAGGCAAAAATTTGTAGGCCCACCCGCACTAGTGGTTACCACAGGTGTTTCAAGCAATGTAATTGTAATGGTAGCGCTTCCACTAGTACCCTCATCATCGAAAACAGTAACCCCAATATTGTAAGTTCCTGGAGCAGCTGCCATGCTGTTGTTGAAAATTGCATAATCGCCTACTGGAATAATGGATCCGGGCGGCCCGCTCCAAACAAAGTTTACAAAATTCATACTGCCGCCGGTGGCAACTGCAGAAAGTATAAAGGTTGAAGGCCCTTGGCAGACATCCCTGCTTCCATCGGGTGTTTGAATCACTACAGAAATGGGATTTGCCCCGGCAATTCCAATATTAATAAGAAAACCGACCAGCATCAGCCGGAATACAATCCCAAGTTTCAGCTTTCGTGTTCGCATTGTAATTATACTTGGCATAGGTTTCTTTTAAGAATATCAACTTATTCGGTTACCAAAACTTCTCCAACAGCCAAGCACCCTTGCGGGCAGGTTACCCGAACACGGTACTTGCCAGGGCTTTTAACATGGAGTACCGGCCTGGTAGCTCCCTTCAGTTCATCCCCATTTAAAAACCATTGAACCACATAATCGTCTGAAATATTAATGGCAAGCCTAGGCCTGGAGCGGTTTCGAAGAATATTGCGCAGAAAGGGATAGGTTTTTACTATTTGTATATCGGGCAACGGAAGCACTTTTACAACAACCTCACATACCGATTCAAAACCATCCTCATTTTGCATTTGAAAAGAAACCGCAAAGGTTCCCGGCACACTCGTGTCGAAACGAAAAAACGGGAGGTTTTTACCGTCAAGATCCTGGCCTCCAATAGACCAAGTCCTTGATACAGGCCGCCCAAAAGAAACATCTTCTTCGGCTATTAATACCAGGGTCTGTCCTTGACAAACCACATTGGTTCCGCCTGTAAGAGTTATTCGGCAATATGATATTTCCTGGGAACGGGCATTTCCAATTCCAATCAGAAAGATTAAAACTCCCAATGTTGAATAGAAATAACTCATTGATTGACCGATTATTTTTAGTTTTTACGTATTTCCGTTGCTTTGGTTATGGTATAACGTAAAAAAACATAAAAATGGATAAAAAGAAGCACAAATCCTATAAATTTTTCTTTGTAAAATATAAATTAAACGAAAAACAAATTTTGCATTTATCTGGAATTGCAAAATTGATTGATCTTGTACTTCAATTACTCAATTCTGCCCTAAACAAAGCACATTTGTTGAGTTCTCAATTCATATTTGTCGAGGATTTTTTGCTAAAAAATCAATGCAATTTTGTTCAATTCTCTCTCTCAGATTGGTTTCGGGACTCATGTCGAAACGCGTACCGGTTATCCTTTCATACAATTCGATGTATCGGCCGGAAATCTGTCCTATAACTTCCCCTGTCATATCGGGAATTTTCTGTTCTTCTAAACCGGAAAAGTTGTTTTCCATCAGCCATTTTCTTACAAATTCCTTCGAAAGTTGTTTTTGGGGCATACCTTGCTCCTGAAGGCTTTGATAGTCCTCGGAAATAAAAAAACGCGACGAATCGGGCGTATGTACCTCGTCGATCAAAAAAATGTCTTCACCTCTTTTACCAAACTCATACTTTGTATCTACAAGAATAAGCCCCATTTGCCTTGCAATTTCGGTTCCCCGGGCAAACAGTTTCAGGCTGTAATCTTCGATGGCTTCGTAATCTCTTTTACTCATGAGTCCGGTTGAAATTATTTCGGTGGGCGAAATATCCAGATCGTGTCCTTCCGAAGCTTTTGAGGTTGGAGTAATAATGGGCCCGGGCAAAGGATCATTTTCACGAAGACCCTCAGGCAATCGTTCTCCGCATAGAATGCGCCGTCCGGCTTTATACTCGCGCCATGCATGCCCTGCCAAATAGCCCCTTACCACCAGCTCAACTTTAAGGGGCTTGCATAGAATACCCGCCGTAACCATGGGATCAGGTACCGCCAGTTTCCAGTTTTGGACAATATCGGAGGTTTTATCGAGAAATCCTGATGACAGTTGATTCAATACCTGACCTTTAAACGGTATTCCTTTGGGCAACACCACATCAAAGGCCGAAATGCGGTCGGTGGCTACCATAATCAGCAGGCGGTTATCTATGAAGTATAGGTCGCGGACCTTGCCCCGGTAAAAACCGGTCTGACCGGGGAACCTGAAATCTGTCTGGGTAATTACCGCCCTGTTTGTGAGCATACGCCGAAATTTACTTTTGAATAGCTTATCTGATTCTTGATTATTTCCCTGCACCAGCTTTCTCGTAGGCACCAATGATTTTGGTTACCAATGGATGCCTCACAACATCCCGCTCATTTAAGAATATAAATTCGATTCCCGGTACTTTGTTGAGGATCTTGGTAGCCGAAATGAGTCCCGACACCTGGTTGCGGGGAAGGTCAATTTGGGTAATGTCGCCTGTAATGATAAACTTTGCCGAGCGCCCCATTCTTGTCAGAAACATTTTCAACTGATTCTCGGTGGCATTTTGGGCTTCATCCAGAATGGCAAAAGCATTATCGAGCGTTCGCCCGCGCATAAATGCCAAAGGGGCTATTTCGATTGTACCGTCCTCAAGGTATGCTGCCAGCTTAACCGGTGGAATCATGTCGCGTAAAGCGTCATAAAGCGGTTGAAGATATGGGTCCAATTTATCTTTGAGATCGCCAGGCAAAAACCCCAGATTCTCTCCAGCCTCAACTGCAGGCCTGGCTAAAATAATGCGCTTTACCTCTTTGTTCTTAAGTGCTTTCACTGCCAAAGCCACTGCTGTGTAAGTTTTGCCTGTTCCTGCCGGCCCGATGGCAAACAGCATGTCGTGATGCCTGAAACTCTCTACCATACGTTTCTGGTTGGGGGTTCGGGCTTTGATCATCATGCCGTTCTTACCGTACAGAATCAACTCCTCCTCATCGTCTTTCAGCCCATTCGAAATGGCATCAGGGTGTTTTCCCATGGCCATTACTTCTAAAATATTTTCCTCTGTAAGCTTACCCTGACGCTCAAAAATGGAAAGCATGACTGCGAACTTTTCTTCAAAAAGCCTTAATTCATCCTGCTCCCCAAGCAAAATGATATCGTCTCCGCGGGCAATGATTTTTAACTTTGGGTACAGATTGCGAAGAATTTGGAGTTTCTCCTCTCTAAGCCCTAAAATTTCAGGAGGGTGGATGCCTTCAAGTTTTATTGTTTTTTCTCCCATAAAAGGATTGTTGGTCTTGTAGCAGATTATCCGTCGAAAATGCACTGATGGTATGATCAGCCAACCATTATTTAGTATTTTTGACGATGCAAAATAACGATAAATTTAAGAACTAAAGGGGCGATTGTGTTTATTTGCCTGCATTTTAAACCCAAAATTTTGATACTCTAATTAAAACATATGACCATTGTTTCACTTACCAGTGATTGGGGCCCTGAAAGCCATTACACTGCTACCCTCAAAGGACTTTTGCACAAGTTGATCCCGGGAGTTAGCCTGGTTGACGTTACCCATCAAATTCCTTCTTTCAACCTTTTGGATACCAGTTTTGTACTTCGCAACGCTTTTAAGTGGTTTCCAGAAGGAACAATACATATTGTTTGTGTTAATACTGAAGCCACTGACAAAATTCCTCATGTTGCTTTAAAGTGCCAGGGTCATTATTTCGTTGGAGCTGATAATGGAATTTTTTCCCTGCTGTTCGATACCAATCCGGATGAAGCCGTGGTACTTGAAACCAAGGATGGAGATATACCAAAGCCAACCACCTCAAGGGAAGTGTTTGCCAGGGCGGCAGCAGACATTGCAAATGGTAAGAAACTCAGTAAAATAGGAAGGAAACTTTCTGGTTTGAACCAGCGGCTGTTATTCAAACCGGTTGTAAACCCGAGCCAGATTATCGGAAAAGTAATTTATGTTGATAATTACGAGAATGCATACATAAATATCGATCTGGCTACTTTCGAAGAAATTTCGGCCGGACGTCCATTTTTTATTAACCTTGGCCTGTACGACGATGGAATCGACAAATTGTCTGCAACCTATAGCGATGTGGTCGAAGGGGAAAAACTTGCACGTTTCGGGTCAACTGGCTATCTCGAAATCGCAATTAACAGAGGAAAAGCCTCAAGCCTCCTTGGACTTCGGCTAAATGAAAAGGTATCTATTGAATTTACAGACCAAACCTAGGAACTATGCTGGCACTTTTTAAAAAGGAAATCAACAACTTTTTTAACAGCCTCATTGGCTATATCGTAATCGTAGTCTTTCTGGTTATAATCAGCCTGTTTTTGTGGGTTTTCCCTGGCAATTTCAATTTGTTGAATGCTGGATTTGCAAGTCTGGATGGCCTGTTTGTTATTGGGCCATTCGTGTTCTTGTTTCTAATCCCGGCCATTACCATGCGGTTTTTTGCTGACGAAATACGTTCAAAAACAATAGAAATATTGCTTACAAAGCCGATTACCGATCTTGAGATCATACTGTCAAAATTACTGGCCGGTTTTACTCTGGTTGTGCTGGCACTTATACCCACCCTTACCTTTGTAGTTACCGTTTACCATTTCGGATTGCCTCCCGGCAACCTCGACATGGGCGGGGTTTGGGGGTCATACCTGGGGTTGCTGCTTTTGGGGGCTTCCTTTGTTTCGATTGGACTGTTTGCTTCCTCCCTTACCGAAAATCAAGTGGTTTCCTTTATCATAGCCGTTTTCCTTTGTGGATTCATTTATATTGGCTTTGAACTTATTTACACTGTCGGAATTTTTGGCGGCGCCGACCTGTTCGTTCGAAACCTGGGCATATATGCCCACTACATTTCAATGAGCAGGGGGGTGGTTGATACAAGGGATCTGATTTATTTTATCAGCCTCATCGTATTTTTTGTATTTCTTACCAAAATAAGACTGCAGAGCCGCAATTGGTAATCGAAAACTCAGACACTAACCTGGAGAACTTCAAAAATGGCCATTTTTTTCAAATCCGGTAAACAAAAAATTGGGGATAGCACCGGCCGGCGGACTATCAGGCAGCAAAATTTCCTGCAACTGATGGTTTGCCTAGCAATTTTAGTCTCCGTAAATATTATTGGCAGCCTAAAATTTGCCAGACTCGACCTTACCACGGAGAAGCGCTATACCCTTTCGCCGGGCACCCGTACCATGCTCCGGCAACTCGATGATATTGTGTATTTCAGGGTTTATCTCGAAGGCGATTTTCCTGCAGGATTTCAGAAACTTCGCAACCAAACACGCGAAATGTTAGGAGAGTTCAGGGCGTTCTCAGGAAATATTCAGTATGAATTTATTAACCCTCTGCAGGCACCCGAGCGCGATGGAATTATCAATATGCTTATGGAGAAAGGTTTGGAGCCTACTCAGGTTCAGGTTCGGGAACATGATGCTACATCCCAGCAAATTATTTTTCCAGGTGCACTGGTAAGCTATCGCGGCAGGGAAATTTCTTTGCAACTGCTCGAAGACCAACTGGGAAAATCGCCAGAAGAGATTCTCAACTATTCGGCCCAAGCCCTGGAATACAATCTGGCAAATGCCATCAGGCGCCTTACCATAACCGAAAAGCCCGGAATAGGCTTCATAGAAGGACAAGGTGAGCTTACCGGTGCATTGGTGGCCGACGTAAAAAGTAGGTTGAGCGAGTTCTATCGTGTGGAAAGTCTCAGAATTGATAATAACCTGGCTCAAATATTACAATTCGAAACGCTAATCGTTGCCAAGCCTATAAATCCTTTTACCGAAGAGCAGAAATTTGTTTTAGATCAATACATCATGCAGGGAGGAACCATGCTTTGGCTGGTTGACCCTGTTTTTGCAAGCATGGACAGTCTCCGGCCACCAAGTTTTGAGAGCATTGGAATGGGATGGCCTGTTAATATCGATGATATGCTTTTCAGATATGGGGTGCGACTAAATGCCAACCTGCTTCAAGACCTCAATGCAGCGCCCATTCCTGTTACAACAGGAATGATCGGAAACCAACCGCAAATCAACCTGTTGCCCTGGTATTTTTTTCCACTGCTTAATCCGGCAAACAATCATAAAATCGTAAACAACCTGAACCTGATACGATCTGAATTTGTAAGCAGTATCGATACAGTATATGCACCCAATGTTCACAAAACCATTTTGCTACAATCATCACCATATACGCGAAATGTAATCACCCCTGCGACAATATCCCTGAATCTCCTCCGGCACCAACCCGATGAACGGCAGTTCTCAGCTGGCCCTCAAAACGTAGCTGTATTGCTTGAGGGAAGTTTTGAGTCGATTTTTAGAAACAGGCTGGCGCCAGGTATCGGAATGCCTGCAGGATTTCAACGCAGGGACCAGAGTGTTCCTACTGCAATGATAGTAGTGGCCGATGGCGATGTAATTAAAAATCAACTTGGTCGCGACGGCCAACCACTGCCGCTCGGATACGACCGCTTTTCCGGCCAGACATTCGGAAATAGCGATTTCATAATGAATGCCATCGACTTCCTTGCCGACGATTCGGGCATTCTCGAAGCGCGGGCAAGAGAAATGAGGCTGAGGATGCTCGACAGGTCGCGTGTAAACCGCAACCGAACTCCAATTCAGGTTGCCAATATTCTGGTGCCGGTCATATTGGTGGTATCTTTTGGTTTCGCAAGGTTTGTCTGGCGTAAAAAAAGGTTTGCAAAAAAGAATGTTAAGCAGGAAAATCCCCATGTGCCATAGGCAAAAGACTGAAACCAATAATAATTAAGGACAATTGAAATGACCATCTCAATTCGTTCGCGACTGAATTAACAAGAGCGTGCCAAAAAATGACATCATGAAAACAAAAAATTCCACATATTTGATCATTTTGCTTGTTCTAATGGCCGGCATTGCTCTACTGTTGTTTGTATTTGGAGGGCAGGGCTCGATGCACGACCGGCACCGGGGTTTCAGAATTGATGAGACAGACCAGATTGTACGTATTGAATTTACTGCCAGAGAAAATCAGTCGATCAGACTGGAGAAGGATAAATCCGGCACATGGCGTTTCAATCAGGTTTTTAGAGCCAACGAATCGGCTATTCGCGAATTGCTTGGAACCATGCGCCAGTTAAACGTGCGAAGGCCGGTGGCACTTGCAGATCAGGATACGGTAAATAGTTTGCTCGACAGGGAAGGGGTTCAGGTGTTGGTAACTGCCCGTTTGCATCTTGTAAGACTGCCCGGCGGAATCAGGCTGTTGCCTATTACAAGGCGGGTAAGACATTATGTTGTTGGGCCCGAAACCCTGGAAGACGATGGCACCTACATGCGCTTATCTGGTTCACAAATTCCGTTTGTTGTACATATACCCGGTGTGGAAAGCGACCTGTCAGAAATTTTTGGTCTTAATTTGAGTGTTTGGCGCGACCCTGTGGTTATTGACCTTAGCCCGGATCAGATTGCGAGCATTGAAGTAAAATACAACCAGCAGCCGGAGGAATCGTTTGTGATTGATGTGCGCGAAAACAATCCTTTTTTGCTGCAAAACCAGGTTGTGGTTGACTCAGCCCGTATTCAATGGGATAGGGTAGGGAGGTTCCTAAAGTCTTTTACCGGATTGTATTACGACAGGTTGTTGACCCCTCCCGCCGACTCTATACTTCAGCTTGAATTAATCCAGCCTGATTTTTTTGAAATCACCGTAGTCGATCAGGAAGGCAACAACACAAATCTTGTTTTTTATCGCCGAAAGGCAGATGAAGAAACTCTGGAGTTGATGGCTCCGGGTACCATTGCAGACCCCAATTTGTTTTTCATGCAGGTGAACGGAGGAGAATTCACCATTGGTAAGTATTTTGTTTTCAATCGGATAATGCGGCCACTTTCGTTTTTTCTTCATGATACAGACTCCAGGTGAGAATTCTGAATCACCAAAAAAAACATCTTGCTAAGGGTCTATTTTTAATAAAAAACTATCTTTGCTTGAATCAATTTAAATCAGGTACGTATGAAATTTATTGTATCCAGTTCGTTGTTGCTGAAGCAATTACAAGCCATTAGCGGAGTTTTGAGTTCCAACAACAGCCTCCCGATCTTAGACAACTTCTTGTTTGAGTTGGCCGACAGTGAAATAAAAATTACCGCCTCCGATCTGGAAACCACCATGATCGCCCGCATAAGCGTTGATATGGCCGAGGGTGAGGGCAGTGTTGCCATTCCGGCAAAAATTTTAGTCGAAACCCTCAAAACATTTACCGATATTCCGGTTACACTCGATATCGACGAGACCCACTTTGGAGTCGCGCTTACTGCAGGTGAGGGAAAATATAAATTATCCGGATTTAATGGTTTGGAATATCCAAAAATTCCGAAGATCGAAGCCATCGCAAGTTTAAATATTGAATCTGATGTGCTTTACCAGGCAATTAACAAAACCCTTTTTGCCACCAGCAACGATGACCTGCGCCCTGTTATGGCTGGTGTTTTCTTTGAAATCGGCGACGAAGGGGTAACTTTTGTTGCTACCGATGCCCACAAACTGGTGCGTTACCGTCGGAACGATGTTATTAGCAAGGAATCGGCCAGTTTTATACTTCCTAAAAAACCCCTAAATCAGCTGAAGCATATTCTTACACACGACAACGACACGGTGAAAGTGGAATACGCATCAACCAATGCACGGTTCTCGTTCAAAAACGTCATATTGATCTGCAGGCTCATAGAAGGAAAATATCCGAACTATTCGGCAGTAATTCCGGCCAGCAACCCAAATAAAATGACCGTTGATCGCATCCCATTCCTGAATAGCATCAGGAGGGTTTCCATTTTCTCGAATAAAACAACGTATCAGGTTAAATTACGAATCGTAGGTTCAGAACTCACCCTCTCGGCCGAAGATCTTGATTTCAGCAACGAAGCCCGCGAAAGGATTGCCTGCAGTTTCGAAGGCAACGACATTGAAATAGGCTTCAACAGCCGCTTTTTAGTCGAAATGCTGCAGAACATCGATACAGAGCAAGTCAGCGTGAATATGTCGGAACCCAACCGCGCAGGCCTGGTGCTGCCGGTCGATAATCCAAACAAAGCCGAAGACATACTCATGCTCATCATGCCGGTTATGCTCAGCAGCTAACGATTAGCATTGAAGGTAAAAAGTATGCCGCCAGGGAGCCTTTCCTGGCGGTTTTTTTATTATTTCAAGGCAGTTTCAATAATAAGGTAGAAAAAGCCATTAACCCGATTTATGGTTGAAAGCCGGTCAGGGTTACTCATTAGCTTTTACGTCGGAAGGGTTAAGAAAAAGCCGTGCAATTCTTCGGGCAAGTTGTAAATGGGTCACGCGGTTGGTGTTGGCCAGGGAGGCAAAGATGATTCCCTGGTCGGGAAAAATGAACAACACTCCGCCGCCACCCATGGCGCCGCCGGTGTGCCATATTGCCCGCACACCGGTTTCCTCGTCAATATCTACTCTCCAACCAAGACTGAACTCCAGCGTATCGCCGGCATTGGT
>DATIKH010000101.1:0-9025 GCA_035477775.1 Bacteroidales bacterium | reverse complement strand
AGAAATTCAAGTTTAAAAATCCACCCTTGTCCGGTGGGTTTTCTTTTTAACTTTGGGGCCAATCTTAGATTTAACTCAAATATGCAAATAGCGTTTGGAACTGACGGGTGGAGGGCAATTATTGCAAAGGATTTTACGACCGAGAATGTAGCCAGGGTGGCAATTGGAACTGCACTATGGGCATTGTCGAAAAACAATAACCCAGTTGTAGTAATCGGGCATGATTGCAGGTTTGGTGGCCCACTATTTACAGAGGTGGTAGCCAAAGTAATGGCTCTGCACAAAATTAAAGTCTATTTGGCCAAAGGCTTTGTTTCAACGCCAATGATTTCTCTTGGCGTACTGCAGCACAGGGCATTCCTGGGGGTGGTCATCACGGCCAGTCACAATCCTCCGGAATACAACGGATATAAACTTAAAGGCTCCTACGGAGGGCCTCTACTTGAGGAGGACATTCGCGAAGTGGAAGAATTCATCCCGGAAAACAACCCGTTTAATCTCGATCAATTCGGGCTTGATGATTTGGTGGAAAAGGGATTGATCGAATACACCGACCTGGAAGCAAGCTACTGCAGCTATCTTGAACAAAAATTTGACCTTCAGGCCATCAGAGAATCCAAATGGGAGTTTGCTTTCGATGCCATGTACGGTTCAGGCCAGAACGTAATGCGGCGATTGTTTCCTGACATAACCCTGTTGCATTGCCAACACCAACCCTTGTTCGATGGAATCCCCCCCGAACCGCTCCTGCGCAATCTTCAGGAATTTTCGGAAGTAATACGCCTCTCGGGCGAAATTGATTGCGGATTGGCCGTTGACGGCGATGCCGACCGCACAGCGCTTTTCGACAACGAAGGAAATTACATCGATTCGCACCATGTCATATTGTTGCTCATTTACTATTTGAAACACTATAAAAATCTTGAAGGTAAAGTAGCAACCGGATTTTCGTCGTCGGTAAAGATTAACCTCTTATGTGAACATTTCGGCCTGCCTCTCGAAATTGTTAAAATTGGATTTAAGCACATTGCAGGTCTTATGCTCAAGGAAAACATACTTGTGGGCGGGGAGGAATCAGGCGGAATCACCGTTACAGGCCATATACCCGAGCGCGATGGAATTTTCAATGGCCTGGTGATTTGGGAAGCCATGGTCAAAACCGGAAAAAGCCTGCGTCAACTCATTGACGAGGTTTATGCAATTACCGGAAGTTTCGCCTTTGAGCGTTCTGACCTTAAACTCAATCCGAGCGAAAAAGATCGCATTGTAGCCAACTGCGAAAATAAGGCTTACAAATCTTTCGGGCCTTACAAGGTTGTTAAAGAAGAGAATCTTGATGGCTTTAAATACTATTTTAGCAACAACCAGTGGTTTATGATCAGACCATCGGGAACAGAGCCTGTATTGAGAACTTACGCCGAAGGAATTGACCGCGAGGAAGCGCTTGCAATTCTTCAGGCTGGATATGAAACCATCATGCAAAAATCTTAATCTTGCTTATTGTCAATAAGGTTTTAATCGGGATAGTTTTAACTATAATTTGTCATTGCCATGCCTCAGGCATGGGCAAACCTATCGAAAATGAAGACTTAAGGCAAGATTACAGACAACTCAAAAGCCGACTCTGGTTGGTATCCGGTGCTCATTTATCAGCCTTTACAGGTTCAGTGATTGTGTTGAACCAGGCATGGTACAAAAATTATCCCCGTTCCGGGTTTCATTTCCACAACGATTTACCGGATTGGTTTCAACAGGATAAGTTGGGCCACCTTGCCGCGGGTTATTATTTAAGTCGCTTAAGTTCCGAAACTTTTCGATGGGCTGGTATGGACAACAATCGGAGCGCCCTTTATGGTTCATTGGCAGCATCCTTGTTCCTCACTTCAATTGAAATTTTGGATGGGTTTTCCGAGCAATGGGGAGCATCCTTCCCCGATTTTGTAGCAAATACCATGGGGTCGGTCATGTTTGCAGGGCAGCAATTCCTGTTGGACGAACAGCGCATCACAATTAAATATTCCTATTCAGGAAGCGGACTTGCCCAATACCGGCCTGGACTTCTGGGCAGAAGCCTTCCGGAGAAAATGCTTAAAGACTATAACGCCCAAACTTATTGGCTTTCAGTCAACCTGTCGTTTTTTTTTCCAGAAAGCAACCTGTTGCCTCCCTGGTTAAATATTGCTGTCGGTCATGGAGCCACCGGAATGCTGGGAAGCAGGGGCAATCCTTACACACATAACGATCTTCCATTGCCACAATTTATCCGTTACCGTGAATGGTACCTGGCACCCGATATTGACCTCACCCGGATTCCCGTAAATAATGCCTGGCTCAAAAGATTGTTTCATACGCTAAATTTGTTCAAATTCCCAACCCCGGCAATAGAATTCAACTCAGTGTCCGGATTGAAATTTCATTGGATTTTCTTTTAGTAGAACTCAGGGCGAATGCTATTTGATATAATTAATCTGTAGAGTGCTGAGCAAAAAGAAATTTTTGCAAATAGATTTGTTGTCGCTGTTGCCAAAAAGCAATAATTTTAGAAAAGTTTTTCAATAAAGGGCGCGCTTTTTCCTGAGGATGATGCCAAAGGAAAATTTGCCTGTGCCAGGAACAGATTGTGTAATATTTAATTCTTATCCTGATGAAACAGTCCCTGTTTTTTGTTTGCTTCATTATGTTGGTGACCCTGCAACCATTGAGTTCAAACGCCACCGGATTACAAGCAGTAACCTCTCCCGAGAGCTTTTTTGGCTTTCATCCAGGAGCTGATCGCAAAATGTTCAGTTATGCCTCCCTTATGGGTTACCTGAAAAGGCTCGAAAGGGAATCGGACCGTATTCGCGTTGATGAAATAGGGCAATCGGAGTTAGGGCGGCCAATGTATCTGGTTTTTGTTTCCTCACCCGAAAATATCAAGCGCCTTGATGAGTTGAAAGAAATCAACCGCCGTTTGGCCCTTGACCCAAACATTCCCGACCAGGAGCGCAAGCAACTGATTGAAAAAGGCAGGGCATTTGTTCTGGTAACCCTGTCGATGCACTCCAATGAGGTTGGCCCATCGCAAGCGGCACCATTAATGGCCTACAACCTGATTACAAACGTTGAACCAGATATGCACCAACATCTTGAAAATGTTGTGTTTATGATGGTACCCAGCCATAATCCCGATGGACACGATATGATGGTGGACCACTACAACAAATATTTGGGTACTCCGTTCGAAGGTAGCACCTTGCCTGGCGTTTATCATAGATATGTAGGCCACAATATAAACCGCGATTTTATTACCCTCGCCATGAGGGAGAACCAGGTTGTTTCTGAAATTTACAGCAAGACATGGCATCCGCATGTAGTAGTTGAAAAACACCAGATGGGAATGAGCGGAGTGAGGTATTTTGTGCCACCCTATCACGACCCTATTGCACAAAACATTGATCCAACACTATGGAACTGGAGTTGGGTGCTTGGCTCGGCCATGTCGAGAGATATGACTGCCAAAGGCCTTCAGGGTGTTAGTCAACATTATCTGTTCGATAATTATTGGCCCGGACATACAACCACAAGCCTCTGGAAAAACTCGATAAGTCTGCTTACGGAAGCAGCAAGCGCACATCTTGCCACACCGGTATATGTGGAGCTTGGCGAATTGGGAGTATCAGGAAAAGGGCTTTCTGAATATAAAAAGAGTACCAATATGCCTGATCCGTGGCTTGGCGGGAGATGGGGTCTTCCCGAAATCGTAAAATATGAAGTGGAGTCCGTATATCCGTTGATCCGGACAGCTTCAAGGCAGAAAAATGATATTCTCCTCAGCCGCAACGACCTGGTGCGAAGAGAAGTAAACCGAGGAAAAACAGTAGCACCGTTCTTTTATGTTCTACCATCGAACCAGCACGACAAAAGCGAACTTTACAAATTACTTCGGCTAATGCACCAGCATGGAATAAGCGTTTATAAACTTCAGCAGGATGCGGTAGTTGGCCGACAGGCATTTAACAAGGGTGATTATGTAATTCTCATGGCGCAGCCTTTCCGCCCATTTATAAAAGAGGTAATGGAAGTGCAACAGTATCCTGTAAGGCATTACACTCCTGGTGGTGAGATGATTGAGCCTTACGATATTACTTCGTGGTCATTGCCATTGCACAGGGGGGTAACTGCCGTAGAAATAAACCATAATCAGCCTGGATTTATTGAAAAGTTGATGCCGCTGAGTCCCGAAGCCATGAAAATGGAATCCGAAGCAGCCGCGGGTGAATTTCTGGTTTTCAATGGCAACTTCAACGAAAGTTTTCTTGCAGCATTTAATTCTTTAGCCAGAGGGGTTGAGGTTTTCAGAAATGCAAGCCCTCTAGAGACAGGAGGTTTGAAAATTCCTGCAGGCAGTTTTCTTATAAGGCAAACGGCAAGGCACCGGCAAGCAATAGAACAACTCCTTCAGGGCATGGTATCAACCCCACGCCGGATCACATCCAGGCCTGAAGGATTTACTCAGATTCAAATGCCCCGCATCGCCCTGGTCGAAACCTGGCTGCACGACATGGATGCCGGATGGGCACGCTTCCTTTTCGACTCCTATGGAATTCCGTTTACGGTTGTAAGGCCATCAGAGATTAAAGACATAGACCTTAACCAGCGATTTGATGTGGTAATTTTTGCCGACTCGCGCGAAGATCAATTAATGTATGGCCAGTCACGAAGAGGTGAGGAACGTTTTATACCGTTTTACCCCGAGGGTTACGCAGTTGGAATGGGAAGAGAAGGCTGGCAAAACGTACTTGATTTCATCATCAATGGCGGTAATGTGTTGTCGTGGGGAAGGTCAGTTGACCTTTTCACCGGAATTATGGAACCCCGACAACCACACCAGCAATTCCGATTCCCTGTAAATAACGTTTCAAGGCAGCTTACAGGAAATGACTTGAATGTTCCGGGGTCGCTACTTGCGGTAAACCTTATCCCAAACCACCCATTAACACTGGGAATGCCACTAAGCATAGGAGTTTTTCACAGGGAAAATCCGATTCTCGAAACAAATATTCCTTCATTTGGCATGAACCGACGGGTGATAGCAAGCTTCCCTGAAGAAAATATCCTGTTGAGCGGTTTTGCAAAAAACGAAAAACTTCTTTCCAGATCGCCAGCAATGGTTTGGATGCAGAAAGGAAAAGGCCAAGTGGTACTGTACTCGTTTGCACCCAATTTCAGGGGCAGCACACAGGTTACCCACAAGCTGATTTTCAACGCCTTGCTTTTAAGAAGCCAATCTGGCGATTAACTGGCAATAATCTGTGATCGGTAGTTAGAGCTTTTCAACCTCCATGATGGGTTGCCCTTTGGTAACCTTCTGGCTGTTTTCAACAAGGATACGCAAAATACGGCATTTAAAAGGTATTTTGATTTCGTTGAAAAGCTTCATGGCCTCAAGAATACAGATGGTATCGCCTGCTTCCACTACTTTGCCGACTTCAACAAATGGCGGATCGCTTTCTTTTGGGGCCCGGTAAAAGGTGCCTGCCATTACCGCTTTAATGGGTTCGCCGGAAGTTGTTGCAGGAGCCTCCGCCGGCATTTTTTCGGCCTTTGGTAATGAAGCTTGCTCTAATGCAACACCTGTTGCAGCAGCCGGTTGCCTCACAGGCCGGGGTTTGGCAGAACCATTGCCATCGCCCGAAACCAGAGAAAGATTAAAATCGCCTTTACTGATAACCAGTTCGTTGAGTTGCAGCATGGAGGCCTTTTCCAATATGGTTTGTATGCCGGCATAATCTTCAGGATGAAGTAGTTTGTCCAGAGCCGCGGGTGCATTAGCTATTGCGGCAGGCTCAGCTGCAGGCTTCCGGAACATTTCCTCGATTTCCAGGTCGGCTGGGGTCATTGGCCTCTTGTTTTCGGGCAAAGCCCTCCATTTAAAATAATCCATAGCTACTTCGGGAAAGAGGCAATAAGAGATAATATCCTCTTCATCGTGCAGCAGCTCAGGCTGCGAGATGCTTTTGGTAACCGTGGGCAAGATGGGCGCCAGATCATCGGCCGGGCGGTGGGTGATTGGTTTTTCGTCGCCAAGAATCTTCTTCACAAACTCCCCTTCGATGGGCACCGGAGGCCTTCCATACATTCCTTTCACATAATTGCGAACTTCCTGCGGAACGATCTTATAGCGTTCACCAGCCAGAATATTCATAACGGCCTGCGTTCCTACAATCTGACTTGTGGGAGTTACCAGGGGCGGATAACCGAGGTCTTTGCGAACCATAACTACCTCTTCGAGTACTTCAGGAAGTTTATCTAATGCATCCTGCTGTTCGAGCTGAGAGCGGAAGTTGGAGATCATTCCACCCGGAATCTGGTGGTCGAGTATCTCGGTATCGACCAATGGTTCGTATCCCTTGCCTTTAACACGTTTCGGGGTGAGTTCCTGGAAGTAGCGATTCACTTTTCTGATGGCCTCAATGTCGAGGCCCGTATCATAACCCAATCCGCTGAAAATAGCATAAAGAGTCTCTGTGGCCGGTTGCGATGAATAACCCGAAAGTGCTGCCACCGCTCCGTCGATGGCTCCAGCACCGGCTTTCACTCCTGCTAAGTAAGCCGTTTCGGACATACCGCTGGTAGCATGGCAGTGCACCTGAATTGGGATATCAAATTCCTGTTTCAGCGCGCCAACAAGTTCGGCAGCCTTAGCAGGTGAAAGGATGCCGGCCATATCTTTGATGCAGAGCGAGTCAATACCAACTTGTACTTGCTCCCTGGCGTATTCGACATATTTCTGGAAAGTATGCACCGGGCTGATGGTATATGACAGGGTACCCTGAACATGGCCGCCGTGCTTTCTTACCGATTTAAATGCTGCTTCTAGATTGCGTGTATCGTTGAGTGCATCAAAAATCCGGAAAATATCCACTCCATTGATCAATGCCGTTTCCACAAAACGGTCGAGCAGGTCATCGGGATAATTTTTATATCCTACAACATTTTGCCCCCTGAGCAACATCTGAAGAGGTGTTTTCGGGGCTTTTTGCTTTATAAGCCTGAGCCGTTCCCATGGATTTTCGCGAAGAAACCTCAGACACACATCAAAGGTAGCTCCTCCCCAAACTTCGAGGGAGTAATACCCTGCCTGGTCAATCACATCAATGATTCCGAGCATGTCGGAAGTGCGCATGCGGGTAGCCCACAGCGACTGATGACCATCGCGCAAAGTAGTATCTGTAATCCGTAATTTTTCCTTTTTTTCCATTTGATGCGTAATTGATAGATTTTGGTTCGTGAAGATTTATGAGAAACTTTCACCCATTGTCTTGATTAACAACTAAAAAGCTTTTTTGTTGATTTATTTTTGCTATTCCACTCCAAATTTCCCCATTGCCGAATATTTCAAAAATCGTTGATTCAAAAGATCGTCAACTGTGAATTTGGAAAGTTCATCGAGGTTTTGTAAGATGGCTTTGCGCACTTCGTCGGCAATTTTGTCATAGTCGGTATGCGCGCCTTCGCCGGGTTCCTGAATGATCTGGTCGATGACTCCGAGCTTGAGCAGCGCATCGGCAGTTAGGTTGAGCGCATCGGCTGCATCGGGAGCATAATTGGCGTCGCGCCAAAGAATGGAAGCGCAACCTTCGGGCGATATCACCGAATATATGGCGCGTGAGAGCATCAGTATCCTGTCGCCAACGCCCACGCCCAAGGCCCCTCCGCTACCGCCTTCGCCTATCACTACCGCAAGAATGGGTACCTGTATGGTAGCCATTTCGGTAATATTGCGGGCTATGGATTCGGCCTGTCCCCTTTCTTCGGCCTCCAGGCCGGGAAATGCTCCCGGGGTATCGATGATGGTAACCACAGGCAGGTTGAACCGCTGGGCAAGTTTCATCAGTCGCAACGCCTTACGGTAGCCTTCGGGCTTGGCCATGGCAAAATTCCGTTCGATCTGGTCATCCGTGTTTTTCCCCTTGTTTTGACCAATCAGCATGAACTTACGACCATCGATTCGTGCAAAACCTCCGATGAGCGCCCTGTCGTCGCCAAAGTAACGGTCGCCATGCAACTCCACAAAATCCATAAAAATCCGCTCCAGGTAATCCTGAAAAACAGGCCTTGAAGGATGACGACTTATCTTTACTACTTCCCAGGGCGATAGCCCCATGGCATTACCGCCTGCCTCTTTCTTTTTTTCTGACATTATCGGGTTGCTGTTACAATGAATCTTGAAAATTTACCTGTTATAATACCCCAACACCCTCGAAAGAAAATCTTTCAGGTCTTTGCGGTTTACAATGCTATCGACAAAACCGTGCTCGACCAGAAACTCCGCTGTTTGAAAATCTTTAGGAAGCTTTTCGCCAATGGTTTGTTCGATTACCCTGCGGCCTGCAAATCCGATCACGGCTCCGGGTTCGGCAATGTTGATATCGCCCATCATGGCATAACTGGCCGTTACCCCTCCTGTAGTCGGATTGGCCAAGATGCTGATAACAGGGATATTTTTCTGATTGAGCCGGGCAATTCCGGCACAGGTCTTGGCCATTTGCATGAGCGAAAGGACGCCCTCCTGCATACGTGCCCCGCCTGAGGCCGAGAGGATGATGTACGGAAGATTGTTGTCGTAGGCATAGTTTGAGGCCTGAAGAATTTTCTCGCCAGTTCCAGACCCCAGACTGCCGCCAAGAAACCTAAAATCCATGATAGCGGCAGCAACCCGAATGCCGTGTATGACGCCATGTCCGGTAACTACCGCTTCGTTTAAGCCCGTTTTGCTGCGGTTTTCGGCAATCTTATCGGTGTAGGAACCTTTCAGGTCGTTGAAGTTGAGCGAATTTACGGGATAAATGCCGGCAAACATTTCCTGGAAACTTCCCTTATCAAAGATCATTTCAATCCTTTGCCAGGAGGTAAGGCTATCGTGATAATTGCATTCAGGGCAAACATGGTGGTTTTCTTTCCACTCCCTGAGCCAAATATACGACTTACAGCCTTTGCACCTGATCCATAAGGCCTTTTTGCGATCCTTACGTTCCTCTAT
>DATIKH010000100.1:0-27530 GCA_035477775.1 Bacteroidales bacterium | reverse complement strand
CGCTTGGCTTTTTCAAGGGCGATGCTCGATACTTTTACATGCCGCTCGGCCGGCTCATCGAAAGTGGAAGAAATAACTTCTGCCTTCACGTTGCGTGCCATCTCGGTAACCTCTTCGGGCCGCTCATCAACCAGCAGGACGATAAGATACACCTCGGGATGATTGGCGGCTATGGCATTGGCAATATCCTGCAGCAAAATGGTTTTACCGGTTTTGGGCTGTGCCACGATGAGGCCGCGTTGCCCTTTGCCAATAGGCGAAAACATGTCGATAATCCTGCATGAAAGGGTTTCGCTGGCATGGCCTGTAAGCCGGAACTTTTCGTCGGGAAACAGCGGGGTAAGAAAATCAAACGGCACCCGGTCGCGCACTTCAGCCGGATCGCGGCCGTTGATCTTTTCGACCTTTACTAGCGGAAAATACTTTTCATTTTCTTTGGGCGGACGAATGCCTCCGCGAATGGTATCGCCGGTTTTAAGGCCAAATAGTTTTATCTGGCTTTGCGACACATAAATATCGTCGGGCGAGTTGAGGTAGTTGTAATCTGAGGAGCGCATAAAACCGTAGCCGTCGGCCATAATTTCCAAAACGCCTTCCGATACAATGATACCGTCGAACTCATAAACCGGTTCACCGGTGCGCCGATCGAATCCTTTGGGTCTAAAACCTTCTTTTTCGCCGGCTGGGTGCTCCTGCTGCTCGGTTTTAGGTTCAACCCGGGTATAATTGCCTGCAACCGGGACTGCTTCAGGCGTAACTGCCGGAGTTACAACCGGTGTTTCAGTGGCCATTTCAATCTCATCCACCAGGTTGGTGGGCTCTGAGGTCAACTCATCGTCGAGACGCACTTTTCTATGCAAATCAGGACTGCCTCCAAACCCTTCCTTATTCAAATTGGATGGCTCGGTCCGGTTATCGGGCATGCGTCGGCCCGGATTTTGCTGATCGCGTCGATCCCAGCGGGGGCGCTGATTCTTGTGTTGAGGCCTCTGGCCTTCCATTTTAGGTCGGTTGGAGCCATGTTCGCGGGGACCAGAGCTTTTGTCAGCGCCCGTTTGTTTTTGAGACTCCACCCCTGCTTCGGCAACGGGCTTGATATGCTCTTCGGGTTTGCTGCGGGTTTCGTCCTTGGAGGTTTCCTCACGTGTTTCCTTGTTCGATGTTCCGGCCGGAATTCTTGTTCGCGGACGTTGCCCTGGCTTGGAAAATCTTCTTTCCTTTTCCAAAACATCCTGCGATGGATTCATGGCCTGGGCATCAAGAATTTGGTAAACCAACTCTTGCTTTTTAAATGATTCAACGCGTTTTATTTTCAATTCTTTGGCAATCTCCCTTAATTCATTCAGGAGCTTTGCGTTCAATGCTACAATATCGTACATAAAAAAGTGGATAAAATTTTAAACCTGTCTTTTCTCAATTATTTATTAATTCACACAATAAAGGAAGATTTTCAGAACAACAGCCTTAAGCCAACACGCTGATTCAGTGTCTATTGCCGACACCTTTGGGCTTTCGATAAAAAAATACGGGTAAATGTTTGAAAGAAAAATCAGAAAAAGATGCAGGAATTGATGGGCAAATATAAAGATTATTGGAATAACCGCGAAATTTTTGTGTCCTCAAAAAAAACTTCTCAGGTCAGATAAGTTAGCCCCAATTTGAAAAGCGGGGCTAAATCACCCGGTTGCAAATCCATTGGAGGAAGTACAGCAACTTTGAACTACTCGCCCGAATACCCTACTTTTTTATAATTTTGTTCAGAAATAATTTAAAATTAAAAATCCATGCTTCAACGTATTCAATCTGTTTATCTTACCCTTGTATTTGTATTTACCGGTTTAGCAATTTTCATTCCTCTGGGAACTTTTGAGGTAAGTCCTTTAGGCATAGAAGCTTTACGACAAGCATCACAAATCCCACTCAAAATTACCGGACCGGTTTTACCCGAAATCTTCCAGCCCCTGATTGAGAAAAGCAATCTGAGTATCGTATTGCTGATTTTTTCTTTCGGGATAATGGTACTTTCTGTATTTACCATTTTCCAGTTCAAGAAAAGGAGGCTCCAGATTCAGGTATGCAAATTCATGATATTGCTGCTGGTAGGTTATGTGGTTACCTCTTTCAGTTTCATAGAGCATTACAAAGGTTTCCTGACAGAAATGACTTTTTCGCATGGTGCCGGGGTTTTCTTACCCCTTGCTTCAATGATTCTGGTTTTGTTGACAATCAGATCAATTAAAAAGGATGAACTTTTGGTTCGATCGGCCGACAGAATCAGGTAAACCCATTATTTTGGTGGCAAACAGTCTTAAATCCTTTTCAAAAAGTACCACTCTGGTATTTCTCCAGTGCATTTGTTATCATACTAATTGTAATTGACATTGGTTTATCCCTGGGGAAATACGCGTCGGTACAATTCGTGGGCCGATCATTGTAAAAAACAGTATGGCAGCCGGTTGCAACGGGTATCCATCAATGCAGGATTTACCTGCCCCAACCGCGACGGGACCATTGGCACCGGCGGATGTACCTATTGTGATAACCGGAGTTTCAGCCCGGCCTATTGTCATACAAACCTTTCCATTACACAACAGATCAATACGGGGCTTGAATTTCTTAAAAAGAGGTACCAAAGAACCTCTAAGTTTATTGCCTATTTTCAGGCATATTCCAACACCTATTCAGACATTGGCCATTTAAAGGAATTGTATCTGGAAGCCCTGACGCATCCTGAAATTTTTGGAATTGCCATAGGCACCCGCCCCGATTGCATCGATGAGGAGAAACTTGATTTCCTGGCACATTTATCAAAAAAACATTTTGTAAGTATCGAATATGGAATTGAATCGTGCTACAATAAAACACTGTTGAGGATAAACAGGGGCCACACCTACGAGCATTCGGCAGAGGCCATTGAACTTTCTTCCGCCCGGGGATTACATACCGGGGCACATATCATGTTCGGATTGCCGGGCGAAACACGCTCCATGATGCTCGATCAGGCGCAAATTCTGTCAGGTTTGCCAATCAATGCCATCAAATTCCGGCAGTTGCAGATTGTAAAAGGAACCCGAATGGCAGAAGAGTATAGCCAGCATCCGGAGAACTTCGATTTGTTTTCAATGGAAGAATACATTGATTTCGTTGTGAAATTTATTGAGAGGCTTCGCCCTGAAATAGGCATTGAAAGGCTTGCCGGAGAGGTTCCACCAGTATTTCGAACCGGGAGCCAGGGATGGGGTGGATTGAGAAGCGATCAGGTTGCCGCACTGATTGAAAAGAGAATGGCCGAACTCGACACCTGGCAGGGAAGGTTGTTTTCACAACAAACCGCAAGCACTTAAATAAGGGTTTTAAAATATTGTTACATGAATGTATGTGTTTTCTGTTCATCCAGCGAGTTTGTGCACAATTCTTATTTTGAAGAGGCAAGAGGCCTTGGAAGGTTGATTGCAGCCAACGGATTTAACCTGGTATTTGGCGGTACCAATATTGGTCTGATGGGTGCCCTGGCACAGGCTGCCAAACAGCACGGAGCTAATGTTTCGGGAGTGATTCCAAAGTTTATTTACGACAGGGGTATTGCCTTCGCGCCTGCCGATGCCATGATAGTAACCGCCGACATGAGGGAACGGAAAGCAACCATGGAGCAGATGGCTGATGCATTTATAGCCTTGCCAGGTGGATTTGGAACCCTCGAAGAGGTGCTTGAGATAATCACGCTCAAGCAACTTCGGCTGCATCAAAAACCCGTTGTGATTATCAACACGAATGGATTTTACGATCAGCTACTTGTTTTTGTAGAACAAATGGCCAGGGAGCGCTTTATACCCATGCGTTTCAGCGATTTGATCCTACTGGCCGATTCTTCTGAAAAAGCAATTCAGCTTATTGCGGAGTACAAACCAGTTGAGCTTAAAGAAAAATGGTCGGGTTAAACCAAAACAGCTTATTTGTTGTTTATATCAAAGATGAATATTGAATTTTGGCATTTTTTTATTAAATTTACTGATTCAAAATAAAAGTGTTACTGACATTAAAACATGAAAGAAACTATACTAGTTCCTACTGATTTCACGATTGTCGCCCGCTATTCCATGGACCATGCAGTAAATCTGGCCAGGATTTTCAATCGTAAAATTGTGCTGTTACATATTGTCGGGAAGAAAGTTCTGGGAACTCCCAAGGAAGACATCCTAACTGCAAAGATGCATGATGCGGTTGCCTGGATCAAGAAAAAAGCCGATGTGCAGGTCAGTTGGGTGCTCGAAGAGGGTAATATTTTTACCAGTATATCGGAGGTGGCTGTCCGAATAAAGGCAGAGTTCATTGTTATAGGGATACACGGCAAGAAAGGCGTACAGCATATTATGGGCAGTTATGCCTATAAGGTGGTGTGTAGTTCACGTATTCCTGTATTGTTGGTTAAAAAATTGCACCGCCATATTGGCTACACCAATATTGTACTGCCAATCGACTTTTCGGCAGAAAGTACTCAAAAAATTCTGAAATCCATTAAATTTTCGCACTACTTCGGAGCCAAAATCAAAGTGTTCGGATTTTTGGGAACCCGCAATCCGGCCAAAGTAATCAGTAAACAGGCATTGCTCAAAAAGGTAAAAGATGTTTATGCAGAACTCGGCCTGACCGTAACCACCGATTTGTGCATCGACCCCAGCAGCGACTGGCCTGATGCCCTGATGAAGTTTGCCGAGAAGACCGAAGCCGACCTGATCATGATTGTTGCAGAAAAAGACGGTGGGATACCCGATATTTTTGGCCAGAACACCACCGAAACGCTGATCGACAAGTCGGAAATTCCGATACTTACCGTAATACCATCACCCGGCGAAGATAGCCCGGACCTAGAATCTGTCGTAAAGACATTTATCGACCCTATGGGAATCACCAGCGGGAAAGTTGCCTCAAAATATTCTATGGGTTAGTTTCTTCAGTCTTAAAACCAACTCTGCCAAGGTTTTCCCAAAAGGCAGGGAAAGATTTTATCACCACTTCGGGATTTCTGATTGAGATTTGTCCGTATTTCAATGCTAATGGAGCACACGACATAGCCATGCGGTGATCGTTGTATGTGTCGAAACACAAGTTTGCCTGACGGTTCCAGGGTTGTGCCATTTTCAGATGCCAGGCCCCCTCGCCTGCATTATTCAGCAAAAAACCCAACTTTTTTAGTTCGTTTTGTAGCGCAGCAATCCGGTCGGTCTCCTTCAGAGGCAAGGTTTCGAGTCCATGGAATTCGGCCTGAATTTTTGCACCTGCAAATGCCAGGGAAATGGTTTGGGCAAGATCGGGATTGTCAGTAAAATTTAAAGCAAGAGATTCAGGTGACTGGCCGGTCTTGGAGGCATACGCTCCCTGGCGTTCGAAACGGGTAGAAACGCCAAGCGCTTCGAACCAATTGTAAAGGTTCTCATCTCCCTGCAAACCACTTGGTGTCAATTCAGGAAAATATATTTCGCCCTCCTTTGAAAGCAGCAGCGCCGCATAGAAGTACGAGGCTGCCGACCAATCGGGCTCAATCCTGATTGTGCGAGGCTGGTATTGTCCCGGAAGAACGCGGATAAGGCTTCCCTCCCACCGGTATTCAATTCCAAAAAAGGCCATCAGGTTCAGGGTCATTCTGATGTAACTTGTGGATACCGGTTTGCCTGATAAGGTCAGTTGCAGTCCGTCTTCGAAAAGTGGAGCAATCATGAGCAATGCGCTGATAAACTGACTGCTGGTACCGGCATCAATATTGATTTTTCCGCCTTTTAGCTTCTTACCGGAAATCCTCACCGGCGGATATCCTGGCTCACCAAGGTACTGAACAGTTGCACCCAGGTTTAAAAGTGCTTCAACCAAGGTGCCGATCGGACGTACTTTCATGCGGTCTGATCCGGTAAGAACAAACCGGCCATTTGATGTTGCCAGATACGCCGTAAGAAACCTCATGGCGGTGCCGGCATGTCCTATATCGATAATCTCCTCTGATGATTTAATTGAATTTAAAGCCTTTTGAAGGGTTTTGGTATCGTCGGCTTCTGAAAGGTTGTCGATGTGAAAAGGCTCCCTGCAAAGTTCCCTGATGATCAAAACCCTGTTGGATATGCTTTTGGATGACGGCAGGTAAACCGTACCATGCACAATCCCGTCTCCGGGAGGGTTTACCAACAGCAGGCCGTCTTTCATGGGTTCTTTAATTTTCCCTGAAAATTTCGTTTAACTCATTCAAAGTGTCGAAGATTTCTTCCTGCGAACATTCGACACCGGTAATAATCTGTCCGGGTTTACGCATCAGGCTGAAGCCTGGAACCCCTGCCTGGCTTTTTTTATCGTTGGCCATGAATTCGATCATGGATTCGATACAGGTGGTGTTAAAATCGTACATCACTGCAAATTCGAAAAGACCCGAAAGAATTGGTTCGGTTTCGGTTGGGGTAATGAGATTGTGTTTTTCGCTAAGCAGAATTTCGGCCATCATACCCAGAACAATGGCTTCGCCATGCAGAAGCGGCCGTTCGTCATGCAAAAGAGAATGGCTTTCGAGGGCATGCCCTATGGTATGGCCAAAATTGAGCACTTTCCTGAATCCCTTTTCGAACGGGTCGCGCTGAACAATATCTGACTTAATCTCGGCCGAAATCCGGATTTCTTCCGAGGTAATGTTTTCAAAACCCTTGGAAACAAGGTGCTCAAAAAAGGAATATTCAGAAATCAGGCCGTGTTTCAGCATCTCTGCAAACCCATTATTCAATTCACGCTCGGGAAGGGTACTCAGAAAACGGGGGTCGATAAAAACGGCCATAGGTTGATTGAATGTTCCCACGATGTTTTTCAGACCCCGGAGGTCAATCCCGTTTTTGCCACCAATACTGGCATCGGCCATGGCCATCAGGCTGGTCGGAACATGCAGAAACCGTATGCCCCGCTTATACACTGAGGCCACAAAGCCCCCCAGGTCGCACACCACGCCGCCGCCAAGGTTTATGAGCACACTGTTTCGGTCGGCCAGGTTCTCGGTAAGGGTTTCCAATACCTCGCTGCATGTTTCAAGAGATTTGCTTTTCTCGCCGGCCGGAATTTCAATCACACTGGCAGAAAATTCCGAAGGCAACTTCGACTCGAACAGCTCAAGGCAGTGTTTATGTGTGTTTTCATCGACCAGAACAAATATCGCCTCCCGAGGTTTGATATGATACTCTAAAAAAGAGCCCAGGCGATTGGTATCAGGTTCGTCGAAAAATACAGGATGATTCAGCAAGGGTTCCTGAGGGTTCATGGTGTCAGCTTTAATACACAAAAATAATTATTCCTGATAAACCTTTGCAATTACGTCGTTTCATTGTACAAAACACTTTCAGCAGATGCAATATTTTATGGCATGATTATTTATATTTGCCATCCACAAATTACACCCAATGAAAAATTTCGACAATACCCGCCTGGCTTTTCACGATAAAACTACCAGTCAACTGATACGTGCAAGGTGGCTGTTTCGCCTTATTGCCAATCCATTTCTGGTAAAGATAGGCAGTGCCTTTACCCGGATGGCCATCAAAGCAGGTATTCCTGTGGAATGGGCGCTTAAACCTACAGTATTTAGTCATTTCTGCGGAGGAGAGACCATCGAAAAATGCGAAACGGTAATCCAGAAACTTGGCGAATCGAATATTAAAACCATACTCGACTATTCTGCCGAAGGAAAGGAGTCTGACCCGGATTTTGATTTTACGGCCAGCCAGATACTTGCTACCATAAACAAAACCAAAACCAGCCAGAACATTCCGTATGCTGTATTTAAACCATCGGGGGTGGCCAGGGTTTCGTTGTTAGAAAAAATTCAGGCAGGGAAGATTTTGACAGAGGAAGAAAACAATGAATATGAGCGCGCATTGGCCCGTTTCAGGTTGATCGGACAAACAGCATTTCAGCTCGGTGTACCTGTAATGATCGACGCGGAAGAGTCGTGGATCCAACGGATCGTAGATGAAATTACCGAAGAAATGATGTTGTCTTTCAACCAGGAAAAGCCCATCGTTTTTGCCACGCTACAATTGTACCGTACCGACAGGTTGGAGTACCTGAAATCTTTGTTTGAACGTCTGCGGCAAAAGGGAGTTTACCCGGGAGTAAAACTGGTAAGGGGAGCTTATATGGAGAAAGAACGTGAACGGGCAATACAAAATGGCTATCCATCTCCTATTTACCCCGACAAGCCTTCAACCGATAAGGCTTTTGACGAAGCTGTTGCCTTTTGTCTGGAGCATGTTGATGAAATGGCTGTATGTATTGGAACCCACAATGAACTCAGTTGCGCTTTGGCATCTGAAAAAATCATTTCCATGGGTATCGATAGAGCCCATCCCAATATTTCATTTTCGCAATTGCTGGGCATGAGCGACAACATCAGCTATTTGTTGGCAGTCGATGGCTTCAGGGTAACCAAATATGTTCCGTTCGGACCGTTGAAAACCGTAGTGCCATACTTGATAAGGCGTGCGGAGGAAAACACATCGGTTGCGGGTCAAACTTCTAGAGAGCTCTCCCTGATAGAAACCGAACTCAGGCGAAGGAAGGCCGGTAAGGCTTAATTGAGGATTACTTTTTGCCCGATGAAAGACGCTGCCTGACAGCTTCGAAGGTTACAATAGCCACTGAGGCTCCCACATTTAATGAATCGATAATCCCTCCCATCGGAATTTTGATGGTTTTCTCCGCTGCATCCAGCCATTTAGAGCTCAGGCCGGTATCTTCGGCCCCAAATACTATGGCAGCTGGACCCTTAAGATCTTCCTCGAAATAGGTATTGTGTGCGCCGGGCGAAGTGGCAAAAGCTGGAATCCCTTTTGATTTCAACCATTTTATGGCTTCATCGGAGTTGCTTTGTATCAGCTTCTGACTGAACACACAGCCCAGGCTCGACCTGATCGTATTGGGGTTAAAAATATCGGTTCGTGAATCGCAAAGAATTACAGCATCAACCCCTGCTGCGTCGGTTGTACGCAAAATGGCGCCCAGGTTACCCGGCTTTTCGATGCCTTCGAGCAGAATTATTAAGGGGGAGCGTTCTGGTTTATATTCATGAAGATGTAACGGTTTGCTTTTGGCTACAAGGATAACTCCTTCAACTTTTTCGCGATAAGCCAGTTTGTTGTAAACTGCCCCGGAAACTTCCAACTTAATTGGCGATTCTTCATGTACCAATTGAATTGGATATTCCGCATCGGGTGTGAAAAACTCAGGGCAAACAATAAGCCACTCAGGCTCTACATTGTAGCGCAATGCAAGCGAAACCTCACGCCTTCCTTCTACAACAAAGCGACCAGAACCTGCCCTCCCTGCAGATTTTTGTTGAAGCTTAACTATCTCCTTTATCAGAGGATTTTGAAGACTGGTGATCCGGTGCATATTTTTTGGTCAAATGAAAGTGCAAAAGTACGTTATGCCATATTCAGTTTTAACATAACTATCCATACAATCTTTGTACAAAATTTTTTTCAACGGGCCGGATGCTGCCGGTTAACCATAAAAGCCAGCGAGGCTAACAGATATGCAACAGCCGCAATCAGGATAACCGCCGAAAATCCGGCATTTAATGAAATCAGGGTAACCAGAGAGGTACTGATCACCGAGAAGCATCCGTTGATGCCCCAGGCCCAGGGAATCTGCGAGGCATCGTGACCTTGCAGGTATCTGATTCCCAGCGGAAACATCATTCCCATAATGAATGCCGGGATTCCGATTGTTAGGAGACTGATTGCAATTTTAATCCATGAATCCAATGCCAGGGTAGTTTCCAGGATTGGGGTCAGAAACAACAGCAAAATCAACATGATGAACGAAACTCCCCCGCCGATGTATCGGATATTGGCTTTTTTTGGTTCGATTCGCTGAGAAAGAAGACTTCCCATACCGCTGAATACCATCATGGTACTGATTACAGCAACCACGGCATAAATTGGTTGGCCCAGATAGAGGACAAATCGTTGAATCAGGATTATTTCAGCAAACATATACCCCAGACCCAATGCGCCAAAATACAGCAATGTTGCCGTTTTATTGTGGGTGCTCCTTTTCAGGGTGAACAAGGGCAGGATAATCAGGAAAACAGCCAAAAGTAAGCTTTGACCCAGAGTTACCAGGAGCGTTAAAAAACCCAATTCGAGAAACGGAAACTGTTCGATTCCAAAATCCCTGATTAACTCACGAATCCTGCTCAGGCGCATAAAGTGCGAGAAATAGGGTTTGTTGTCGGTAGCCGGTTCAATTTTAAATTCGTAATTGTAAATGCCTTTGGGGTTGCTTGCTAACAAATCGTCGAGCATCTGAAAAAAGACCGAACCCTCCATTTCGTTGAACAAATTCCTTTCTTGAGGCTCAATTCCGGGCAACAAAAGTGGGTCGAAATGCATGATTTTACAGAACTCCCTTACCCGCTTCAATTCAGCTATTGTAAATGGTTCGTTTTTGAGCAAAAAGGTAATCGTACCCCAGGACCTTACAGCTACTATATGATCGGATGGCACTTCGAATCCGGCATTTAATGCCGCCTGGGTAAGCGTGGAGGCTATTTTGAGACTATGGCGCGGCGGCTGGTCCTTCCAGGTACTTATGGCTATGACCCCTCCCGGCGCCAAGCGACGAATCATTTTATTAAACGCCTCCAAAGTGTAACCGTATTCTTCGCGCAGAGCATTTAATCCTGCCCCACCCCCAAATTCGGAAAGGAAAGGGAAAATTATCAGGTCGAATAGGCCTGCATCAGGGTTTGCAAGGAAATTCCGGGTGTGGACATGGTGTACGTTGACCTTGGGTGACAAAAAGATTCCCCCCGAGGCTTCATTCAACTCATTTTTCATCAACGAAACAATGGCCCTATTCTCAATCGTTGCATCCACTCTTGATGCCCCATTATGCAAGGCTTGTGAAATAAGGGTGCCGCTCCCGGCATTGACACTCAAAACACGGCTGCGCTGCCCAAGAAAATAGGGCAACCCTTTGGTGGTGTAGTTAAGAATATGACTGCCGTGTGCTGTTTCATGGTTCAGGATATGCCCGTAATAATCGCCATTTACGAAAACAGCCTTACCAACCGGAAGACTGTTGGAAAATGTCAGGCTTAAAGCAGGTGAAAATCGTTGTGCCGGCGAATGTACAACTTCTACCAGGCCGTAGATCGAAGGTCTGGTAATGACAACCTCAGCTTCGGGAAGCTGCCTTGCCAGCTCAATATCCTTGTATTCTGATGGATGTATTGTTCCGGGACGAATCAATAGGAATCCCGCCGAAATCAAGGCAAGAAGTGTTATGGGTATGATTCTTCTTAAATGAGACTGCCCGGCAATCATGAGACCTGATAGCACCGGCAAGAGCCCTACAAGGGTGGGAACCTGTACAGGTGTTACCTGCGCAACAAGAATCAGAGACAATATGCCTCCTATGCCCGATCCCAGCAAATTTCCGAAATAATATGAGCCAATCTGTTTGCTTTTTTTAATGAAAACGATACCAATTGCCAAGGCTCCGGTAAAAAACGGGAGAAAATACAAAAGATAGTTCAACAATAAAGCCATGAACCCGCCCCCTCCGGCAAACAGCTTAAATACATCGAACCGAAACATGCCCGACCTGCTGATAGGAAACACCAATACCATGAATAGGCCGCTTAAAATCATCAGAAACGGAACCAACCAGTCAGATTCCTCAACCAGCCGCTTCCGGGCAAGCGCCAGCAGGGTACCGCTTGCTCCAAAACCCAACATGGCTATTGAAATAATCATGTATGCAAAATGATGCCATTGCGCAATAGAAATGAGCTTCATCAGGGAAATCTGAAAGGCTATGATTGCGGCTGAGTGGAGGCCTATGGCAAGAATTAACCCGTAATTGGGTTTTAGGCTTTGGGTTAAAGACATAAGACTACCTTCTCCTGAATGGAACAAAACGCACCGGCATAAGGCTTCTGGTAATAAGCCGTTCGCCCCTCTTTTCGACCAACATCAGTTGCTGCACCATATATGGGGAGCCAACAGGAATGATCATTTTACCTCCCTCTTTGAGCTGTTCGATCAATGGCGGAGGAATGGCCCCGGCAGCAGCTGTAACTACTATGGCATCGAATGGTGCGGCATCCTCCCACCCGTAGTAACCATCGGCAATTTTAACACTAACATTATCATAATGCTCCAGAAGCACACGTTCGGCAGTTTGGCCAAGTTCAGGAATGATTTCAATTGTGTAAACTTTTTCAACAATTTCGGCAAGCACGGCAGCCTGGTACCCGGAGCCGGTACCAATCTCCAGCACCCGGTGATGGGGCTGGGGATCAATAATCTGAGTCATAAAGGCTACGATAAACGGTTGCGAAATGGTTTGCCCAAAACCGATGGGTAAAGGCCTGTCCTGGTAGGCCATCCTCCTCTGTGCATGCGGTACATACAAGTGCCTCGGCACGCTCCTCATGGCGTCGAGAGTAGCCTGGTGGGTAATTCCCCTGTTCTGAATCTGGGTCTCAACCATCTGCATTCGCTCAGTTCGGGTAGGATCGGCAAAAACATGAATGGGAGCAAGCGAAAACCACAGGCTGAGAATTAAAAAAATAGCAAAACGGTACATGAGTATTTTATTTAGGTTTAATCCTTTCAGTTCTGGCTTTAAAGTAAAGCATCGGTTTTCAAAAAAAATGTTAAAGTTTGATCAAAATGCTTTAAATATCTGTTTTTAATATTGGACATCATCCGGGTAACCCTGATTTAATTGGTTTCCATTGTGCCTATAAATAATTGGAGATTAATAGCGAACTATTGTAAATGTTGCATTCCAAACCAAGATTTTTTTTGAAAACCCGCTGGAAAATTGTAAATTTACCCAATAAACCTTTATCTTTTAAGCAGTAGTTTTTTCAAATGAAACACAATCAAAACATTCGCATAATAATTTTTGCCTTACTCGCAATTTCCTTACCTTTTGTAGCGCATACCCAAGTCCAAGTGGAAAACCAGGCTTTAATGCCTGTAAAAGTGCTGAATCAATTTGAGGCAGATTACTCCCAACATAAGTTGTTTGTGCACTTCGACCGTGATGAGTATATTGCCGGGGAAACCATCTGGCTAAAAGCTTATCTGGTAAATGCGGCTACTCATGAGCCACTGGCGGGCAGGCAAAGAGTCAACTTAGAGTTGGTCAATGTGCAAAACAATGTCGTTAAGGTAGCATTTCTCAGAACCGACAATGGATTCGCTTCAGGATATTTAGAGTTGCCCGACTCGCTTCCTCCGGGCAATTACCTTGTGCGCGCCTATACCGAATGGATGAAAAATTTTGACCATGATTTGTTTTTTCACCAGGAGCTTTTTATTCACAGCCCAATTAAATCATTGGTTACAAACCAGAGACAGGAAAGACACAACCAGCGGTTTAACCAACAATTGGTCGAGTTGGAAAGAACCATGAATATTGGTTTCCATCCTGAAGGTGGACAACTCGTAGCTGGCCTGGAGAACAGGGTAGCATTCAAAGCCAATGACGGTACGGGGAAAGAAGTAATGGTGGAGGGACGGGTTCTAAGTGCCGATGGTGCAGAGATTACCACTTTCAGTTCGGATCAATCCGGACTGGGAATTTTTTACCTGGAGCCACTTTCTACTGTAGATTACTTTGCAAGGGTACGATTCGAAAATGGGTCGGAGGCTCGAGTACAACTCCCAAAGGCCGCAGAAAAAAGCTATAAGATCAGGGCTGATATTTTAGATGAAAATCTTGTAGTTCGCGTAAACCGAAACTTCGACCTGGTTTCCCCTGATCAGTCACCAGAAGTTTTATTGCTTATCCAGTCACGGGCAAAGGTTTATTTTGCAACCAGCGGCAATTTGAGCGACCGTACCTGGTCCGTTTCAGTTCCTCTTGAAGTACTTCCAACAGGCATTTGCCAGATAGTACTCTTCGATGCCAAAAACATCCCATTGTCGGAGAGAATGGTCTTTATTAATCATCACGACATCAATGAAGTGGCAATCGATGTATTTCAGCTGGCCGAACAAACTCCTTCCGGTTTCGAAATCAATGTAAACCTTGATTTCGGAATTCTGCAGGGCGGTTCAGGCAGCTTTTCAATGGCTGTAACCACAATGACCGGTGATTCCAAGCCGTTGCCTTCAACCTCTAACATAGCCTCAGACTTCATGCTTACAAGCGACCTGAAAAGCAATGTTACGAGCCCCAGAAATATGCTCTCCGGAAGAAGGCAAGCGGATAGCAGAGCAATGGACCTGGTCATGATGACCAATAGCTGGGGGCGGTTCAACTGGCATGACCTTGTCAGGAATAAATTTCCTGAAATAAAATTTCAACCAACAGAAAACCTGTCGTTTGCCGGAAGGGTTTTATCACCGGATAGAAGAGCTCTTGGGAGCGGTATACAGGTAAGAATGCGCATGTTGGGCACCAGACCAACAGAAATCTCGGCCATTACCGATCGGGAAGGCAATTTTGTATTCGATAATCTTTCATTTACCGGCAGTATTCCTGTGGAGTTATCGGCCAGTTCCTTTCCGGAAGCCCGAAGATCGGAATTAAGGCTCTTTGGAATTACACCTGAAAAGGTAACCTTTCCAGTTTCCCAAAAAACAAGACCTCAACCTGTTGCCGGTCGTACGGGGCAACGAACACGAGCCACCTATACGGATATATCAAGGCTTTCAGTTCACCGGACAAGCAGCGAATCGCCAAATGTTGAGACATCCCTGGCAACACCCGATCAGATTATTTATATCAGAGAGGAAACCACTCAAAGATTTCGCACTGTTTTTGATGTTTTACGGACAAAAGCTTCAGGCCTGAATATGTCAGGAGGCCGAATCATAATTAGGGGGCCATCAAGTATTCGCGGCTCAAGTGAGCCGTTGTTTGGAGTGGATGGATCATTTACAAGTCGGGACCATGTGTTCAATATCCGCACGTCAGATGTAGAACGGATTGAAATCTTCAAAGGCCCTTCAGCAAGTATTTTTGGAGTAAGGGGTGCAGGTGGGGTCATCATGGTTCATACTAGAACAAGCATAGACGACTTTCCGTTGAGGGCTTCCTACAATGTAATGGGTTTTCAGCCCGAAAAAGCGTTTACAACAACCAGAGAAAATGATTCCGAAGCCACCGGCCTGGCACCCGAAAAAACTTTGAAATGGAGTACCGATTTACATCCCGAAGAGGATGGCACGGCTACCTTGTGGCTACGTTTTGACAGCCGACCTGAGAACATCCGGATCATAATACAAGGAATAGACGGTGCCGGAAATCTGTTTTTTGGCGAAAGATTTTTAAACTTTTAGGAAACTATTCCGACCTTGTATGATCTAATTTTAAGTAAACTTTTTTGCAAAATTTTAGGAGGTTCAACATGAACAATATATTTTTTCTTTTTTTCGCAATTTTAATCGCTCTTACTCCTGTCAGCAGGATTAGGGCATCGGCTTTATTGAACGATTCCCTGAGGGAAAGCCTGAAGCCGGTTGTATTGCTGCATGAGTTTAACAGTAAATTTCCCCACCAAAAAGTCTATTTGCAAACAGACAAGCAACAATACATTGCAGGTGAAGCGATTTGGATAAAGGCATATCTCCTATCAGCTTCTACTCATGTACCCGATACTCAAACCACGAATATTTATGTTGAGTTTATTAATGCCGATAACGAATTGGTTAACTTTTTGATTTTGCCTGTCGAAAATGGTTTTTCTCAGGGAACAATCGAAATTCCGGACTCCATACCTTCGGGCAATTACCAACTAAAAGCCTATACGAACTGGATGGCGAATTTTGATGACCAGTTCTTGTTTGAAAAGGACATAACCATCTATACCCCAAATGAAGAAAATTTCGTAAGCCGATCCATCGTTAGGCGCAACAGAAGGTTTAACAAAGCGCTCGAAGAAAAAAAATCGGAAATACAGTTTGGATTTTTCCCGGAGGGCGGTCATTTGGTAGCTGGGCTCGAAAACCGGATTGCATTTAAGGCAGCCAATGCTCAGGGAATAGGAGTTGATGCCCAAGGTTCGGTTTCTGACAGCAGAGGCAATATTGTGGAGCAATTCGCTACGGTTCACAGGGGGAAGGGCTTGTTCAGTTTTACTCCGGTAGCCGGCGAAACATACAAGGCACAGATTGTTTTCAACGACGGTCAAACCTTACAGTTTGCCCTTCCTGAAATTCAAACCCAGGGCTACTTGCTCAGGGTTGTTCCAAACCCTGATACCATACTGGTGGAAGTAAGGGCGAATTTCGATCCATTACAGGTGAATCTTTCGCCAAATATCCTATTAGTGGGTCATTCGCGAGGCAACATCAGATATGTGGAAGAGGCAAAACTAAATCAAGGGGTATTTCAAGCCAAGGTGCCAACAAACACTTTTTCCGATGGAATTGCCCACTTTACCCTTTTCGGACCTACGGCAACTCCGGTTGCCGAAAGGCTGGTATTTATTCGTCATGTAGCGAAAGAACTCCCTGAAGCAGGGCCTGCCGTTGACAAAACTGTTGAAGACGGCAATATCGTTCTGAATTTTCACCTTGGGCAGCAGGAAGGACTCAGGCCTGGTTATTCAAGTTATGCTTTGTCCGTTACGGAGTCGTCAGGCCCCTTACCCAAATCCGGAACGAACATCGTTACCTATTTACTCCTGACCAGCGATATAGGCCGAACCATACAGGACCCTTGGTATTATTTTGCCGACGATTCACCCGAAAGGCTAAAGGCTTTAGATTTGGTCATGATGACCCACGGCTGGCGAAGATTTAACTGGAATGATATTTTGACAGGAACACTCCCTGAGATCAGATTTGCAAACATCAGGGGCCTAACCCTGGTAGGCCAGGTAGTACCCATTTCCTCGGCAAGAGAAACCGGCGAAATTCCTGTGGAAGTTTCGGTAGGTGTGGAGGAAGACAGGCAAATGCTGAGCACCAGAACCGACAGGCAGGGCTATTTCATTTTTTCAGGTCTCAATTTTACCGGAACTTACAATGCCTTAATCTCGGTTGGACGCGACCGGAGGGGCAGGATTTTTGATGTCAGGTTGTTTGACCGCTTTAGGCAAAGCGCAGGGTTTTTCCCAACTCCCAATACCCAGATGCATCATATCACCGAAAGAGGACCTAACTGGCAGCAACCCGAGCGCCCAAATATTTTCAGAAGGCTGTTCGACAGGGAAGCTCCTCCCCGCAGACCGGGGCAAGACAGGGTGAGCGTTTTTGGAACTCCCGATCAAAAAATATACGTTGACGATCTCGATGTAATTTATACCAGCGTGTTCGACATTCTTCGCGACAGGGTTGTAGGCCTGAATGTTGTTGGAGGACAAATTGTTCTTCGCGGGGTTACGAGTTTTATGCTGAGCAGCGAGCCTGTATTTTTCGTGGATGAGGTTCAGGTAAGCCGGTCAGCATTCCTGGGGGTGCCTGTATCGGAAGTGGAGCGGATCGAAGTGCTTAGGGCAGGTGCCAGTACAGCCATATTGGGCACCCGGGGTGGAAATGGGGCGTTGCTTATCTATACCCGCCGCGAAATGCATCAAAGGCAGTATTCTTTCGAGTTCGTACTCAGGGGTTATCACTCTCCCGTGGAATTTTTCGAATCCAAAATTTCGACAGAGGACTATATTCAACACGCCATTCCTCAAACACTCTTTTGGGAGCCCAATTTAGAGCCCGACAGCGAAGGAAATATCCGGATTACCATTCCCGTATCAAGACCGCTTCAAAACCCGCAATTCAGGCTGGAAGGAATCAATTCGGCCGGACAGATTACTTTTTTCCAGTTCTAATTCTATAGGTTTTTAGGCAAGTAAGAACTCCATGGTGTCGATACCATCGGCATAATCCCATAGTTCAGGTTGTTGACTGGTACCAAATGGCAGGAGGCGGTGATTGGGAACGCTTATGTTTCCCATAACACATTGCAGGTTGTCTTTCTCATTATCCAAGTAATCACTCAACCAGGCCTCAGAAGGGAAAACCTCGTAGTGTACCACCGATATAGGCGAAGCCAGTGATTTTTCTTCACGCAGAAGACAAAAGCCGGCATCGATATACGGAATTTTGTTAATCATAAAAACAGCCTTGAAATAATCATAATTGTTATGATACTTATGGTGGTCTGCAACAGACTTCCAATCGGCCCATGACTGACAGATCGTTTCCGGATCGAATTTCTCCGTGACCAGGAGCTTTGAAACGTTGCGGCATCCCAGCCCGTAAAACGAAAACACATCAGCGCCCAGCCGGCCTAAATCACCGGACGACTCGCTTCCGGCAAGAATCGCAACAGAGTGGCGGTTTTTGCGAATAATATGCGGATACCTGCCAAAGTAAAATTCAAAATACCTTGCACTGTTGTTGCTCCCGGTTGCAATAATCCTGTCGAATCCGCTGATTGGCCCTTCTGAGAATTCAATCAACTTACCAAAGGCTTCGTTTATTTCAATTAGTAAACCGGCTGCCGCTACCGGAAGTTTTTGGTCCTGCGACGACAATTTCCCTAAATAGCTTCCTCCCGCCATGAGAACGCAAACGAAATCATGGAACCCAACCAGGGGAATATTTCCGGCCTGGATAACGGCTACTTTTCCCGGCCCCCTGAACGATCCATTTATTAAACCGGGGTAATACGCTACCCACTCGGAAATCTTTTCGGACCGAAGCATTTCGCCAAGAGCTCCTATGGCTTCAGCAGTGTTTTTTAGGGTAAACCAGGGGTTGTGATCAGGCGCTTCCAATGCGGCCAGGTAGAGATTATGTTCGGCCCGGCTCAGGGTGTCGAAACCCGAATGGCCAATCAGCGCCTTGTAAACATTACGAAGTCCATTTCCGAGTTTTGCAAAAGCATCTACTCTGGATGGTAAATCTATAAACATGGTGGCAAGTAATGGGTTATTTGCTTACATTCTGTAGCTTTGCAACAACAGTCGAAGATACACGTTTATTTTTAAAATTTTGTTCTATGATTCGCATCGCTATTTTTTCAAAACGGCAACAGGTATTCAGGGGATTAATCATTTTTTTCCTTCTGGGTTCAGGGCTACCAATCCAAAGCCAACCACCTGCACAAGAACCCGTTGACCAGATGAAGGCTCTGGAGGATTCGCTCCACAGGACTGCAATGCGAATCATCGAACCCCGCAACGATGAGGAACGGCTTTTGAACAATGAGGTTTTTATGGGGTTGCTGCGCGAATCCCTTTTGGCCGACAGTACCCTGCTGCAGACGTTTACAGGTGTAAGAACCGCTTCTTTCCTGAAAGACCCGCGCGGCCAATTTCGCATAGTGACATGGTATGTGCCATTTGTAGATGGTACTTTCAGGTATTTCGGCTTTTTTCAAACAATCGCCCAAAGCGATCAGGCTGGTGCGCTGCATTTTTTAAACGACATTTCGAACCAGGAAAAGGATTTTTCGAATTTGGAATTAAGCATGGAAAATTGGTATGGCGCATTCTACCAGGAATTGATTCATACCCGTAGGCGTGGGATCGACCAGTATATCTTGCTTGGTTGGAAAGGAAATGACCGCATCACCCGAAAAAGGGTTATTGAACCCTTACAAATCACCCCCGAGGGGCCGGTTTTTGGGGCACAGGTGTTTGATGGAGGAGTCGACGAGCCCCACAGGATCATTTTTGAACATTCGGCGAGGGTGAGTATGAGCCTTCATTTTTACGACGAGTTTAGAATCCGCAGACGCAAATCACGCGTGATTGTTTTCGACCGCCTAATCCCCATGCGCCAGGGCCAGGAAGGTAATTTCAGCTATTATGTACCGGAAGTGAATATTTTTGACGGCTACCGTTACTCCCGCGGCAGGTGGATTTTTACTCCCGATTTGGACACCCGGGTTTTCATCGATCCCTCTCTTGTTCCGCTCAATCCGGCTACCCGTTAGAAATAGGACACTATTTTCAGGGATTTTCTTTTTTGTATGGTTTAAATTTCTCAAATTTGTCAGCAGGAATGTTTTACCTGTTGACCAAATTATATTTGGAATCCGACTGTAAGTTTTAAAACCATTTTCCAGGGTTAAAAATTCCTTGTGTGGTTTGTTTTAGAAACCGGTGATGCCAAAAAAAGGTTTTATTTTAAACCCAATTGCATGAGACTGACTTAATCTAAACAAAAAAATAAGGATGGAATTCGCAAACTGATTTCATCAAAAATTAATCTAATTTTTTAATCATGAAAAAACATAACTTTAGTGCAGGTCCATCGGTTTTAGCCCGTGAGGTAATTGAAAATACGGCCAAAGCTGTACTGGACTTCAATGGTATTGGTCTTTCCATCATGGAAATTTCCCACAGGGGAAAGGATTTTCAGGCCGTAATGGATGAAGCCGTTGCATTGTTTAAAGAAATTTTGAACATTCCTCAAGGGTACCAGGTCCTGTTTTTGGGAGGAGGTGCAAGTCTTCAGTTTTGTATGGTTCCCTACAACCTTTTGAACAAAAAGGCTGCCTATCTCGAAACAGGGGTTTGGGCAAAAAAAGCCATCAAGGAAGCCAAACTTTTTGGCGAGGTGAATGTAGTCGCCACTTCGGGCGATAAAAACTACAGCTATATCCCCAAAGGATTCAAAATTCCTACGGATGTAGATTACTTCCACATCACCACCAACAACACCATTTTCGGTACCGAGATTTTCGAGGATTTCAACAGCCCGGTTCCATTGGTTGCCGATATGTCGTCGGATATTTTCAGCCGCCCGATGGATGTATCTAAATATGCCCTTATTTACGGAGGTGCCCAAAAGAACCTTGGGCCGGCCGGTGTAACCTTTGTAGTTGTGAGAGAAGATGTTCTGGGTAAGGTAGAAAGAGTCATTCCAACCATGCTCAATTACAAAACCCACATCGACGAAGGCTCGATGTTCAACACCCCGCCTTGTTTGCCCATTTATACCTGCCTGGAAACCCTTCGCTGGATTAAAAAACTTGGTGGCCTTAAGGTGATGCAAAAGATGAATCAGGAAAAGGCCCAGCTGCTTTACAACGAAATCGACCGTAACAGTATGTTTATCGGTACAGCCGAAGTATCAAGCCGTTCCATCATGAATATTTGCTTTGTGCTTAAGGAGCAGTATAAAGAACTGGAGGCCGAATTCCTTTCGTTTACAGGCAAAAAAGGAATGAGCGGGTTGAAAGGACACCGGTCGGTAGGCGGATTCAGGGCTTCGACCTACAATGCCCTGGCACGCGAAAGTGTTGTTGCACTGGTTGAAGCCATGCAGGAGTTTGAAAAGATGCATGCTAAGTAGTGCAGTCGCGACTAAGTAGTATGGACAAGTCAAGACCTGTCCATACATAATCACCACGATGACCTTAAAAAAACTAAATTATATTCACATGAAGAAAATATTGGTTGCTACCGACAAACCCTTTGCCGCGGTAGCCGTAGAGGGTATCCGCAAAGTAGTGGAAGGGGCTGGTTTCGAGTTGCTGCTCCTGGAGAAATATACCACCGTAGAACAGCTGAAGGAAGCCGCCTCAAAGGCCGACGCCATGATCATCAGAAGCGATATTGCTTCGAAAGAGGTGATCGCGGCTGCACCAAATCTGAAAATAGTGGTACGCGCCGGAGCAGGGTACGACAATATCGACCTGAAGGCCTGCACGGAGCATGGCGTGGTTGCCATGAATACTCCCGGCCAGAATTCTAATGCCGTAGCCGAATTGGCATTCGCCATGATGATTTATTCTATCAGAGGGGGGTTCACCGGGGCATCGGGAACCGAACTTCGCGATAAAACCATTGGCATTCATGCCTATGGTAATGTGGGCAAATATGTTGCCGCCATTGCCAAAGGATTTGGTATGAAGATTATGGCTTACGATCCCTTTGTGAAAAAGGAGGAAATTGAAAAGGACGGAATCATTGCAGTTGGCTCCGTGGAAGAACTTTACAAAAAATGCCAGTACATTTCGCTGCATATCCCTGCCAATGAGAAAACCAAGAAGTCGATCAATTACGACTTGTTGAAACTGCTTCCAAAAAATGGGATGCTGGTCAATACGGCCCGTAAAGAGGTAATCGACGAGGAAGGTCTCCTGAAACTGATGAACGAGCGTACCGATATCAGGTATGTATCGGATGTGGCCCCCGATTCGAAAGCCCTGTTTGAGTCGAACTTTCCCGATAGGATTGTCTTTACTGCCAAAAAAATGGGCGCTCAGACCTCCGAGGCCAATATCAATGCAGGTATTGCTGCTGCTAAGCAAATCGTTGCCTTTTTCAAAACAGGCGATAAAACATTTCAGGTTAATTAATTTTAGTTCATCATAGGGCAGCCACGCGCTGCCCTTCATTTTTAATTCTAATCAGTGTATTCATGGCTATTTTAAAACCATTCAAAGGATGGCGTCCGCCAGCCAATATCGCAAAGCTCCTTGCCTCGCGTCCTTACGACGTTCTCGATTCGAAAGAAGCCCGTATCGAAGCCGGCGACAATCCGTATTGTTTTTTGAGGGTGGTGAAACCGGAAATAGAACTACCTACGGATACCTACCTCTATTCCCAGGAGGTTTACGATAAGGCGGCCGAAAACTTCAGGAAATTCATTAAGGAAGGTTACCTGGTGCGCGATACCCAAAACTGTTACTACATTTATGCGCAAACCTGGGGTAAAAAAATCCAGTACGGAATTATGGGTTGTGCCGCTGTGGATGATTATATGAACGGAATCATCAAGAAGCATGAGCTGACAAGGCCCGACAAAGAGGAAGACCGCGTGAAGCACGTCAAGGTTGTGAATGCGAATGCCGAGCCGGTATTCTTTGCTTATCAGGCAGTTGAGACTATCGATCAAATTGTGGCAGCAATCACAAAAGGTGCTCCAGTTTATGATTTTGTGGCTGATGATGGTTTTGGTCACAAATTATGGGTTGTTGACGACCAGGCCACCGTTAACACATTAGAATCCCTTTTCGACGAAGTACCGGCATTTTACGTGGCCGATGGCCATCACAGAACCGCTGCAGCAGCCCTTGTAGGAGCCGAAAAAAGGAAGTTTAATCCAAGCCATACCGGCAAGGAGAATTACAATTACTTTTTATCTGTGCTGTTTCCCCACAACCAGCTAACCATTATCGACTACAACAGGGTGGTAACCGACCTGAACAACCATTCGAAAACAGAATTCCTCGCAAAACTCGACAAAAATTTCACCGTCGTGAAAAAAGGAGCATCGGAATGGAAACCGGACAAACTGCATTTCTTCAGCATGTACCTCGACGGCGAATGGTACGCCCTCGAAGCGAAGCCGGGAACCTACGACAACAACGATCCGATCGGGGTATTAGATGTTACCGTTTTGTCGAACCTGGTTCTTGACGAAATCCTGGGCATTAAAAACCTGCGTACCGACAAACGCGTTGATTTTGTTGGAGGTATCCGCGGGCTGGGCGAATTGAAAAGAAGGGTTGACAGCGGCGAGATGGCAGTAGCTTTTGCTTTGTATCCGGTGAGTATGAAGCAACTGTTCGACATTGCCGACTCCGGCAACATCATGCCACCAAAAACTACCTGGTTTGAACCCAAATTGCGCAGTGGTCTGGTGGTAAACACGCTCGACTAAGAAAACAGTTACACCTAACTTCGGGGAGCTGCAAACTATCCGGCTCCCCGAAAAGGTTTTTTTTGGGTTTTTAAGTTTATTGGAATAAAAAATCAAAAGAATTTTTATTCCAATTCTTTTCAAAAAATATTTATCTTTGCACTCCCGAAAAACCTGCCTGATCGGGTATAGGTAATGGGGAAGCAAATAAAAGCAATCTGGGCTGAAAAACTAAAAACAAGTGAGTTTGTCCTGAATTTGGGATTCAACACTTCAAAACAGGCATCTCAAAATATCAAAATTCTATGAAACAAGATATTCATCCAAAAAACTATCGCATGGTCGTTTTCAAGGACATGTCGAACGATTATAGCTTTATGACACGTTCAACAGCCACGACCAAAGAAACCATCGTTTGGGAAGACGGGAAGGAATATCCGTTGGTAAAACTGGAAATCTCCCATACCTCGCACCCCTACTACACCGGCAAGCAACAACTGGTAGATACTGCCGGTCGCGTTGATAAGTTCCGCACCAAGTATCAGAAGCGCTCCCAGCCAAAATAATCCGGGTTCTATTGTTCAGGTTGCTCTGCGCGACAAACGGGATTTTTACCACTGCAGGTGGTGGATGAATTCAAAGATGCCGTTTCATACATAAGTAATTTGTATTGCCCTTTTTGAAAGGGCTTTTTTTATAATTTTATTTTACTTTTAACAGATTAAACCTGTATGCAACCCGGCAAATTTTTATCTGTATGAACTACATTCTTTTTGGCGACCAAGCCCGCAACAACCTGCTTCCCTTAACATTTACGCGGCCTGTAGCCGACATCCGACTGGGCATCCTAACCATTCGCGAAAAATGGGAACGTCATCTGAAGGCCAAAACCTCGGCCCTGACGCAGGATTACCTAAGCGAACTATTCCCTCTGGTAAAAGGTGAGGACAACATTCTGATCAACGCAAGTATATTACCTAGCGAGTTGCTGGTTGAAGAAATAGGCCGGTTGCTTCCCAACCAAACCCTTGTAAAAGAAGACCTTCTCATAGCCCACCGTGTGATGGCAGCAGATATTGATCATCCTGAAGATGTTCATCACGACGCTCCTGAGCCGGCAGAATCCAGGGCGGAGTTTGTGAGGATAAATTACTTATGGGAAATTGTAACCCTCAATGAGGCTGCGATAAAAGAAGATTTTAGCCTGTTGACCCGCGGAAGGAAATCGCAGGCAATCGGTGAGCATGTCCGCGTAATTGCACCCGAAAATATTTTTGTAGAGGAAGGAGCCATTATCGAAATGGCATTTATCAATGCTTCGGAGGGTCCGGTTTATATTGGGCGCAATGCCCATGTGATGGATGGCGCCGTGTTGCGGGGTCCTATGGCTTTGGGCAATCATTCGACCATAAAACTCGGGGCAAAAATTTACGGAGGCACCTCCATTGGGCCTCATTGCAAGGTTGGGGGCGAGGTAACCAATTCGGTGATCTTTGGTTATTCCAACAAGGCCCATGACGGCTTTATGGGGCATAGCGTTGTGGGTGAATGGTGCAACCTGGGGGCAGGTACCAACACTTCAAACATGAAAAATAACTACTCGGATGTGAGGCTTTGGAGTTATGCTGAAAAGAGTTTTGTGAATACCGGGCAAATGTTTATCGGGATGTTTATGGCGGACTACGCCAAAACAGGAATCAATACCATGTTCAATACCGGCACGGTTGTAGGAGTAGGTGCTCAGGTATTCGGACCCGGTTATATGCGCAATTTCATACCCTCATTTTCATTTGGAGGCGCTTCCGGGCTAACAACCATTGATATAGAAAAAATAATTAAAACAGAAAGAATTACCCATTCCAGACGAAACCAAAAACTGAGTGCAGAAGAAGAAAAAGTAATACGCGCCATTTACAAAAATTCCGTTACGGAGCGGCATCAATGAACTCGTATAAAACAAAATTTATCGTAGGGTAATTGCCGAAATTTCAGGCAATGACCCGGGGGGAGTTGAAGGGCCCCGGAAAGGGCAACTGGCACAATCATTGTTATGTAACGGCATTTTATATTAATTTTCCAATCCGCACAATGGTTTCCGCTCATTTTAGGTTACTTACGTGTTGAATCCCACAAGATACATTGGCAATCCCAGTCTTTAAACCTGCCGTTGTTGCATTTTTTATGTCAATTTGACGCACTTTTTTTATGGATAACTTTTTTAAAATAGACCACCCGAATTTTTCAGAAATGATGGATGCAGATAGCGAATTTATTCCTTTGCTGAGTAGCGAAGAGGAAGAAATGTGGGCTGCTGAAGAAATTCCGGGTATCCTTCCGATTTTGCCGCTGAAGAACATGGTTTTGTTTCCGGGTGTTGTGATGCCCATTACCGTTAGCCGCGACAAATCGATCCGTCTGATTCGCGAAGTTTATAAGAAAAGCAAGGTTATTGGAGTTGTATCCCAAAAGGACGCCGACATCGAGGATCCCGAGTTTGACGACCTTCACAAGATTGGAACCTTTGCACATATCATCAAAACCTTGCAGATGCCCGATGGTAATACCACCGTGATCATTCAGGGCAAAAAACGCCTGGAGCTGATAAGTCTGGTAACTTCAGAACCCTATTTTCAGGCCCGGGTGGCAGCATTCGATAAAAAAGAGAAGGTTAAGGGTTATCAAAGGTTTAAGGCACTGATTGCCACTATTAAGGATCTGGCCATTCAGATTGTTAACCTTTCGCCCAATGTGCCAAGCGAAGCAGCCTTTGCCATTAAAAACATCGAAAGCCCGGCTTTTTTGATAAATTTTATTTCCTCGAACCTGAACATCAAGAATGATCAGAAACAAAAAATACTCGAAACCCTCGACCTGACCGACCGTGCCAACATGGTGCTCGAGCACCTGACCCGCGAACTCCAGATGGTTGAACTGAAAAACCAAATCCAGTCGAAGGTTAAAATCGACATCGACAAACAGCAGCGCGACTATATTCTGAGCCAACATCTGAAAACAATTCAGGAAGAACTGGGAGGCAACCCTTACGACCAGCAGCTAAACGACTTGAAAGACCGTGCCAAAAACAAGAAATGGAGCAAGCAGGTTCAGGATGTTTTCAATAAAGAAATAACTAAGTTGCAGCGCATCAATCCGGCAGCTATGGAGTTCTCCATACAGTTGAACTACCTCGAAACCCTGGTTGACCTGCCCTGGAACGAGTTTTCGAAAGATAAGTTCGATTTAAAAAGAGCCCAGAGGGTACTGGAGCGCGATCATTACGGATTGGAAAAGATAAAAGAGCGTATCCTTGAGCATCTGGCCGTGCTGAAACTGAAAGGGAACCTGAAATCGCCCATTTTGTGTTTCGTAGGGCCTCCCGGAGTAGGTAAGACATCGCTTGGCAAATCCATTGCCGAAGCCATAGGCCGGCAGTACGTCAGGATGTCCCTGGGGGGATTGCGCGATGAAGCTGAAATCAGGGGGCACCGCAAAACCTATGTTGGGGCTATGCCCGGTCGGATTATTCAAAACCTCAAAAAAGCTAAAACATCCAATCCGGTTTTCGTCCTGGACGAGATTGATAAAGTAGGCTATCAGACCTTTTCGGGCGACCCCTCCTCTGCCCTTCTCGAGGTGCTCGACCCCGAACAAAATGTAGCATTCTACGACAACTACCTCGAAGTGGATTACGACCTGTCGAATGTCATGTTCATTGCCACCGCCAACAGCCTTTCAACAGTGCAACCCGCCTTGCTCGACAGGATGGAGGTGATCAACCTGAGCGGGTATATTGTGGAGGAAAAGGTGGAAATTGCACGAAGGCATCTGGTTGCCAAGCAACTTGCCGAACACGGAATGCAAAAAGAACAACTTAAATTCAGCAAAAAAGTCCTTGAAAAAATCATTGACGAATATACCAGAGAGTCGGGAGTACGCAAG
>DATIKH010000099.1:0-6058 GCA_035477775.1 Bacteroidales bacterium | reverse complement strand
GCCGGGCGGTGTAAAGTTGTTGCCAACCATTTCGAGGTTTAGAAAAGCCAGGTTGGCATCGGTGGCGCCGGTTCTGATCATAAACCTGTTGAATATCCTGGGTTTGTCGTGTGGACGCAATCCGCGGATGGTAATGGATTTGTCAATAATGATGTCGCCCATAAATGCGGTATATTCTCCCGGGAACAATGCCAGTACAGCTCCGGGAGTCGCTGCGGCTACGATTGCAGCCAGATTGTCGGTAGGATGAACGGCTGTGGCCCCGGCAAGGTCAATTAGGGTAGTAAACATCACACTTCCCCTTACCTTGTTGCCGTTCATCAGGGTTGCAGTATAGCTTGTCTCGCTCAAAAGCCCTGTTACAATTGCCACACCCGCCTGAACTTCTGCGGTAGTTACCGGCCTGATGATGTTGCCCGGGTTGAAAACGATCGAAGTTGCGATTTCGCCGGCAGGCCACCTGATGATTGTGCCGAAAGCGGTAACCTCCTCAGGAATCATCGGAAACAGGATTTGTTCGGGGTCTGTGCGGAAGATTGCCGTTACCCATTTCGATGGGTCAATGCCTTGTCCGATGGCACGTACCCTCACCGAATAGCCGGTTTCGCCGGCAAATCCCGTAACAGTTATTGGTAGTTGTTCATCCAGTACCCCGGTGATTGTTCGCACCGGTGTACCGCTAAAATCCAACTGCTCGTTTTCGTGGAATTCAACGGTGTATGACTCTGCATTTTTTACAGGAGTCCAGTTGAGCCTTACGGCCGTTTTCTGGACTACCCGTGCATCAAGGCCTGCAGGCGAAAACAGGCGGCTTACATTTACCTCGGTAAACTCTTCGGGCAGGTTATCCTCACAACCACCTGCAAGGGCGGAAGCAAACAGGATAGCCATTAGAGAAAATATTTTTGAAAGCGCTTTCATGGTTCAGCTTTTTGATTTGGTAAAACTTAAATTGGGAAGTTAAATCCATCGTTGTTCAGCATCCCGTTGCTTCCATCGATGAATACCTGCCATATTGGCCACAACTGCTGTATGTCGGGGTCTCTCAGGAACAGCGCATCCCAGAAGGTCATGAGTTCACCTGTGGTGGTGATATTCCAGGCTTGCGTGTTTGGGAAGCCCAGGGCAGCTCCGGCAGCATCCGTATCGCCAAAATTCAAACCATAGATAATAACTGTTTCCCCGTCTGGGGCATGCGTCCAATAGATATTTCTAGGCAGGTTGGCATATCGTCCCTGGCGGTTTTCGAGGTCTATGAGTTTTTGTCTGGCTTCGCGCAACTTCGATCCCAACATATTCCAGCGTATCAAATCACCTTTTCGGAGCATTTCTCCGGTAAATTCCAGTGCCCGTTCATCAACAATGGCGTTGAAGAACGCCTGGCGGCTTGCGGTAGCCTGAGCCATAAAAGCGTCAACCAACTGCGGGTGGTTTGGAAAAGCCCTTGCACGGACTTCCCTGAGGTAAGGAGCTGCTGCTCCCGGCCCTTCCAGTTCGTTGATTGCTTCGGCAGCCATGAGCAGTACATCCGAGTACCGCATAGCTATCCAATTGAGTCCGTCGTCGTTGGGCGAGGTTACCCTTCTACCCGCTTCCCTGAAAAGCCACTCGTAGCGGTATTTGCCAAACATCCATCGTCCGTTGTTGGTTGGTACCTGGCGGTCGTTAGTCCATTCGTAAGGAATAATACTCACGTCGCGTCGTACGTCGTTGCGGTCATATTCCCAAAACATAATGGGGTTCGGACCATTAGTGCCCCCACGGTTCTGGCCGGTATATTTTCCAACCGTGGTGTGCCTGATTCCATTGTCGAAGATGACCCGCCCGCGGCCTTCGCTGAATGGAATTTCCCAAAGGATTTCCCTTCCTGCTACGTTGGTTTCGCGGTGGTGCTCACGAAATACCTGCTCAAACCCAAGCAGCCGGGCCGTGCCGCTGTTTATTACTGCTAAGGCCTCATCACGGGCAATGGTGAGCATCCTTTCCCGCGCCAGCTCCGGGTCGCGGCTCAGGCGAATGCCATCTGTCCTTTGCGAATATCCGCCGGCATGTAGTGCAACCCGGGCACGGAATCCTTTTACAAAAGCTCTGTTGATACGCTCGGACGATGCTGTAGCTGCAGTTTCATTTGGCCATGCAACCAGGCGCGACGCCTCTTCCAGGTCGGCCAGAATTTGTTTATAAATCACATCGCGGTCGCTCCGCGGAAGATAAACCGTTTCTGAATTTATCGGCTCGAATCGGGCAGGTACATCGCCCCAGGCTCTTACCAGGTCGAAATACAAAAATGCCCTCAGGGTGAGTACTTCGCCTAAAATTTGAGCCATTTGCCTGTTGTTATTCACATTCCCGTGGTTGCGCAAACCACGAATGGCTATATTGGCCCTTTCAATACCCTCGTACATCATAGCCCAAACGTTGTTTGCTGTATTCATCTGGGCATTGCCTACATTGGTGTTGAAGTTGGTAAGGCGGGCAGCATCGTCGTTGAAATTTCTCAAGGCATTGCGAACCTCAGTATCGTTGTTCAATCCGTAAAATGTAAGAAATCTCCCTCTGTACGAGTTTGTTTCGGCAAACGATTGCAAAATGCCGGCAATGGCTCCTTCTGCCAGAACCGGGTTGGAGAATACAACCGACTCGTCGAGAGCCGATTTTGATGGGGCTTCGAACATGGCTTCGCAGGAAACCAAAGCCATAGTTAGTATAAAAATCAAGAAAATATGAATATGCTTTTTCATGGATGGAAGGTTTTAGAAACTTAGGTTAAGTCCGAAAACAAGTGACCGGCTGCGTGGATAGGCCGAATAATCAACACCAGGGGTTAGCGGGGTGCGGCGGCGTGTCGAAACTTCCGGATCGAAGCCCGAATAGTTTGTCCACAAAGCCACATTGTTTCCGCTAACGAAGAATCTGAGGTTCGTTAAGCCAAGCCTGTTAATCAAGGACCGGGGGAGGGTGTATCCTAAAGTGAGGGTATTCAGTCTCAGGAAAGAGCCGTCTTCAACAGCCCAGTCGGTCATGACGAATCTTGGCATAAAGGGCGACCACAAAGTAGTGTTGGCGTTCAGGGCTTCGAGTTGCGCCGGGTCGTTGGTCAGGGTTCCATCTGGCAGTAGGTTTGTCCAGCGCTGCCCCGATTCCATCACCGAAATCATATTTCTTGAATGAAACCTGCCTGTGGTGGTGTATTCTATTTTGTTGGCGTTGTAAATGTCGTTGCCATAACTCCAGTTGAATGCAGCCATGAGGTCGAATCCAAAAAATCTGCCGTTGACGGTTACCCCGCCTGTGTGCAATGGGTTGGCGTTTCCGATGATAGTGCGGTCGGCAAGGTTCACCACATTATCGCCTTCTGTGAGGTTCATAAGTTTCATGGAGCCGGGGCGAAGCGGTCCAATAATCGGGCTGCTGTCGGTAATTCCGGGCTTCAATACCCATCTTCCATTGATAAATCCTTCAAAATCACCAACCTCATACCTTCCTGCATTCATAAATCCAAACATTTGACCTACTGAACCTCCCGTGGCAATAAGGTATTCGGCGGCAATATCGGTCGATGCCCAGCCTGTAAGGGCGGTAAAATCGTTCATGAGCCCCAGCGATTTTATTTCATTTTGGTTGAATCCGATGTTTCCGCTTACGGTTAGTCCGAAGTTGGGTCTGTCGAGTGCTACCCAGGTGAGCATGGCTTCAATTCCCCTGTTTTGGGTTTTGCCCATGTTGCGGTATTGCTCGGTGTAGCCTGTTCCGGGAGTGGGGAAAAGAATCAGCAGGTCGCTGGTGGTGTTGATGTAACCTTCTAACGAACCGCTCAACCGGCCGTTAAACAATGTGAAATCGAGTCCCAGATTACGTGTGGTAGTTGTTTCCCATTTCAGGTCGGGATTGGCCATGGTTTTAGTAGGTGCCCAGAAACTGCCGAAGCGGTTTATCCAGGTGGTGGTTCTCACTTCAAGAGTCTGAAGCAATTGCCCCATGGGAATATTGTTATTTCCGGCCGTTCCATAGCTGATGCGAACTTTCATATCGTCGAGCCAGGGTTTGGTAAACTGCATAAATGGTTCGTCGGATATACGCCAGGCAAAGGCAGCAGAAGGAAAGTATCCCCAGCGGTTATCTTTCGAAAACCTGGAGGAACCGTCGGCTCTGAAAGTTGCGCTAAGGAGATACCTTCCGCGGAAGTCGTAGTTAAGCCTTCCGAAGAGCGAAAATAAGATGTCGTCGGGGAAAAGGTAGTTGTTTATGGAATGGGCAATAGCCTGAGCCGAAAGGCTCCGGGCAGTATGAAAATCAAACCCATCGGGGAAGCCGTGCACAGCAGTTTCGTGATCGCCTTCCTGCCTGAAAATGTATTCCTGACCTAGTAGAACATTGATAGAATGATCCTCTGGCAGAAGGTTTTCCAAATCATAATAGAGGGTGTTGGTGCTGCGAAAGGTTTCTCGGGTAGTGTTGTTGAACATCAGTGCAGGTAATCCCTGATATGCTGCTGCTGGTATATTTCGTGAATAGTGGGTGGTAGGCCCGTAAAATCTTTCGTCATTATTGCGAAAATCATCGAGACCCACTTCGGTGGTAAGGCGGAGATTGTCAATGATTTCCCATGCCACATTTCCACTCAGGTTGTATGTTATCCTCTTTTGAAACCTTTCGTTGTCCTGGAGGGCGGTCAATGGATGAAACAGAACAAAATCACGGTCGGTCTCGCCTTCTTCGTCGGTAAGGCCTCCAACCGGGAATGGCGGAAAAATCATGGCATGCCTCAGGCGGGGATCGGCCGAGAAAGAAAACTCGCGCTGCTCGTTGGCACCCCCACCCTCGATCTGGGTGTTGGCGTAGCGCATCACAAGGCCCATAGTAATTCGGTCGGAAGGCTGGTGGCTGATCCGAAGGCTCAGATTGTCGCGCCTAAAACCGCTATACTGCATGATTGCCCTGTTGCGATTGTCGGTAAAATTGAACGAGTAGGTCGTCCTTTCCGTGCCCCCCGAGATGTTCAGGGAGTTGTTTAAAGTAAATCCCAGGCGGCCAAAAGTGATTCCTTGCCAGTCGTTGGCCGGTATTTCCCTGAAAAGGTCCAGATCCTGAAAGTTTCCAAACATATTAGCAAAACGCGATAGGTCATTCGCCAGCAAAGCTCTTTCATATTGCCACAGGGTATAATCGAAAGGGCTTAATACATTTATCCTGTTTGCCAGCCTGTTGAATGAAGCAAAGGCGTCGAAACGCACTGTAATGCGGCCTTCCCTCCCTCGCCTCGTTGTAATTATGATTACCCCGTTGGCTCCTCTCGATCCATAAATCGCCGTGGACGAGGCGTCTTTGAGGACATCAACCGTTTCGATGTCGGTTGGCGAGATGTCCGAAATGGATTCTACCGGAAAGCCGTCAACAATGAACAGGGGAGAGTTATCGCCCGTGATAGATCCGCCGCCGCGAACCCTGATTTTGATCTCGGCATCGGGCGAGCCTTCGGTTGTAAGCACCTGAACACCGGCGAGCTTTCCTGTAAGGGCTTCGGCCACGCTTGCAATAGGCTTGGCTGCAAGGGCCTCTCCACTTACCGAAGCTACCGAGCCTGTAATATCGCGCCTTGGAATGGCCCCATAGCCAATTACTACAACTTCATTCAAACTCAGAATGGCTTCTTCGAGCACCACATTGATAACCTGGCGGCCCCTCACCTCTGATTCGAGGTCGTTGTAGCCAACGAATGTGAAAACCAAGGTTGCATCGGCAGCGGCATTCAGCGAAAAGTTTCCGTTCAAATCAGTTACAGTGCCAATTGTTGTGCCTTTAACAACTACATTAACTCCCGGAAGGGTTTCGCCTGCCCTGCCTGTAACGGTTCCCCGTATGGCAATGGTCTGACTCCAAAGGCTAAGTCCTGAAAACAGCAACAGCATGAAAATGCTTGCTGCTTTAGGTACCTTTTTAAAATGTAATTTACTCATTTTGACAAGTTTTGATTATGTTGTGGTTGTTGATATAAAAAGGGTATTTTGCTTCGGTTTCAAAACTTTTGGTTGTTTATTAAAGCTTTTTCAACCAGGTG
>DATIKH010000098.1:0-19035 GCA_035477775.1 Bacteroidales bacterium | reverse complement strand
GTAACAGTGCCAACTTCCACATGTGAAAACCCAAAGTTGGCCAGCCCGTTGTAGAGCATGCCTTCTTTGTCGAATCCGGCTGCCACACCAACCGGGTTCGGAAAATTCAACCCGAACAGGTTTCGTTCGAGCTTCGGGTGTGAAATCACAAACAGCTTTGTGCAAAGCCGGGCTAAAATACGGCATCTGAGTAATACCCTTATAAGAAATCCGACCAGGTGGTGAATCGCTTCAGGGTCGAAACAAAACAGGATTGGACGAATGATTTTACGGTACATATTGCGAAGCTAAAAAAAAAGGCCGGATGCACCGGACTTTTTTATCAACAAATACGTGAACATTACTAACCAACGGCTACTTTTTTTGTTTGGCCACAGATTTGGTTTTTGTTTTGGTTTCAGCTTCGGTTTTAACCTGAGCTTCAGTTTCAGCTGATTTTTCTTCTGTTTCTTTTTCAGCCTCCTCGGGTACGATCATGTTTTTGTCCAGTAAGAGCTGGTACCATGCAAACAGTTTCTTCAGGTCCGAATCGAATACTCGTTTTTTATCATAATCCGGAAGGATGGACTCAAAATAGGCTTGAAGTTTTTGCGAACTTTCTTTTGGGTCGATGCTTGGACCGCCATTTTCTTTTTCAAAAATTTTCAAAAGCACTTCTTTCAGAGGAACATCGCCGGTATTTGTGAAAATACTGATATCGGCGAGTGCGCTGCTGCGGTCGTTCAGAAACACGGGCATTTTTTTACCGTCAAGGAGTGATTCTACGATCAGGCCATTTTTTGTTTTGGAGGCCACTTTAAATAATCCGCTTTTTCCAGTGATGGCTAAAATGTTACTTAAATCCATAGTGTAGTTAGTTTAACAAATCAGGCTAATTGGGCTACAAAATTAGTTTTTTCTGTTTATTTATTGCGGGTATCAGGCGAACATCTGCAGGCTGTGAAGTTTACGGTATATGCCGTTTTGCTCCAGTAGTTCCTTGTGGTTGCCCATTTCCACTATTTTCCCGTCGTGCATTACGCAGATCACATCGGCATTGATTACGGTAGAAAGGCGGTGAGCCACAACGATGGAAGTGCGGTTCTGCATAACGTTGTAAAGGGCTTCCTGAACAAGTTTTTCCGACTCGGTGTCGAGGGCGCTGGTGGCTTCGTCTAGAATCAGGATGGGAGGGTTCTTCAGCACCGCACGGGCAATGCTGATTCGTTGCCGTTGCCCGCCTGATAGCTTACTGCCCCGGTCGCCTATGTTGGTTTGGTATCCATCGGGGGTACGCTCTATGAATTCGTGCGCATTGGCAATCCGGGCAGCCTTTTCAACATCTTCATACTCAATTTCATTTTCGCCAAAAGCAATGTTGTTGAAAAAAGTGTCGTTGAAAAGGATGGGTTCCTGATTCACATTGCCTATGAGTTGGCGCAGGTCTTTGATTTTGAGATGGGTTGCCGGAATCCCATCAATTAAAATTTCTCCTGAGAGTACATCGTAAAAACGCGGAATCAAATCTACAAGGGTTGATTTGCCTGCTCCCGACTGACCTACTATGGCCACCTTCTGGCCCTTTTTGATGGTGAGATTGATGCCTTTGAGAACATCATCGTTTTCGTATTTAAACCAAACATCCCTGAAGGTAATATCGCTGTCGAAAGTAGGTTTGGGCTTCGGGTTCTCAATTTCCGCAATCTTAATCTCTGCATTCATTACATCTTCGATTCGCGAAGCCGAAGCCATTCCCCTCTCAATATTGTAATAGGCCTGCGAAAAGGATTTGGCCGGATTGATGATTTGCGAAAAAATAAGGAGGTATCCTATAAATCCGTTTGGCGAAAGGCCTCCGCCGCCCCCTAAAACCATCGAACCACCATAAAGCATAATGACCACTACCACCGATATACCTAAAAATTCGCTTAGTGGGGAAGCCAGGTACTGACGGCGGTACATCTTGTTCATCACCTTAGTGTAATACCTGTTTAGCCCGCCGAAGCGCTCCGTCATGGTTTCTTCTGCATTAAAGGCTTTGATCACCCTCAATCCCGTGAGTGTTTCTTCCATAACCGAAAGGAGGGAACCCAGCTCAGTCTGGCTTTTCATGGCAGTTGTACGCAACGACCGGCCCAAACGTCCTATGATAAACCCGCTGATGGGCAACAAAATAAATACAAACAGCGTAAGGTGCGGGCTGATAACCACCAGACTCGAAAGATATACCACTATGGTAACGGGTTCGCGAAACACCATCTCGAGCGAACTGATCACACTCATTTCAATTTGCCCAACATCATTGGTCATACGAGAAATGATGTCGCCTTTTCGTTCACGCGTATAATACGATAGGGGCAGGTCAACGGATTTCCGGTATAGGGCATTTCTGACATCCTTCACGACACCGTTGCGAATGGGAGTGAGGTGGTACATGGCCAGGTATTTAAACCCGTTTTTAAACAGGCTCGAAACTACCACTACAATTCCGATAAGACCTAAGGCAAACAACGTTCCATGCTGAACAATGATCTGGCTTACGAAGTAATTGAAATTATTGGTTATAGCCGATACCGAGAGCGAGAATGGGACTTTTTCCTGTACCAAGGGTTGCATTTCGAACAAAATGCCAAGAAACGGGATGGCCATGGTAAGCGAAAAGAGCGAAAAAATTACCGACAGCAAGTTAAATCCTACATTTAAAGCAACCCGCTTTTTGTAAGGAATTACATATCGGATGATCTTGAAGAACTTCAACATAATTTGGCAACAAATGAATTAATGGTAATCGGGTGGTATTCCGGTATAATTTTCGGGCGAAATCGCCTTTAAAGACCGCTTCATTTCCTCCGAAACATTCAGGGTATCGATAAAATGGTCGATAGTCTCCTTGGTAATGGTATTTTGGGACCGGGTAAGGTCTTTGAGCTTTTCGTATGGGTCGGGGTAACTAATCTTGCGGAGAATGGTTTGAATGGCCTCTGCTACCACAGCATAATTTTTTTTCAGGTCGCTTTCAATGGCATCCTGATTTGGCAATACTTTGTTCAGTCCATGAATGGTTTTTGTAACGGCAATGAGCATGTGACCCAAAGGAACTCCAATGTTGCGAAGCACGGTTGAGTCGGTCAGGTCGCGTTGCAACCGCGATACGGGCAGTTTGGCCGAGAAGTGCTCAAACAGGGCAATAGCAATTCCGGCATTTCCTTCGGCGTTTTCAAAATCAATGGGGTTCACTTTATGTGGCATGGCTGAGGAACCCACTTCATTCTGTTTAACTTTCAGGCGAAAATAATCCATTGAAATGTAACTCCAGAAATCGCGGTCAAGGTCAATCAGGATGGTACACAGGCGTTTGAGGTTGTCGAAAACAGCGGCCAGGTTGTCGTAATGTTCAATCTGGGTAGTGGGGCAGGAGCGCTGGAGCCCGAAACCCTCAACAAAACGGTCGGCAAAAGCATTCCAGTCGATTTCAGGGTAGGCAACATGGTGGGCGTTGAAATTCCCGGTTGCTCCTCCAAACTTGGCGGGAATGGGTATATTTTTCAAATGTTCGAATTGAACAATCAGGCGTTGGTGAAACACCAGGAGCTCTTTGCCTAAGGTGGTGGGGGAGGCCGGCTGGCCATGGGTGCGCGCAAGCATGGGGATATTCTTCCAATCCCTGGCCATGGTGTGCAACTTTACCAACAACGATTCGATGGCTGGATACAATACTTGCTCCAAGGCCTGTTTGAGCATGAGAGGAATAGCGGTATTGTTGATGTCCTGCGAGGTCAGCCCGAAGTGTACAAACTCTTTGAAATCAGCCATTCCCAGCCTGGAAAATTCTTCCCGCAGAAAATACTCCAACGCTTTAATATCGTGGTTGGTGATGCGTTCAAACTCCTTAATCCTCCCTGCATCGGTGTCTGAAAAGTTATCGCCAATGGATTTCAGGTTGTTCAGCAAATCCTTACGAACCTTTTGGAGTTCAGGCAAACCGGCATGGCATAGTGCATCGAAATACGCTATTTCAACCTGGAGCCGGTATTTGTTCAGGGCAAATTCAGAGAAAAAGGCCTGCAGGGGTAAAGTAATTGCCTGATATCTTCCGTCGATGGGCGAAATGCTGTAAAGGCAATTCTTATCCATGTTTTTTTTACAAAGGTAATAAAACTATTTGGTCCATTCTGATAAGTAACTTGAATGCAGTCATTTGCTTGTTGCCCTATCCGGCAGCAAACCCTCTTTCACGACTTCCAGAAAACTGCCCAAAATTGGTGTTACTTTTTGCGTCTTTGAGCCTCCTGCTGTTTCTGGATTTGTTCAAGACGTTCAACCCATTTCGACTTTTTAACTGGCTTCTTTTTGTTTTCTTCGATTTGCTGGTGGAGTTTATCCTCATCAACAAACAGTTTGAAAATATAGGTTTGGCCAATGGTGAAAACGTTTGTCAGAAAATAGTAGTAGCTCAAGCCTGAAGCAAAGTTGTTGAAAACCCCCAGAAGCATGATGGGCATGATGTAGAGCATGGCTTTCATTCCCGGCATTTGAGCACCGGTGCTCATCATTTGGGTATTGAAATGGGTATAAAGAATGGTCGAGGCAGTCATTAATAATGTGAACAAGCTCACATGGTCGCCATAGAAAGGTATGGTGAAAGGCAGACTCAGAATGGAGTCGTATGAAGATAGGTCGTCGGCCCATAGAAAAGCCTGTTGCCGTAGTTCAATCGACGCCGGAAAAAATCTGAACATAGCCAGAAGAATGGGCAACTGAAGCAACATGGGGATGCATCCTGCCATCGGACTTACCCCGGCTTTCTTATACAATGCCATAGTAGCCTGCTGCTTTTTCATGGCATCTTCCTGCTTGGGATACTTTTTTCCGATTTCATCAATCTCAGGCTTGAGCAGCTTCATCTTAGCCTGGCTGAAGTGGGTTTTATAGGAGAATGGTAAGGTTACTATTTTAATCAAAACGGTAAGGATCAGGATGATGATTCCGTAGTTGATATTAAACCCATCGAGAAAATTAAATACCGGAATAATGACAAAACGGTTTATCCAGGCGGTAAGGAAAAAGCCCCATCCAAGCGGGATTTGCCTTTCGAGGTGAAGATCGTAAGCCCTTAGGGTATTGAAGCGGTTGGGGCCCATATACAATTTCATCGGGAAGAGGTTGTCCGTTCTGGGATTAAAGGCCATATTCATTGATATGGCAGCGTTTTTGGTAAAATTTTCTTCCGTTTCCGCTTCGGTGGTCTTGGATAATACGCCATTATCGAAACCGTTGGCTGCGATAAGAGTTGTCGTAAAAAATTGTTGCTTGAAGGCTACCCAGCGAATGGGGGTGGGCAGGCGCTCCTCTCCATCACGGGTTTCTCTGAGTCTTGAAACCTCATTATCAATATATTTGTAGAAAACTGTGGTGTTGTTTCGCTCATTTACCAGACTTTTCTCCTGCCGTGGTAATCTTAAATTCCAGTTAAGGTTCAACATGTTTGCACCACCTTCGATAGCCTGCGCTGTGCCAACAAAATTGATGTGGAAATCGATCATATAATCATTTCCTCTCAAGCCGTAGAAGAACTCAATGTAGCTTGGCGATTCGGGAGTATGGTTATCAGTGAAAAGCCTCATGGAAAACGCCGTTGAATCTTCCCCTGTAATGGAAATTTCGGGCTGGCCCTCGAAGCGCTGATCTATAAAAAATGGTTCGAAAAATAGTGATGAAGTGGAGATAAGACGGGTTCCGGAAAAAAACTGGATATCGAACTCATTGTTATCGCCAAAAAAGAGGTGCAAGGGCTTTTGGTCCCATGTCCTGTAATTTTTGAGCTCAGCGGAGTAAATATGCCCACCTTGAGTACTAATCTTAAGTCTTATATGCTCATTTTCAAGCGTAATAAACTCCTCGGTTCCAAAGGCAGCTCCTGCAAAACCACCGAGTTGATCTTGAATTTCGGCTATCTGGTCGGCATCAAGTTCATTGATATCGGCAACCTGTAATTCGGGAACGGGGGCTTCTTCGGCCTGCTGTTGTTCCTGAATAATCCTGGCAGCTTCGGCTTCCTCGATTTGTTGTTGTCTGGCTACATTGATGCTGTCCTGAATGCGCCTGGCTTCCATTTGCTCCTGTTCGCTGGGAGCCATCCAGATGCTATAACCGATCATGATGACCGCGATAATTACCAGACCAATAATGTTGTCTCTACTCATTGATTATTGTATATAAACGGTTTTCACAGTCTGCAAAGATAACCTAAAAGGCTTTGACAGTTCTGAAAGGGGATTCAAAAAAAACAGTTAAATTTTAAAGGGAATGGATGTCTGGTTTTAACGGTTGTGGTACCTTATGGCCGCATCAACAAACTTTACAAAAAGCGGATGGGGGCTTTCAACCGTACTTTTATATTCGGGATGGAATTGTACTCCTATGAAAAAATCATGACTTTTCAACTCCACGATTTCTACGAGTCCTGTTTGAGGATTGATTCCGCTGGCTATCATACCGGCATTTTCAAATTGTTGCAAATATTGATTATTAAACTCATACCTATGCCGGTGCCTCTCATTGATGTTTTCGGATCCGTAAATTTTCCTTGCAAGGGTGTCGGGCATTAAATCGCATGAATATGCTCCCAGGCGCATGGTTCCGCCTTTGGTGGAGATTTTCTTTTGTTGGCTCATCAGGTCAATTACCGGATGAGGCGTTGTATCATTCATTTCGGTAGAATGGGCATCGGACAGATGGAGTACATTGCGGGCAAATTCCACCACCGCACATTGCATTCCAAGGCAAATTCCAAAAAATGGAACCTGGTTTTTGCGGGCGAAAGTAATGGCTGCAATTTTACCTTCCACGCCTCTGTCGCCAAAACCTGGTGCTACCAAAATGGCCGACAAGCCTTTCAACTTCTCCTGTACGTTGTTTTTGTCAATTTGCTCGGAATGGATGAGTTTCAGGTTTACCTTGCAGTTGTTTTCAACGCCAGCCTGAATCAGTGATTCAATAATAGATTTATAAGAATCGACCAATTCGATATACTTACCAATCAATCCAACATCAATACTTTTTGAAGGATTCTCGAGCCGTCTGACAAACCGTTCCCAGTTTTCTAAATTCGGTTCTATGGAAGCTTTCATCCCTGTTTTCATAAGCACCACCTGATCAAGTTTTTCTTCCCTCATCAGAATGGGAACCTTATAAATCGAATTAGTATCGATCGATTCTATAACCGATGTTGGTTTTACATTGCAAAAGAGCGCTATTTTGTTTTTAATTACCTCGTTGAGTGGCCTTTCTGTACGGCATACCAGTACATCAGGCTGAACGCCATATTCGAGCATTGTTTTAACCGAATGTTGGGTTGGCTTCGTCTTCAATTCTTTAGCTGCCGACAAATAGGGGATTAAAGTAAGGTGTATTACGATTGCCCTGCTTCCCATTTCCCATTTTAATTGCCTTATTGCCTCGATATAGGGCAATGATTCGATGTCGCCAACGGTTCCGCCAATTTCGGTAATTACAAAATCGAACTTGCCACTTTCGCCAAGCAGCTTAATGCAATGCTTGATTTCATCAGTAATATGGGGAATTACCTGAACGGTCTCTCCCAGGTAGTCACCCCGCCTTTCTTTTTCAATAACGCTCTGGTAAATGCGCCCTGTAGTGACATTGTTGGCCTTCGAAGTGTAAACATTCAAAAACCTTTCGTAATGCCCAAGGTCGAGGTCCGTTTCGGCTCCATCTTCTGTTACGAAACATTCTCCATGCTCATAGGGATTCAGTGTGCCCGGGTCAATATTGATGTACGGGTCTAATTTCTGAATGGTTACAGAGTAATTTCTTGCCTGCAGCAATTTGGCCAAGGACGCAGATATAATCCCTTTGCCCAGCGATGATGTAACCCCTCCTGTAACAAATACATACTTAGTCTGATCCTTTCGGCTTGGCATTGATTTATTTCTTTACATGAATTGATAGACGCCCGAAATTTTTGAAGTTGCGAAAATAGTAAAATAAATGACTATCAGCATTTATGTGTTTGGTTTTGTTTTCGCTTCGTCTTGAAGGAACCCGTGTTTACCCAAACCTAAATTATTCGCTATTTAGCAATATTCCTTCATTTTTTTGATATACGAAACTGGGTCGGTGGCACCGAAAATTGCACTGCCGGCAACAAGGATGTTGGCTCCTGCTTCAAACAACTGTTGGACGTTTTCAATAGATACGCCGCCGTCAACCTCAATGAGCAATCCGGGGTTCCTGACTTCACTCAATTTGCGGAGTTCGCGAAGCCGGTCGAAGGTTTGGGTTATAAATTGCTGGCCCCCAAAACCTGGATTAACCGACATGAGCAATACAAAGTCGGCAAAAGGCAAAATATCGTGGAGGTGGGCAACCGGAGTATGGGGATTAATTACCACACCGGCACCTAAACCGAGTTTTTTTATCCTTTCAATGGTGTTATGCAAATGGGGACAGGTTTCCAGATGAACACTCAATAAGTCGGCGCCGGCATCCTTAAAGGATTCTAAATACCTCTCCGGCTGGTTTATCATCAGATGCACATCGAGCGGTTTTTTTGCAATGGATTTTATTTGCCTGATGATAGAAAAACCAAAGGTAATGTTTGGAACAAAATGCCCATCCATAACATCCACATGAATGTAGTCTGCCTGGCTTTCATTAATCATTTCGATGTCTTTTGCCAGATTCAGAAAATTGGCAGCAAGGATGGAAGGAGCAATCAAAACTGACATAAATTATTTTCTATTGAAATTCAACGTCACGGTTCAGCCAAGGTATGATATCAGGTTTTTGCATCTCGAAAAATGCTTGAGCCGCCTAAGGGCCTTTTCCTTTATTTGCCTTGTTCTCTCCCTCGTAAGATTCAGCTTCTCGCCAATTTCTTCGAGGGTATGGGGTTGCAAATCTCCAAGTCCAAAGTAATATCGGATTACCTCTGCTTCCCGGGCCGAAAGTGTTGAAACGGTACGCTCTATCTCACTTTTCAGGGAGTCGTCGAGCAGCTTTTTTTCCGGCATATCGGCGTCCTCGTTGGATAGTATCTGGTACAGGTCGGTTTCTTCGCCCTGCACCAGCGGCGCGTCCATACTTATATGCCGGCCCGAATGCAAAAACGACTCCTTGACTTCAGATTCGCTCAGGTTGAGCAACTCGGCTATTTCATGGGGATAGGGTTCTCTTTCCAGTTTTTGTTCGAGCATGGAGCTGGCCTTGCTAATTTTATTGATGGTTCCGATTTTATTCAGCGGAAGCCTTACAATCCTTGCCTGCTCCGCCAAGGCCTGTAAAATGGATTGCCTGATCCACCAAACGGCATAGGAGATGAATTTGAATCCCCTTGTTTCGTCAAAGCGCTTTGCAGCTTTTATGAGTCCGACATTTCCCTCGTTGATCAGGTCCTGCAGGCTGAGACCCTGATTCTGATACTGCTTCGAAACCGAAATAACAAAACGCAAGTTGGCCTTGGTGAGTTTTTCCAAGGCCATCCTGTCGCCCTGTTTTATGCGTTGTGCCAACTGTACTTCTTCTTCGGCCGATATCAATCCTACTTTGGCAATTTCCTGCAAATACTTATCAAGCGAAGCAGAGTCCCTGTTCGTGATTTGTTTGGCTATTTTTAACTGCCTCATGGGATGGATACATTTTACACCAATACCCGAATGCCATCATAAGGATCAAAGCCGCCAAAGATAGAATTGTTGGTTACTTTTTTTCCTGATTTTCCCGTGGTATCAGAACCTTTCTCGAAAGTTTCAATTTTCCGGTCTTTTTATCGAGATCGATCAGTTTTACCTGAATTTTCTCGCCAACTTTCAATCCGCAATCTTCAATTTTTTCGAGCCGTTTCCAGTCAATCTCACTGATATGCAAAAGTCCCTCTTTGCCTGGAATAATTTCCACAAACAGGCCGAATGGCAGACAGCTCTTAATGGTACCCGTATAAACTTCACCGATTTCGGGAACCGCAATGATTCCTTTGATCCGGTTTATTACGGCATCTATAGATTCTTTGTTCTCTGAGAAGATGTCTATTACACCATACTCCCCAACTTCTTCTATAATGATGGTAGAACCGGTTTCGCGTTGCATTTCCTGGATCACTTTTCCTCCAGGACCTATAATTGCTCCAATAAACTCTTTCGGAATGGTCATTTTGACGATACGGGGCACATGCGGCTTGTAATCTGCCCGTGGCTCCGAAATGGTTTTGGCCATTTCGCCGAGTATATGCAGGCGGCCTTTTTTGGCTTGTTCCAGGGCTTCTTCAAGCAATTCGTAGCTGAGCCCGTCGATTTTTATATCCATCTGGCAGGCCGTAATGCCATGGCGCGTTCCGGTTACCTTGAAATCCATATCTCCCAGATGGTCTTCATCTCCAAGAATATCGGAAAGTACCGTATAACGCTTTGTTTCGGGGTCGGCAATCAGCCCCATGGCTATTCCCGAAACCGGACTGGTAATTTTAACGCCCGCATCGAGCAGGGCAAGAGTTCCGGCACAAACGGTAGCCATTGAAGAAGAGCCATTCGACTCCAGAATGTCGCTCACCACGCGCACGGTGTATGGGTTTTCGTTTGAATCGGGTATTACCGGTTTTAATGCCCTCATGGCCAGGTTTCCGTGCCCAATTTCCCTTCTGCTGGTACCCCTGAGCATTTTAACCTCACCCGTGCTGAACGGTGGAAAGTTGTAATGCAGCAAGAACTTATTTTTTCCTTCGAATACAGCGCCGTCAATGGTTTGCTCGTCGAGTTTGGTGCCTAAAGTCACTGTGGTCAGCGACTGGGTTTCGCCCCTGGTAAAAATTGACGACCCGTGGGCAGAGGGCAAATAATCCACTTCCGACCAAATGGGCCTGATATCATCTGGTTTGCGGCCATCGAGCCTTTTCTTTTCGTCGAGCACCATGTTCCTTACGGCTTCTTTGTGAATCTTACCGAAGTATTTGCTCAAAAATTGACCTTTGGTGGCAAGCTCTTCTACCGAAAATTTTGCCTGATATTCATTTTTTAAAACCTCCAAAGCAGTTTTACGGTCGGCCTTGCCCTCAGGGTTTTTAGCCTGTTCATAAATCTTTTGGTAAAGTTCTTTTTTCATCTCCTGGTACAGGTCCAAATCTTCAGCCTCTACCGGATACTCACGCTTTACCTTAGCCTTATCTACCATAGCTGCAAGCTCAAGCTGAGCCTGACACTGAACCTTGATGGCCTGATGAGCCACTCTGATGGCTTCGAGCATTTCTTTTTCTGAAACCTCTTTCATTTCACCCTCAACCATTACAATATTGTCCATGCTGCCAGCAACCATTATTTCAATATCGGCGGCAGCAATTTGCGAAATGGTAGGGTTTACAATAAATTGCCCTTCGGTACGAACCACTCTGACCTCCGATATTGGCCCGTTGAAAGGAATATCTGATACAGCTAATGCGGCTGAGGCAGCCAGGCCGGCCAGTGCATCGGGTGCATTGTTTTTTTCAGCCGAAATGAGCGACAGCAGAACCTGCGTATCGGCCCTGTATCCATCCGGAAACATGGGGCGCAAAGCTCGGTCAACCAACCGTGATACCAAAATTTCGTATTCAGAAGGGCGTGCCTCGCGCTTAAAAAATCCTCCCGGAAAGCGTCCAGCAGCGGCGTATTTCTCCTGATATTCTACAGTTAATGGTAGAAAGTCCTGACCTTCAACCAACTCTTTTTTTGCAACGACCGTAGCCAAAATCATGGTGTCGCCCATCTTTACAACTACAGACCCATCGGCCTGCTTGGCCAATTTTCCAGTTTCTATGGAAATGGTCCTTCCATCTCCCAAATCAAACTCTTTACGAATTCCAACTTTTTTTTCCAACATCTTAACTAATTTCAATGATTTCGATTTTTCTCTTTATTCCAATTCTGTCAGCTTTTTTCAAAAGGGTTAAAATTAATACAATAACTCGGCAAAACAAAAATATATTTCCAGCCGGTTATTGCTACAAAAAAGGATCAAAATTGGGGAAGCTTTCTAAAAAAAACAGGCAATTAATTTTCTTAATTGCCTGCCCTTTTTTCTTCAGGTTAACCTTATTTACGCAAATTAAGGCTTTTAATCAGCTCACGGTACCTGGTTATATCGGTTCTTTTCAGATAATCAAGTAATTTTCGCCTTTTACCAACAAGCAGAATCAGGGAACGCTGGGTTCCTTTGTCTTTTTTCTTCAGCTTCAAATGGCCGGTAAGGTGGTTGATTCTGAATGTAAACAGAGCAACCTGGCTTTCAGTTTTTCCAGTATTGGTTTCATCACCACCATACTGCTTGAATATGTCTTTCTTAATTTCAGCGGTTAAATACATACTGCAAAAAGTGTTTCCTGTTTTTTAAAAATATTACCTTTTTCAGGCCTGCAAAGATAAGATATTTTTAGATTGTTAAAACTTTTTTTGATGTTTTTTGAAAAACAATGCGATTTTGATGTGATTTATTCAATTCCCTTAAGTTCAGAATGATAATTTCTGAAAAACTGGTATATCTCGGCAAGCTTTGGCCAGAATTCTTTCAGCATGGCAGATGGTGCTTCCAGGCCCTGTTCTTTTTCCATGCTGGCAAGTAATTGAATGAACCCTTTAAAACTCTGAAACAACATGATTTCTATTGTTCGTAACTTTTCCAAAACAAGCTGGTTCACTTCCTCTCCCGAATAAGGCTTGCTTTCTGCAGCCCTGCATTTGTTCTCCAGGTCGGTTAATTCGTATTTTATGTTGGCGGCTGTCAAAATGATGCTTCTGCTGAGGCCTTTGAGGTTTCCTTCCACGGTAATATTGAAATTTCCCCTCAAAATTTTCTCATCAAGTTGGGCGCCAATCATGGTTAGTTCCCACTGGTACTCAAAAAACTTTTTTAATTCGGCTTGCATAAAGAGAATGCTCTATTGGTAGGTAATTGTTGCAAATTAAAACAATCAGAAAACACCCATGTTCAAAGAAAAACAGCCTGAAACGATTGCCTGGTTTCATAAAAACCAATACTGTGTTAAAAAAAACAAGGCAATTTAGGGTAATCTATCCCGACTCGCTGATACAGTGAGATCAAGAAATACCAATTACGAACACATTTATATATTATTTCGAGGATTAATTGGCCTATAAAAGCGTCCTGCACCATAAAATTTATATATCAGCGCAAATTTATTATTTCTAACCAATCAGAATCCGGAAGTTCGAAATTATTTTTCAACACTTCTAATCAATCTGGCTTGCAAAAAGTGGATTTCAGGGTAGAATTTATTAGCTTTCATCAAGGTTTTTCGAAAACCAAAACTCCACCCACATATGTGAATAAAATGGGTAAAGTTAAAATTTCTTCTGCCTGAATGGTCATCAGATCTTCGCCCAAAACAATGAAATCGGCTAATTTGCCCGGCTCGAGGCTGCCTTTTTCGTGTTCTTCGAATTGGGCCTTTGCTGCCCAAATAGTCATTCCTTTGAGGGCCTGCTCGCGGGTAAGTGCATTTTCCATTTGAAACCCTTCAGATGGCAGACCCAGGTGGTTTTTTCTGGCGAAAGCCGCATAGAAGCCATACAATGGATTGATATGTTCCACAGGGAAGTCGCTTCCGTTGGGGAGCCAGCCATTTTGTTGAAGCAATTGACTGTATGCATAGGCTGTTTTTAACCTTTCGGGTCCGAGCCTATCGATTGCCCACAACATATCGGAAGTAGCATGAGAGGTCTGTATGGATGGAATAATGCTATACTTTCCAAAAAAATCAAAATCATCGGGGTGCACCACCTGGGCATGCTCTATGCGCCACCGCAGGTCGTTCCTTCCTCCCAGAATGTCAGCATATATATTGAGCATTAACCTCACTGCCGAATCTCCAATGGAGTGGGTGTTTACCTGGAATCCGGCATCGTAAGCCGCACGGGAGATTTCATTCAGGAATTCGGGGGTGTTGAGCAGCAACCCGCTGTTTCCCGGGTCGTCGGAATAAGGTTCGATAAGTTTTGCACCCCTTGAGCCCAGAGCACCGTCGGTAAACAGCTTTACCGAACGAACATTCAGGCGGTCTGTCTTATATGGGCCATCAGCCAGATATGCCAGAAAATTATCGTCATTGGGATTGAGCATGGCATACATCCGGATAAGCAACTGACCAGCCTGCTGCAATGAATCGATCAGGCGAATGTACTTTTTGTCGATGCCTGCCTCGCTTACGCTTGTAAGGCCAACAGCAAAAGCATTTGTCTGGGCAAGCATAAGGGCATTGATATCGTCGGCCACCGTTCGTGGAGGTATTTTTTCCCGAACCAGATCTATGGCCTTATCGATGAGCATGCCTGTAGGTTCCCCGTTGCGCAGCAATACTTTGCCTCCAGGAGCTATTGTTTGAGAGGTTACGCCGGCTCTGCGCAAGGCTTCGGTATTGGCAATAGCGGCATGCCCGTCGATTCGTATAAGCAAAACAGGGGTGTCTGGAAAGGCAACGTCCAACTGGCTGCGGTGCGGAAATTCCTGCACAGGCCAAAGGTTCTGATCCCAGCCACGGCCTACGAGCCATTCGCCTGGAAATTGCCTGTGATGTTCCTTCAAGGTTTCTACAATCGCATCAAACGATGTGGTTCCAACCAGATTGGCTGCCTCTAAAAAACGTCCGTAACCCAAAAAATGGCTGTGTGGATCGATCAGGCCCGGATAAACATAAGCTCCCTGTAAATCTTTTCGGTTGTCGGTCCTGTATCTCCTGCTTATTTCCTCGTTGGAACCAACAGCGAGAATTCTTCCGTTACCGATAGCCATGCTCTGGGCTGTTGAAAAATTCTCATCAACCGTGTAAATCTTTGCATTGTAAATAATCAGGTCGGCCTTTTTTTGCTGACAAGATGCTAACAAAAGGAAAGGCAATATTCCTGACAATAAAACTGCTTTAAATTTCATAATAGGTTGCTTAAATGTTATGATTAAAAAGTTGAGTTTCACCCCCTACAAACAGGTAAGGGGCGAATTCAACTTGGTTTACTGCTTTACTTACAGAGGATAAAATTAATAATTCCAACCGAGCAGGTTCCAGAAATGGAGCTGAAAAATTACCAGGATAAATACTACCGTCGAAATCCAGTAAAACATTCTGCTTCTTATTCTGGTCTTTCGATGGTCGATAAGCAAAATACTTCGCCAGATCATGGCAATGGTAAATGGGATGGCAAGAATTGGGAAGAACAAGGCTATTTCAACTCCACGCGGTACCCCAAAAACGAGTTCATTGCCCTCCGGAAGGCTCAATGCCATGAGTGCTGCAAACAGGAGGAAGCATGCTGCGGTGAGCCAGGCAAAAAGCTTACTCAAAAATGGCAGGGTGATAGGTGACCTGTCTGCCCTGACATACTTCTTGCGGACAAAATACATCCAAGGCCATACAATCAAAATATAGAACAAAATTACAATCAGCGTTCCAGCCAGAATCCTGTGAAGCTCCAGATTCCAGATGCCATAATTCTTGATATAGGCAACAATAGGCCTGTTTCCTATGAATAGGTTTTGAACCTTTCCATTTTCGTTTTTTGAAAAGGCGATAATCTCATTGCTGTTCATATTCCTGAAGGTGAGGCTGTCGATGGGTTCCCAGTAGGTGGTTGCATTGAGCAACACTTTTTTTAATTGATTATCAACCGGTGTAATGGTGATCTGATTGTCGGGCATGTTGATTTTGAAAATCTCGGTATGCGAAAAACGGGTTACCCTGTAAGTTCCTTTAAACTTTTCGAGGTATTCGGCCGGCAGGTCGATGGTTTCTGCCAGTGGCCTTGTGTCCGGGTAATAGCGATCGGCCAGATACTGCAATACCGCCCTCGAAAGCCTTCCTGCTCCTCCTGTATTGAAAGAGGAAAAGACACCGATGTTTTTTTCGGGAATAATGGCAAGCGAAGAATGGAAAAGAAAAGTGTTGCCACCATGTCCAAAAATTTTATGCCCGTTTAAGCTCATGTCAATAAAACCTAAAAGAGCAGGGTTTACACCATCTGCATGGTAGAAGGCGGGGGCCGTCATTTGGGCAAAGGTTGCAGAATCGAGCAGGCAGTTACCATCGAGGCAGGTGTTGTTCAGAAGGGCTTTCATAAACCTGGCCATATCGGCGGCGGTGGTGCTTGCACCTCCTGAGCTTTGCAGGGGTACCAGCTCTAAAGTTTGAGGCACGAACCTTCCGCCCGAAAACAGATAACCGTTCGACAACTGCGGTATGAGGTCATCGGGGAGGGGTTGGAGCAATGTGGTATTGTGCATGCCTAAAAGATCAAAAATATACCTCTGGGCATACTCAACAAAGGGTATACCGCTTGCAAGTTCAACCAGATATTGGGCAATGCCGGTTCCGTGGTTCGAATAGGAAGCGAGCACAAAAGGGGGCCGCACCCTTTTTGGCAACTGCGTTTTCAGAACTTCTTCCAATGGGAGTTTCTCTTCGATGTTCCGCACAAACAACTGGTAAATATGATCCTCAAAACCCGCAGTGTGGGTCATCAGGGCACGCAGGGTAATGGGTTGTTCGAAAGTGGCCGGAATTTCAAAAGCTTCCAGATATTCGTTGATGTCGCGATCCAAATCAAGCCGGCCTTGCTCAACCATTTGCATCACCCCAATCCAGATAAACAACTTGCTGATAGATGCTATGCGAAACAGGGTGGAGTCGGGATTCACCTTGATTCCTTCTTCAACATTGGCATATCCGTATCCTTTCAATAACCTGACTTGACCATTCTCGACAAGTGAAAAGGTCGCTCCGGCAATGTTATTTTCCTTGAGGAGGGTGGAAAATACCCCGTCGGTAAACGATTCAATATCGGCCAGATTGGAAGTTTGCTGGGCAATGGACGACTGAATTGGAAATAAAAGGCAAATCAAAACCAGGAAGCAGGAGGCTAATTTTTTTTTCATGATAAAATATGGTTGTTTGACTGTCTAAATTTAGAAAAAAAATTAAGCAGTTTCAAACTAAAAGTAACTGCAAATGCCTCTTTTTCTTGTGGTAATAATTGTATAATTTATAGAATATGAACAACAACTTATTTTTATTTATTCAATTTGTTTTGAAAAGAATAATCCAATTACTCCTTCACAAAATATTTTTTTCAGGCAAGTCTCGATAAAATTCACTTTTAGTGAGTATGTTGTCTGGATATATTCACTTGGAACATAGATAACTATTTGGCATTTTGAGGATTTTTAGCTGTTACAATATGATGCTGATACTGTTATAAAATTGCGCATGCTGGGAGGCATAGGAAATGCCGCCCAACATGGGTTTCAGATGGTGCAAAAATTAAAAAGTTTAAGTCTTCCGAATATCAGGAAGTTTCTTGTGCCTATTGCCCTTTAATCATCGTCAGCAGCATTTTGAACTGCCCGGTAGCATGCACGGCATGTGGCACATTGGCAGGCATGATGATGGACTGGCCTGCATGAAGTTGGAATGGTTCCTTGTTGATGATAATCTCGGCATCACCTTCTAATACTTGCACCAGAGCATCGAATGGTGCGCTGTGCTCGCTCAGTTTCTGCCCTTTGTCGAAAGCAAAAAGGCTCACATTGCCGGTAGATTTTTCTAAGACACGCTTGCTTACGATCCCGCCAGAGGAATATTCAACGTCGTTAGCAAAATTCAGGATTTTAGAGGTCGCGAATGGGTTCATGTTTTTAATTTTTTGGTAAAGGTTTTATTTAGCAAGTTTCCTGCTCGAATAACTCTTAAAAAGTTACCCGGTTTGTGGCTTTTTTGACCCGTATTAAGCCCAATCCTCGCTGATCACTTCGCCTCTCAGACTTACAGTGATTTCTTTTACAGGTACTTTGCGGCTGGCTTTTTGGGCAGCCATTTTGGCTAATTGCAGTAACCCGTGGCAGCAGGGCACCTCCATAATCATTACCGTAAGTGTGTTGATCTTGGCCTGATCGATCATTACGGCAAGTTTTTCAACATACATTTCTTTGCCATGATCGAGTTTCGGACAAGCAATTGCAAGGCCTTTGCCCCGGAGGAATTTTCCGTGAAAATTGGCCATACTGAAAGGAACACAATCGGCGGCGAGAAGCACGTCGGCATTCTGGAAGTATGGCGCATGGGGATTTACCAGGTGCAGTTGAACGGGCCATTGGCGCAACTCCGAGGGTTGCTCCGAAAGGTCGGCTGCGCCAGTGGCAGCGCTTGGCGAATCAAAACTGATGGTACGCGAACCGGGGCAACCTCCTGCGTGACCATGTTCATGGGTTGGTTTTTGATGAAGCATAGTTTCTGATTTTTTAGATTTTTTAAGTTTCGAAAGATCAATATCGAGCCGGTTTTCGCGTATATAGGCGATACCCTGCTGTACATATTCCACCTGGTCGTGGTCGATCAGGTGGTTGAGGTGGGCCAAAACCGTTGCCTCGCCTTTCGGCGAAATCCGCTCCATTACTTTTATTTCGTCGTATGGCTCGGCTTCCCTTTCTTCGAAGGTGATCGCTTCCACCGGGCATTCGCCAATGCATGCGCCAAGTCCGTCGCAATACAGGTCGCTGATCATCCGTGCTTTGCCGTCAACCAATTGCAAGGCTCCTTCATGGCATCCGTCAATACACAACCCGCAGCCGTTGCACAGGTCTTCGTCAATTTTTATTACAGTCCTTTTCATTTCTTTGCGATTTATAATGTTTCAGCAACTATACCGTTGCGAGATTTTTGTTTGTCAGGTATTCGCGAAACTCGCTGCTGAAGCGCTTGCTCAAGCCTCCAAAAATGCAGCTGTTGAAAGGGCAGTATGAGCAATGCATTCTGCAACCCGTGTCCTCCGATACTTCTCCATCGAAAATAGTGTAGATTTCCAATAAGGTAATGTTTTCAGGCTCCCGGTTGAGAATAAATCCACCTTTGGGCCCACGATACGAACTCAGGTAATTGTATTTTACTAATTGCATAAGCACCTTCGAAATATGGTTTTTCGAAAAACCGGTAACTTTTGCTATTTCCTGGGCGTTCAGCAAGTCCTTGCTCCGGGCTATCAATGCCATGCTGTGGATGGCTATTGTTGC
>DATIKH010000097.1:0-49068 GCA_035477775.1 Bacteroidales bacterium | reverse complement strand
CATCCAGAACACTTCCGCTGGGGTTGTGGGGGCTGTTCAGGATGATCATCCTGGTTTGAGGCGATATCAGTTTTTCTACTTCTGCCCAATCGATCCGGTAGTCGGGCAGTTTAAGCCTTGAAACCACAGGAATACCCCCGTTTAATTTCACAGCGGGAATATAGCTGTCGTAAGCCGGTTCGAAAACAATTACTTCATCGCCCGGGTGGATCAAGGCGCTGATGGCCGTAAAAAGGGCCTGGGTGGCTCCGGCAGTTACCGTAATCTCCGTTTCGGGGTTATAGGCTGCACCGTACAAAGCCAGAGTTTTTTCAGCTATCCTTTGTCGCAATAATGGCAATCCTGGCATTGGGGCATACTGGTTATGACCCTTGCGCATATGCCCTGAGATCAGTTCTACCAGTTTTTCTGAAACCGGAAAATCGGGGAAGCCTTGCGACAAATTAATGGCATTGTGCTCGCGGGCCAATTGGGTCATCACGGCAAAAATTGACGTGCCTGTATTCGGAAGTTTAGATTTGAAACCGGAAGGAAACATATTTTTAGATTTTGATTTTTTATAATTGACTTTCTTTAAATGCGTAATTTTGCATGGTCTTTTACAACGAATCCCGTGCTGAGCGCAAATTTAATCTAAACCTGCTGGTTTGCAAAACTTCCTGAAAATGCCTAAAGAACCAAAAGTTAAAAGTCAGGGTTTGAGCAATCGAAATAAAACCAGGGGCAGTATGAGTTCAAACTTTTTTTTTAAATAGCCTTATAAACCTTCAAAAAAGCATAAATAATGAAGACAATTGACGGATTCAATTTTCAAGGTAAGCGTGCCATTATTCGTGTTGATTTCAATGTACCCCTGAGCAAGGAGTTTAAGATTACCGACGACTCCCGCATGAGGGCTGCTGTGCCTACGGTAAAAAAAATCCTTGCCGATGGCGGTTCGGTTATCCTGATGTCGCATCTTGGAAGACCCAAAGAGGGTCCAGAGGATAAATACTCGCTAAGGCATATACAAGATCATTTAGGCCGGTTATTGGGCTTAAAAGTGAAATTTGCCGATGACTGTATTGGGGATTCTGCCCGTGAACTGGCAGCCGGATTAAAACCAGGCGAAGTGTTGTTGCTCGAGAACTTAAGGTTTTACAAGCAGGAGGAAAAAGGCGATCAGGAATTTGCAGCAAAGTTGGCCAAGTTGGCCGATTTTTACGTAAACGATGCATTTGGTACAGCTCACCGCGCCCATGCTTCGACCACCATCATTGCCCAATTTTTCGGAAAAGCAACGGCTTTCGGCTATCTCATGGCCAATGAGCTGAGTAGCATCAACAAGGTGTTGAAAGACATTCAGCGACCCTATACTGCAGTAATCGGTGGCGCCAAGGTAAGCAGCAAAATAGAAATTCTCGAAAACCTGATGGATAAGGTGGACAGTCTAATCGTTGGAGGTGGAATGATGTTTACGTTTATCAAGGCCCAGGGGGGAAAAATAGGCGGCAGCCTGGTGGAAGATGATTTTATCGAAAAAGCGCGTGAAATATTAGCAAAAGCTAAAGCAAAGGGTGTAGGCATTTATATTCCCACCGATGCAATCATTGCAAACGCCTTTTCGAATGATGCCGAACATAAGGTTTGTGTAGCAGACAATATTCCTGACGGGTGGCTTGGATTGGATATCGGCCCCGAAAGCATGAAGAAATTTGGCGAGATCATTGAAAAATCCAAGACCTTGCTTTGGAACGGCCCTATGGGCGTTTTCGAAATGGAGCATTTCGCTAAAGGAACAAAGGTGGTTGCTGAGGCTTTGGTAAAAGCAACCGAAAAAGGTGCCTTTACGCTTATTGGCGGAGGCGACTCTGTGGCAGCCATCAATCAGTTTGGGCTGGCCGAAAAAGTGAGTTATGTAAGTACCGGGGGAGGCGCCCTGCTCGAATATATGGAAGGCAAAATACTTCCCGGAGTTCAGGCAATAAGCGAATAAACTGATAAGCAAACAATAAAAAAACCGGAATTACTTCCGGTTTTTTTTATGACACCACCCGGCTAATGACTTCCAATAGTCGGGATTCATCTACAGGCTTGGTAATGTAGTCGTCCATGCCCGCCTCCAGAAAACGGTCCTTGTCGCCTGGTATGGCGTATCCCGTTATGGCAACAATAGGTATGCGGGTACCTGAGGCGTTTTCCATTTCACGAATTTTACGGGTAACGTCGAAGCCATCCATTTTAGGCATCTGCCCGTCGAGCAGAATCAAATCATAGGTTCCCGATTCATATTTTTCGAGGGCAATGAGGCCATTATTTGCCACATCCACCTGCCAGCCTTGCGACTTCAAAAACCCTGCAAGGTAAATCTGGTTTATGGCATCGTCTTCGGCAACCAAAATCCTTAATGTTTTTGTTGGCCCGCTACCCTCCCGGTCAGCCTGTTCGTTTATGAAAAACATTGGCGTTTGAACATTATCACGTGCAACGGTCATGGGGATTTCGACAACCACCCTGCTTCCAACTCCGGGTTTACTTGTAAAAGAAACCTGACCATTCATAAGCTCGGTTAATCTTTTTACAATATTCAGGCCCAGACCGCTGCCCGGAAATTCCTTTTTTGAAGATAAATCAAGTTGTCTGAAAGCTTCGAATATCACTGGAATGTCTTTTTCCGCTACACCTATACCTGTGTCCTGCACCCCAATCTCAACCCTGATGCTTTCATCACTACCCGACAGGAGCTTTGCAGTTATATCAATGGCTCCGTTATTGGTAAATTTCAGGGCATTGTTGAGCAGGTTGTGTAGAATCTGGACAATTTTCTTTTCATCTCCACACAGTAAATCCGGAATATTCTGATCAAATTCAAAGGACACTTCAATGCCTTTCAACTGGGCCTGAGGCTTGAAAGAAAACAGTAATTCTTCAATGGTGTTCCTTAGATTGAAGTTGTTGAGCGTGAGTTCAATGGTGCTTGATTCTATTTGAGAAAAGTCGAGCAGGTCGTTGAGGAGCCTCAACAGGTGCTCGGAGGAAACCATAATGGAACGCAGGAAATTATTCTGGGTGGTGTTAAGCTTAGTTTTTTCCAGGGTTTTGGTCATTCCGATGATTGCATTCAGCGGGTTTCTGATTTCATGGCTCATATTGGCCAGGAATTCAGATTTGGCCTTACTGGCCTGCTCGGCAACTTCTTTGGCTTTACGGAGATCCTCTTCTTCTTTCTCCTGGGTAATATCCCTGCTAACACATACTATTTCCTCCACCAAATGAGTCTTAGGGTTGGGAAGCACGTGGTAGTAAGTCTCAAGCCAGATTGAAGAGCCATCTTTTCTACGAACCCGGTAGCTTTCGGCCAGACTTTCGCTACTGTTTTCGAGCAGTTCAACGTGATTCGAGTTTACCTGTTCCAGATCCTCTTCGTGCACAAAAAGGTTGTAAGCTTTTCCGATTAGTTCCTTGGGCTGGTAACCCAACAACTTAGTGCATGCCTTTGAAACATAGAGGTAGGTGCCACTCCAATTTATCCTGGCAACCATCAGGCTGGTGCTCTCAGCTATAATTTGAAAATTCTCCTGTTCCTTGCGTAAATTCTCCTCAGCAAGCTTGCGCTGGTTTATGTCGCGAATGATACCAACTATATTCGATGAGGACTCATCGTGGATTGGCATAAATTTGCATGAAATGGAGCAATGCACCCGTGAAGTGTCCTTGCGCGTAAGCAAAACTTCAAAATCGGCTACTTCATCATTCTCGCTCAGCAAATCAAGAATGGCCGTTAGATTTTCTGGATCTTTGAAAAGTTCCTTGCCGATTAACTCTTCCCTTTTAAATTGAAATACACTCAGTATTGATGGCGAAATTTCAATGGCGATTCCTTTGGTGTTAATTTCGAAATATACATCCTGAATGTTTTCGAAAATGCTCCGGTATTTATTTTCGCTGATACGCAGGGCTTGTTGCGACTCTTTAAGCTGCTTCTGGGTGCTTAGCTGGTTTATTGCCTGTTGAATGACAGCTCCAATCAGGTTGAGGAAGTTCTGATCTTTGATCAGATAATCGATGGCGCCCATTTTCATCATTTCAACAGCCACCCTTTCGTCGCCGTGGCCGGTGATGATTATAAAAGGTGCTTCAACTCCCAGACTTCTTGCTTTCTGGATGAATTCTCTGCCATTGGTGTCTTCCAAAAAGTAATCTATAAGCAACAGCGAATACATGTCCGGATTATTGACCAACCAATCGAGGGCGTTTTTGGCGGTAACAAAACCCTGGCATAGGTAGCCTTCTTTGGCAAGAGTTTTTTGAATCACCTGATTCAGCCCAAGGTCATCTTCAATAACTGTGATGATGACCTGGTTTGCTCCATTTTTGTTTTCGGACGAAACCATTTGCAGAAAAAAAAGTGGGTATAAGCAAAAGGAATTAGCCCTCTAAGATATTAAATAATAATCACAGAGCAATTTTATAAAACAATCTTTATTCCGCTTAATTATCTTGTCTTTCGATCCCCACTGCATCGCAAAACAGCTGGTTGGGAACCAGGCCTTCCGCATCGGAAGAGTACATAGGCTTAAGTCTATAGGCAAAGAACATTTCTTCAGTCTTCTGGTCGGTTACATTTTGCTCCCCTCTGGAGGTACAATCAAAAAATTTCGACACATATTCATAGCAATCTAAAGAAATATTTACCATATTCTCCTCGCTGACTTGCTCAACCCAATAGGCCATGTTGGCAGCATCGCCCCAAATGTCGTACGAAAATTTTTCCTTTCCGATAACTCCGGCAACTACTTCGCCTGTGTGGATACCAATACGCCAGGTAAACACTTCCCTGCCCGCGGCCAAGGCAATTTCGTTGTTAATTCTTGCTGCCTCTTGCATTTGCAATCCTGCAAGTACCACCCTGGCAGGGCTTCGGGTATCTGCCTCAGGAATGCCACCGGCACACATGTAGCAATCGCCGATTGTTTTAATTTTTTCAAGGCCTAATCCGGTTGTTACTTTCTCAAACAGGGTGAAATATTCATCCAATTTTTCGACCAACTCAATAGGTGAAAAAAGAGCAGCCTTTTCAGAAAAATTCACCACATCGGCAAACATTACCGTTGCGCAAGGAAAGTACCTGGCTTTTGCGAAACCATCTTTCAGCAGTTCCCTGGCAATTTTGCGCGGTAGGATATTATGCAACAACTTCTCGACCTTCGATTTTTCAACTACAAGTTGCTCGTTCTTAACATGAATCACCTCATTGAGCCTTTTTTGCTTTTTCAAGCTTCTCTCAAGTGAGGCTGTTGCTTTATCGAGCTTCTGTTTTAAAATAATATGGCCGAATGCCGCCTCAACGGCAAGCGGTATGTATTCCAAATACCCTTGTTCTTTAATTATGTAATCCAAAGCACCGGCTTTCATAAGCGAAACTGCAATTTTTTCATCGCCATAACCTGTCATCGCCATAAAGTCGGGCCTGTAGCCCTTCGACTGCAGGGTCAGAATCACATTCAAACCTGTTGTTGTGCCCAATTGATAATCAACAAGCAACAATATTCCTTTCTTAAAATCAGAAAAAAAAGTGGCCAAAAAATCATCAGGATTTAAGAATCCACGCACCTTTATTCCCCCAAGTTGAAGCTTCTTCTCAATACTTTTTAGGGTCATAAAATCGTCGTCCAAAACCCAGACTCCGAAATCCTCACTGTCTGATCTTTTGCGTCTGGCCTGATGTATCATTGTATTCATAGAATCGGATATTTATTGCTAACTTTTTTAAAGAACCTTATGTAAAAGGGATGATGAAAATTGTTCTACCCATAGTTCAAACATCAGAAATCGGCCTAAAATCAGGTACCATTGAGTTTACTCAAACGCATGTATTGTTATTTTTTCAAGCCTAAGTTACACAAAAATTCTTCGGAATAATGCCATCATGTGCTTTTGAGACATACAATGCTTGGAAAATAGCCTGATGCTGCTTAAGCAAAAAGATTAATTACCCATTTATTTATATTAAATAACGAAAAAATTGTTGAAAATGTATAGATTTAGATATCAATATTTCCAATTTGATTTGCAAAAAAGTCCTTTTGCTATGGCTGCAACTACATAAAATGGATAAGCAAGTGATAAAGCAGGATAGAGCCAAAGAAGATGCCGTTTGCCAAGGAAGCCAGTAACCAGCCACATCATCGGAAAATCCATGATGCATTTAAAAATCAACAAAATGAGAGCGGCCGAAAAAAATTCTAAACTAAAAACTCCGGCAAATAATCCTCCCGCAATAAGCAGGTTGACTCCGGCTACCAAAACTCCGGATAAGATGGTAAAGGCATCGTTGTAAGCATGAAATTTGCCGGACCATCGGCCCCGTTGTTTTAAGAATCCAGCCAGAGTCGGCTCGGTTTTGGCAAACACCATAGCTCCATGGCTTTTCATTGTGCTGATTTTTATGCCTTCGAGCTTCTTAAATTTATGCAACAAAAACATATCATCCCCAGAAGCAATCTTATGGTTGCCGACATAACCCTGTGCTTTTAAGAAAATTTCTTTTTTAAAAACAAGGTTTGCTCCATTGCACATGATGGGCTTCCCCAAAGCGGCTGCTCCGACAGTGGTGCCTGTAAGGCTCATAAATTCCAGCGCCTGCATCTGCGAAAAGAGGGAGTTTCCCGGGATCAACGATACCGGCCCGATAATCATATCCGGAGCCTCCTGGTCGATAAAGCTGCCGATAGTCTGCAGCCAGTGCCTGCCCAGAATACAATCGGCATCGGTTGTTACAATATAATTAAACCTTGCCTGGCCGATACCCAGCTCGAGCGCATGCTTCTTACCAGTAGGCTTACCCTGCGACGCACTATCAATAAGTATCAGGTTAGGGAAAGCACCATCTGCTATTTTTGATTGCACCACCGAGTTGCCCGAGTCGGTACTGTGATCGTTTACTATTATTACCTCAAAACATTCCCTGGGATATTTTTGGAGATTCAATGCGTCTATCAGTCGTGCCAGATTTCTTTCTTCATTTTTGACGGCTACAATTACCGACAACTTTACATCGGTCAGGTGTGCATGCCAGAACACAGGCAGCTTCAACCAACCGGTAGTAAGAAGCCCTATTAGTATAACATAGGCAGCTCCGAAAATTACAAAAAGTGCAATAAAAATCATATCGAAGCAGATTGGGGTGATTTTAGCCAGCCACCAAGCGAAACAACGGCTCCGGCAAGCCCTGGTAGGCCCAGGTTAAGAAACCACATTGAGAGCGCGGTGGTAAACACAGCCAAATCGAGGGCAGGAAAATCACTTACATTATGAACAAGATACAGATTGAACACCATCAAAGCCACCGAGCCTTTCACTCCGGCATCCGCCAAACCTGAAACGGGCAGTCCGAGCATGATCAAATAAATAATGCTTAGAGCTACGGTGGTATCAAAAAAACTAGGGGCTATACCGAAAAGATTTGCGACCAGATAAAACTGCAGGGCAAAAATTCCATATCGAAGAAAACTTAGAAAAAGCAAAAGTTTCATCTCCGCCGAGGAAATACTTAATATCGCTTCAACAAACCTCAATTTTTGAGGAAACCAAGGTTTTGCAAGCAACCACCTTAAGATTTTGCTCAGGTTCAAAACCAACAATGATGCTATAGCCAGACCCGAGGCTGCATAAAAAATTATCAACTCTTCATGGGCGTTGGTCATAATCTTTGGTCTGGATATTAGGGTATAAGCCAAACCTATTGAACCAAAAAGGAGCGTAACAAAAAATTGCGAAAAACTTGCAGCAGTATTAAGCACCAGGCCACGTACCTTATCGGCTGTTTTAAGAACAACTACTTTCCCGATAAACTCTCCCGGTTGCCGTAAAGTTACCATACCCAGACTTACCCCATACAAAACCCCGCCAAAAGTCTTTGCCAGACTAATTTCTTCAATTTTTTTTACTAGAATTTTCCATTTAAGGGATTCCAAAAGCCAGTTTAGTCCAGCCATGACGATAAGAAAGAGCACAGTAAATTTCGTGGAAAAATCCCAGGTGATGGATGAAATCCATATCGAGAACTGCGATGATGGTATTGCTAATATTTTGTGTGCCACATAAAAAACGGCAAGTACTGGCAAAACATATTGGAGCAACACCTTGATCATCCTTATTCAGTGAATTGTTTTTATTTTGCGGAATTGGAATTTAACTTCTGGTTTTCTTCGAAGGCTTGAAATGAGGTTTATAAAATTGTCATTTAAGCAGGAGTTTCCAGAAAATGGACTCATAAACAAACTGCTCTCTAGTTTTTCGATAGCCTTATTGATAAAAAACTGAAGGTTTCATTACTTTTGTTTACATCATGCCATAACGCATTTAATTTTGCTCCCTTTTCCCAGTAAATTGACGTAGCCCATACCAACCCTATCAAGAGCAAACTTAAACTTAAATTTCAGGCATAGTTGAACCTTTTTGAAGAAATTTTCAATTAAACCCAACCCAAAAAGTACGTCATTGAAATACTCGCGAATTATCATGGGGATCGACCCGGGTACCAACAATATGGGGATCGGGGTTATAGGTTTTAAAGGCCAGAAAGCTGAGATTCTGGTTATGGACACATTAAAACTTGATAAAATTTCTGACCATCAGGCCAAGCTTAAAAAAATTTTTGAGACAGTGCTTCGTGTTATCGACCAGTTTCATCCTGAAGAATTTGCCATTGAAAGTCCTTTTTTTGGAAAGAACGTACAATCGATGCTAAAACTTGGTCGTGCTCAGGGGGTTGCCATGGCCGCCGCCCTTTACAGGAATTTGCCCGTTTTCGAATACTCACCACGCAAAATAAAACAGGCTATTACCGGCAGGGGAAGCGCTTCGAAGGAGCAGGTTGCCGCCATGTTGCAACATTTGGCAGTGGTTCAAAACACCCCTGAGTATTTCGACACTACCGACGCTGTAGCCGTAGCTTTTTGCCATTTTTTTCAGAGCCCCAACGACCCTTTAAACAAAAGACAAAGCTACTCAGGTTGGGAGGCCTTTGTGTCGGCCAATACCAAAAGAGTCGTAAAATAGTTTCCCGGTTATATAAGCGATGCTATTTGTGAGGCAATGCCTTTTAATTCTTCGGGGCTTAATTGCAGCTTAGGCTTCTTAAAATCAATGTCGAAGATCGTGTTGATCGGGACCAGATGTATGTGGGCATGCCTTACTTCAAGACCAATAACCGCTATACCAATACGTTCGCAGGCAATAACACGGTTTAATGCATTGGCTACTTTTTTGGCAAAAAGAAAAAGTCCCTGATACTCATCATCGCCCATATCGAAAATGTAGTCGGTCTCCTTTTTGGGAATAACCAGGGTGTGCCCTTTTGTCAATGGATTGATATCAAGAAAAGCCAGGTAACGGTCGTCTTCGGCTATTTTGTAACAAGGTATTTCACCGCTTACAATTCGTGTAAAAATGGTTGCCATCTGCTGGTTGGTTTCGTGGATATCTATTCTATAAAATTTAAAAAGTCTGAGTTCTAATTTTTAAAGGGAATTACCTCGAAATGGATATGATTTCAAAGGACAGGACACCCGCAGGAACCTGAATATCAACAATATCGCCTACCGATTTTCCAAGAAGTCCCCTGGCAACAGGTGAGTTTACGGATATTTTACCGCTTTTGATATCCGATTCATTTTCAGGAACCAAATGGTAGGTAACCTCGCCTTTGGTCTTAAGATTGCGAAGTTTTACCTGTGAAAGTATGGATACTTTATGTTCGTCGATCTGGCTCTCATCAATTATACGGGCGTTGCTCAACGTATCTTCGAGCTTCGAGATTCTCAGTTCGAGCATGGCCTGCTCGTTTTTTGCAGCATCGTATTCGGCATTTTCCGAAAGATCTCCTTTCTCGCGAGCTTCGGCGATTAATTGCGAAATGGCCGGACGTTCAATCGATTTCATGCGTTCCAGTTCGTCCCTTAGCTTTTGCAATCCATTTTTAGTAAAATACTTAACTGCATTCATGTCGGTAAGCGTTAATGTTTAAAAGTTTCTTATACATACATTCTTAGAATGTATGTTGAAAGTCAGTTGATAAAGTTTAGGCTAATCTAAAATACCTTTCCTTCGCAGGATTGGGAACTTCGAGAATAAGTAAATCAACAAAAGATGCTTAACCATTTCGGAGTCAAGACATAGAAAGTTTCGGCAAGCAAATGGAAGTACTTCCGAAATGCAGCTGGGGCAAGTGGATAAAGCCTCATTCATACCAATGACCTTCAATTGACTCACGGTTCGATTTACAAATTGATAAAATTTTACTCAGCAAAAACTAAAAAAAAATTGTTGACAGCCATTCAGCAACTGACAACATTTTTTTAATTGTTTCCCGGAATTTTCTTTTCCCGATAGCTTTCGGGATTTTTTTTCAAGACAAATTTAGGAATAAAAAACTATCCGGCAATTAATCAGGAATATTTTCTATTCAAAATTTCGGAAAAAATAACTGCATCCTGAGCATTAAACCCCCTGAAAGGAATTTGTTCTAATTCTTCTTGCATTACCTCCATTTCCTCTGCCGGCAACTCACGGGCCTTGTCCAATATGGCCTGGGCATCCTCTAAGCTGGCCATATTGTTTGGATCTGCGAAAAACTGATATTCGTTCTCAAGAGTCTCTAACCCCTCATGTTGCTCAAAAGTGGCTTCGGGCAAAATGGTTTCGGCTGTTTCGAACGACTGATAATCATGACCCACTTCCTCAAAAGCTTGCTCAATGGTCGTAAGTTCGCGCTCCTGGTAAGTTCTTTGGGGAAGGGTATCTTCCTGCATTTCGGCAACAGGTTCGAAAAACTCTGGTGCTTTTGGTTTTTCTGCTACTACGGGCCTGGTTTCCTGGCTGGGTTCTTCTTTTTTGCCAAAAATATCTTTCAGCATTTCTTCCAGATCCGTTTCTTGTGGGCGGCTGGTAGTCTCAGGTCTCGGAACCGGCCGTGCCGGCGGGGCTGCCTGCTTTTTTCGGTTATTCAGAAAGCTGACAATCAGCCATAAAATCAGCAATATTATCGGGGTAAACTGTTCCATGGTATTAGTTCCTTTGAGTTAAACGCTCAAACCACCTTACAAAAAAGGGTGGCCTTCTGTTTGATCTGATCCATCTCTCACTTCGCTGCCTGTTTTGCGACATTCTTTTGCGAACTTCCGAAGATTGCATTTTTCTGTGTCTTTCAACGGATTGTCTGTACGCCTTTGACTGTTCCCTTTGCTGCTGAGCCTCCACACGCTCTGCCCGCCGCTCTGCCTTTGTTGCATTGTTGCTCACAAAGCAACCCGTAAAGCCTACTAGGGTCATTATCAGGATTAGCGGCAAGATCCTCATAGATAATGGTTCTCCTTGTTTGTACTCTGCCTTTTAGTAATTCAAATTTCAAAACAAAAATACCATTTTTAATGATAATTCTGTCGACATATTTCGAACAGGACACAAAATAATGCAATTACAGGTGGAAACCTTGATTGATGGTTTTAATCAGTTATTGATTTACTTTTGCCTGAAAGTAATTTTATGGCGTTGAATTTTAGAATCCTTTTGGGAGCTTTCTTAATAGGGGTAACCGCCTGCGGTGAGGAGATTGAACATCCTGTGCCACAGGTTCCGTTTAATTTTCAGATTAATATAGAATCGACACAATACATTGAGTTGAATAATGTACATGGGTGGGTTTTCCTTACCGGAGGCTTTCGCGGAATCATCATTTACCGGTGGTCTATCGATGAGTTCAGGGCATTTGACCGGGCATGTCCGCATCACCCCTTTGATGAGTGCGGCAGAATAACCCTGGTAGATCCGCCCCTGGCGACATGCCCATGTTGTGAGTCAACCTTTCTGTTGTTGGATGGGGCCGTAATTTCAGGACCGTCGCGGTTCCCGCTAAAACAGTACCGAACGTCCTTCCAACACCCCTGGCTTATAGTTTCGAACTGACAGAGCGCATCCCCTTTCGGAAATGCGCTCTGCCTGATTAACGGGTAAAGCCTGATTATACTTGTTAATACCTGTAATGTTCAGGTTTATAAGGGCCCTGTTTTTTTACACCGATGTATTCGGCCTGATCCGTTGTAAGCTCTGTTAACTTAACCCCGATTTTTTCTAAATGAAGCCTTGCTACCTCTTCATCGAGGTGTTTGGGAAGACAGTAAACTCCTACCTGATGCTTGTTTTTCCAGAGGTCTAATTGCGCCAGAACCTGGTTGGAAAAGCTGTTGCTCATAACAAACGACGGGTGTCCGGTAGCGCAACCCAAATTCACAAGCCTGCCTTCGGCTAAAATGAAGATTTCCTTGCCGTCGGGAAAAATGTATTTATCCACCTGAGGTTTGATGGTTACTTTTTTGATTCCGGGATAAGATTCCAATTGCTCAACCTGAATCTCGTTGTCGAAATGCCCTATGTTGCAAACAATAGCCTGGTCCTTCATTCGCGACATGTGTTCGATGGTAATGACATCTTTGTTGCCGGTAGCAGTAACATAAACATTACCTTCTGCAAGGGCTTCCTCAACCGTTGTTACCTCAAATCCTTCCATAGCTGCCTGAAGCGCGCAAATCGGGTCAATTTCGGTAACAATTACCCGTGCCCCATAACCACGCATACTTTTGGCCGAGCCTTTACCCACATCGCCATAACCACACACAACCACTACTTTGCCGGCGATCATAACATCGGTAGCACGCTTTATGCCATCGGCAAGGGATTCGCGACAGCCGTAGAGGTTGTCGAACTTCGATTTGGTAACCGAGTCATTCACATTGATGGCAGGAATCAACAATTCGCCCGCTTCAAGCATTTGGTAAAGCCGGTGAACGCCCGTTGTGGTTTCTTCCGATACACCCTGTAATTCTTCTACCGTGCGGTGCCATTTGGTGGGGTCTCTCCTCAAAATGTCTTTGAGCAAATTGAGGATAATTTCCTCCTCGCGATTAGCGGCTGCTTTATTGAGGATGGCTGAATCCTTTTCGCCCATAAATCCTTTATGAATCAACAAGGTGGCATCGCCTCCATCGTCAACAATCAAATGCGGGCCTTTACCGCCCTCAAAAGTAAGGGCTTGTTCGGTACACCACCAGTATTCCTCAAGGGTTTCGCCTTTCCATGCAAACACCGGAATGCCAGCGGCAGCAATAGCCGCTGCTGCATGATCCTGGGTGCTGAAAATATTGCAACTCGCCCAACGAACCTCAGCACCAAGAGCCTTCAGTGTTTCAATTAGAACAGCAGTTTGAATAGTCATGTGCAATGAGCCTGAAATCCGGGCTCCTTTCAAGGGCTGATCCTTCGAATATTTTTGGCGGATGGCCATCAGGCCAGGCATTTCCTTTTCAGCAATTTCTATTTCTTTGCGTCCATAACCGGCAAGGCTAATATCCTTTACCTTGTAGCTTAAAACTTGTTCAGCAATCATTCTTTCCATTAAAATTTTTACCTTTGATTTGTGATTGCAAAGATAAAGCAATCAACCGGATGTTTTGTAACATGATTTTTCAGTAATTGTTCTCCTGGCTGAAAGTGTCAGAACCCTTAGTTAGAGGTGATTTAGCTTTCAATGCCATAATTTTGAATTGAATCTTAGTCAGCGGATTATGGGTTTTTTTCTTAAAAAAAATCTTGCCGAAGCGGCCCTTGGTGTCTGGGAAATCAACGAAAGTGTTGAAGAACTATGGGAGAAAGTGAACCTAACTGACTTTGAACTTAAATACTACAGTTTTTTAAGGTCGAACACGCGGAGACAACAGTGGTTGAGCTATCGCCTCATCCTTCCGCATTTGGTCAATGTTGGTGAAAACACGGGCATTGAGTACGATGAATTTGGCAAGCCTTTCCTGAACAATGGGATGCGGCACATCTCGGTATCACATTCGGGAAAGTTCTCAGCACTTATTGCCAGCCCTACCAAAAATGTGGGCATAGATATTGAGCAAATGAGTCCAAAAATATTTAAAGTTGCTCATAAATTCCTAAACAGCAAGGAACTACGGATAGTTTTCTCGTCGAACGCCATGGAGGGCCTTTTTGTAATCTGGGCTGCCAAAGAGGCTTTGTTTAAGTTATGCGGGCGAAGAAATATTCAATTCAGGGAAGATATCAGAATATTCCCTTTTGAGTTTCAGGGGCAGGGTACTTTGCAGGGAGAAATCATCAACAACGGCTCATCCAAAGTTTACCAGTTGTCGTATCTTACCATCGAAAACTTTATACTGGTATTTGCTGTTGATAAATAAAATAACCCGCCAGGCCCTATGCACATTCTGCAAAAAATAAAAGAAAAATCAAAAGCAGGATTCAAACAATTGGCTGTTTTGGCCGACCCTGACAAGAGTACTGACCAGAGTCTTAAAGAACTCACAGAATTGGCTGAAACCGCAGGGGCTGAATATGTTTTTATAGGAGGGAGCTTGCTTACCAGGGACAACATGACGCGTTGTATCGACCAAATCAGGTTGAACAGCGATCTCCCAGTTATCATTTTTCCGGGAAGCGTTTATCAGTTGAGCCCCAGTGCAGACGCCCTGTTGTTTTTGTCGCTTATTTCGGGACGCAATCCTGACATGCTTATTGGAAATCACGTAGTTGCCGCCTCCCTGATACGCTCCAGCGGCCTTGAGGTAATACCAACAGGATATATGCTGATTGACGGAGGTCAAATCTCCTCGGTACAATATATGAGCAACACCATGCCTATCCCGGGCGATAAAACAGAAATAGCCGTTGCCACTGCCATTGCGGGAGAAATGCTTGGGCTTCAGGTAATTTTTATGGATGCAGGTAGCGGGGCAGCAAATCCAGTTCCTTTGCCAATGGTTTCAAGCGTAAGAAAAAACATCAAAATTCCTCTGATAATAGGTGGCGGAATCAGCAGCCCGGAAATGGCCTATGAAGCCTGGAGTACCGGAGCCGATATTGTAATCATAGGAAATGCAGCAGAATCCTACCCCGAGGTAATAATTGAAATGGGCCTTGCCAAAAAGGAAGTAAACGGCCGGTGCCGAAAAGAATTTTGAATAAACCTACAACCTTTGAATTAAAATCCAACGCAATATGAATTATGATTTGATAGTGATTGGCAGTGGCCCTGGAGGGTATGTTGCTGCCATCAGAGCTTCGCAATTAGGTTTGAGAGTTGCCGTAGTAGAAAAAGCCGAACTAGGCGGGGTCTGCCTTAACTGGGGCTGTATTCCAACGAAAGCCCTTTTGAAAAGCGCCCAGGTGTTCGATTATCTGAACCACGCCTCCGAATATGGTATTTCCTTCGACAGCCAGGTAAAGGCCGACTTGCCGGCCATGGTAAAACGCAGCCGCGATGTGGCAGAAGGCATGAGTAAAGGAATACAGTTTTTGTTTAAAAAAAACAAAATTGAACATATAGTCGGCCGCGGAAAAGTATTACCCGGCAAAATGGTTGAAGTATTGACTGACAGCGGAACCTCCACCAAATACGGAGCAAACCACATTATTATTGCCACCGGGGCCCGGAGCCGTGAGCTTGGTAATTTGCCCATCGACGGCAAAAAAGTGTTAGGCTACCGCCAGGCCCTTGTGCTGGATAAACTGCCCGAATCGATGGTAGTGGTTGGCTCAGGTGCTATAGGGTCGGAATTTGCTTACTTCTTCAATACGCTAGGTGTGGAGGTAACCCTGGTAGAATTTTTGCCAAACATCGTTCCATTTGAAGACGAGGAAGTATCGAAACAGCTTGAACGCTCTTTTAAAAAAGCCAAAATGAAGATCATGACCTCGAGCGAGGTTCTCTCTGTAGATACCAGCCAGAAGAAATGCAAAGTGCTCATACGTTCCAAAAAAGGCGAAGAGTTGGTGGAGGCCGATGTTGTTCTGTCGGCGGTTGGCATTACGGCCAACATAGAAGGTATAGGACTTGAAGAAACAGGTATTAAGACCGAAAAAGGTAAAATCGCAGTTGACCAGTTTTACCGGACCAACGTGGAGGGCTACTATGCCATTGGCGATGTGGTCCCCGGTCAGGCCTTGGCCCATGTAGCCTCGGCAGAGGGCATTATTTGCGTCGAAAAAATTGCCGGACACAACCCCGAGCCTCTCGATTATAATAATATTCCCGGTTGTACTTATTGCGTTCCAGAGGTGGCATCGGTGGGTTACACTGAAGCCAAAGCCAGGGAGGCCGGGTATGAACTAAAAATTGGTAAGTTTCCTTTCTCTGCGTCGGGTAAGGCAAGCGCTGCCGGTGCAAAGGATGGATTTGTAAAAGTGATTTTCGACGCCAAATATGGCGAATTACTCGGAGTACACATGATTGGGGCCAATGTAACCGAAATGATTGCAGAGGCTGTGATAGCACGTAAATTAGAAACCACGGCCCATGAAATTATAAAGGCTGTCCACCCCCACCCTACCATGTCGGAAGCCATTATGGAAGCGGCAGCAGCAGCCTATGGCGAAGTGATCCACCTTTAAGGATGTGGAACATAGGATAACTGAAAAGCATTCCGGTTGCTGAAGCAATCAGGACGGTTCTTATTATTGAATCAAATTTCATGTGTGGTATTGTTGGCGTTTACAGTTACGAGAGCAGGTGTCGATGTAATAGCAAACAGATTCGGGATGCTCTCGGAAAATTGTGTTTGCGAGGTCCCGATTCAAATGGCTACTTCTCAACGGGCAAGGTGTGCTTAGGTCACTCGCGGCTGGCGATTATAGATCCTGGTCCAACCGGTTCGCAGCCATTTTCTGACACCACCGGAAGATACACTATTGTTTTCAACGGAACCATATACAATTTCCGGTCGCTCAGAGCCCACCTTGAACCGAAAGGCATACCATTCCGGTCAGAAAGCGATACCGAAGTGTTGTTGTATTGGCTGATTGAAAAGGGGCCTGAAGGCATCCAACAATTGGAGGGCAGCTTCGCATTTGCCCTGTACGATAGTGAACTTGACACCCTTTTGATTGCCCGTGACCGGTTTGGGGAAAAACCTTTGTACTACCACGAAAAACCCCAGGAGCTGGTGTTTGCTTCCGAATTGAAAGCCCTGATAGAGTTGGATATTCCAAAACAGATCGACATGGCTTCCCTTTCAGCCTATCTTCATCTGAACTATATACCTGGGCCTTGGAGCATTTTTGAGAATGTGTTCAAACTCCAACCAGGACATTTAATGAAAGTTAGTCCCAACGGAAAAATCATTGAAAAGTATTACCAGGTCAATCACCAGACCGAAAGCCATAACTACTCATTCGACTATCAGACAGCAACAAGGCTGCTTCGTGAAAAACTTATCGGGGCCGTTCAAAAAAGACTGATCGCCGATGTGCCCATAGGGGCTTTTCTGAGCGGGGGGATCGACAGCAGTATCGTAACAGCCATTGCATCCAATGCGAAAAAAGGAATCGAAACTTTCTCGATCGGGTTCAAAGACGAACCCATGTACGATGAAACCAGGTATGCACGGATGGTTGCACAAATGTATCAAACCAACCATTCGGAGTTTTTGCTGACGACCAACGACATGCTCGAAGGAGTTTTTCATGTGCTGGATTACATTGATGAACCTTTTGCCGATTCATCGGCCATAGCTGTGTATATTCTGAGCAGGGAGACCCGTGCCAGGGTAAAAGTGGCCCTTTCGGGCGATGGAGCCGATGAGGTATTCGGAGGCTACTATAAACACAAGGCCGAATGGATGCTGAGGCACTCAAAAGTCCTGCCGTTATTGGTGAAAACTCTTCATCCGCTTACCCAAACGTTGCCACAGTCAAGAAACAATCCCCTGCAAAACAAAATAAGGCAATTCAACCGGTTTGCGGAAGGTATGAAACTCCCTGCCCGGGAAAGGTATTGGAGGTGGGCTGGCTTCACTTCACAAGCAGCTGTAAATGACCTTTTGCTGAACACCTCCTGGCCTGTCGAATTAACAACCAGGAAGGAACAATGGCTCAGGGGAATTTCGGATCCGGGTAATCTGGGAGAAGTCCTGAAATCGGACATGGAACTGGTGTTGCCGTACGATATGTTGGTAAAAACAGACATGATGCCCATGGCCAATTCGCTCGAAGTACGGGCGCCCTTTTTAGATCACGACCTGGTGAATTTTGCATTCGAACTTCCCGACCATTTTAAAATGGATGGGAAGTATGGTAAAAAGATTTTGCGCGATGCATTTAGAAAGGAACTGCCGGAAGCCTTGCTGCACCGCCCTAAAAAAGGGTTCGAGGTACCCTTGCTCAGGTGGTTTCGCAATGAATTGCAAAGCGAAATTTCAGAAAAACTTATGAACCGGGATTTTATACAACATCAGGGAATTTTTGAATACGACAGCATCAAACAAATATTTAATGAACTGCACTCAACGAATCCCGGAGATGCACCGGCCCGGATTTGGGGATTGTTGGTTTTTCAACACTGGTGGAAGAAGTATATGGCCTAGCCGCCAAATTTTTATTATTCAACACGACACATAATTATGATTCGGGTTCTGAGGATTTTAAACAGATTTAACCTGGGCGGGCCTACCTACAATGCTTCCTATTTGTCGAGGTACCTGCCTGGCGAATTCGAAACCCTGCTTATTGGCGGGCAAAACGACCCAACGGAAAAAAACTCAGAATACATACCGCGCAAAATGGGAGTAAAACCAATTATTTTGGACCAAATGCGCAGGGAAGTCAATCTGGCAAACGACCTGGCAGCCTACTCCCGACTGGTAAGGATAATGAAAGACTACAAGCCTCACATTGTGCACACCCATGCATCGAAAGCAGGCGCTTTGGGGCGTCTGGCTGCGGCTCAGGTTGGAATTCCGGTTATAGTTCATACATTTCACGGACATGTTTTCGATGGCTATTTCGGTAAAACCGGAGCTTTGGTATATAAAAATCTCGAACGCGGCCTGGCCAAACTTAGCACGGGAATAATTGCTATAAGCCAGGTGCAGATGCACGACCTGTCTATTAAACACCGTATTTGCAGGGAGGAGAAAATAAGGGTCATCCCGCTGGGTTTCGACCTCGACCGGTTTGCAATCAACAGGGAGGAAAAAAGAAAGAGTTTCAGGGATGCATACAGGCTTAGCGACAATGAGGTGGCCATTGGTATTGTTGGTCGCCTGGTTCCAATCAAGAACCACACCCTGTTTCTGGAAGCCATAAAGGTTGTGAAGGAAAATAGCCAATATCCCATACGTGTTTTCATTGTTGGCGACGGCGAATCGCGCCGACAGACGGAACAAACCGCCAGGGAACTGAACCTTGATTTTACCGATCGGAACCAACAACAAACAGCCTGCACCATAACCTATACCGGATGGGTTACTGAAATGGACTGGCTCATGGCGGGAATGGACATCATAGCCCTCAGTTCGATCAACGAGGGCACCCCGGTAAGCCTCATCGAGGCCCAGGCAGCCGGAAAGCCAATAGTTACTACGAATGTTGGAGGGATTAGCGATGTGGTCGTTCCGGGCAAAACTGCAATTCTCACCGACAGTTCGCCAACAGGTTTTGCTGCAAGCCTGCTCAGGCTTACCGGCGATGCAGGATTGCGCGAAGAGATGGGCCGACAGGGCTGGGGAGTGGTTGAAAAAAAGTTTAGCTACCGCAGGCTTGTTGATGAAACCACATCTTACTATTACGAACTGCTTGATAAAAAAAAGGTAAATGTTAAAAATCCGGTTTAATCTAAAAACTTCGGAGCTGAAGCCTTGCTTTTTTTTATATTTGCTCCTTTAACTCTCGCCGGCGATGCGGACACCCTTTTTGTACTTTTTGTTATTGCTGATCTTATCATCCTGCAATACGCTCAATCCCGAAAGGATGCTACGCACCCCCAGGGAATACCAGTTTGGCAATGCCGCAGATTTACATAATATTGACCAATACAGGCTTGCATCAAACGATGAGCTGACATTTAGGGTTTTTACCAACGAAGGCGAGATATTGATTGATCCTGTGACACCGGTGGCTGCCCAGCAGATTTTGCAGCAAACAGTTACCTACATCATCGAACATGATGGCAAAGTAAAACTTCCTGTGCTTGGTTACATCCATCTGGCAGGAAAGACTATTCGCGAGGCGGAAAAAATGCTTGAACAGGAGTTTTCGCGATATTACAACAATCCTTTTGTGCAGGTAAGGGTTATAAACAACCGGGTGATTGTGTTTCCAGGAGGACGGGGAGGCACATCGAATGTAATTTATCTCGAAAATCCAAATACAACTCTTTTTGAAGCGCTTGCCCGGGCTGGTGGAATATCAGATGGTAAAGCATCAAGAATAAAGCTTATCAGGATGGGTGAGGGAAGCGAGCCTAAGGTTTATTTAATAAATCTGGCAGATATTGCAGGCGTGAACACCGGCAAGATTGTGGTGCAGGCCAACGATATCATTTATGTGGAACCCCGGCCAAGGGTTGCTCTACATATTTTGGAAAATATCACGCCCTACCTTTCGATTCTGACAGCTGCCCTTTTAGTTTATTCCTTGTTTAGGTAGAAAATGACCGGAAGCAACCTTAAGAAAATTCCTGAATTAAATGATGAGCTTGATTTTAAGCTTCTCCTGTACATTGCCAAACGCAATATTCTTTTTCCCATCATTTTTCTTGCGTTCGCATTTGCAGGTTCTTTCGTTTACCTGAGATACACTCCACCGGTTTATTCCACATCGGTCATTTTTCAATTGGGTACCGAAGATCAACTGAACCCGCTGATGCCCCCTGTTTTGTTTTGGCAAGAAGACCAAATGGCCCAAAAGGTGGAACTCATACGCTCATCGGTTTTCCAATATCGTGTCCTCTCGAAGCTTCCGCTTGAGGTCGGTTATTATACAAGGGGAAGGGTTTTAAATTTTGAGCTTTACTCAAATAGCCCATTCCGGATAGAGTCAAATGTTAAAAATCCGGCAATTTATGGCATACATGTCAATATCGAGTTTCTAAGCAACAACAATATCGAAATACATTATCAAATCGACGAAGGATTACCCCAAAGGAAACTTACCCAGATCGGGAAGCTGGTGCAGTTTCCTGATCTGGATCTGAAAGTAGAATTAATTAGCGAAAACCCTACGCAAGCGCTATTAGATGAATTAACGCGTAACAATTATTTCTTTGTTTTGCACAATCCCGACAATTTATATGCAAAGTATTCGCCTTCTTTGAAGGTAAACATCCTGAATGCACCTGCAAGAACCATCATCATAAGCAAAACAGGAAATAACCCCAACAAGATTTCGGATATTGTAAATGCCATGGCCGCAGAGTTTAACTTGTTCGATCTGGAGGTTAAAACAGAAAGCTCGGACAAGATTCTTGAATTCATCGACCGGCAACTGGAAGTGGTGTTCAGTCAGTTGGCGCAATCAGAGTTAGAACTTGAGCAATTCAGAAAAGAACACAACATCGAAGAGGAAACCATTACTCCGCTTTCGTCAGTTCATGCACGTATCGGTGATTTGGAGAGTCAAATGGTGCAGCTTCAGATGGAGGAAAGTCTGTTGGAAGAAATAGATAAAGGAATAGCCGACGAAACAAGTATTGATGCTTTTAGTTTTATTGCCTTACTTTCAGGCATAGAGCATCGCGGCAATATTTCGGGTCTTTTGGGAGTTCTGCAAAATCAACTCGTAGAGCGCGAACGGCTGCTGTATGAAGTTACCCCAAACAGCCGCCAGATTGATGCTATCAACTTTCAAATCAATATTCAAAAGAGGATGCTAAAAGAGAGCATTCTCTCCCAAAGAAACAATATCCGGAAGCAAATCACCAATCTTGAAAACCGTTTGGCAGAGTTCGAATCTGTATTAAATGAAAGGGCCAACCGTGGTAACTTGATTGAATTTAACCGCTTACAAAGAATTTTCAATATTAATGAACGGTTTTACAATCAATTGGTTGAGAAAAAGGCCGAACACAGTATTGCGAGGGCAGGGCTTGTTTCTCAAAATATAATATTGGAGAAGTCGGTGCCGCCTGGCAGCCCTATTGCACCCCAGACAAATACCATTTATTTGGGCAGCCTTTTGGGTGCATTGTTTCTTGGCTTGTTGATTATTTTATTGAAATACTTGTTTTACGACAAGATACCGTCTATCAACGAGATTTTTAAATATACAAAAACGCCGGTACTTGGGGTTATTCCCAGACATAAGGGGGAGCTTGCAAAAAATCAGGTTTTGGTAACTCAAAAACCAAAATCAATGATTGCAGAGTCTCTGAGGTCCATCCGTACCAATTTTCAATTTATCAACAATCAGCCTGGAACAAAACTGATTGCCATTACTTCTACAGTTTCGGGCGAGGGAAAAACTTTTTTTGCACTGAACCTTGCCGGAATCCTGGCATTTAGCGAAAAAAAGGTGATTCTCATCGACCTCGACATGCGCAAGCCAAGTATTCACAAAGGATTCGACACTGAAAACTTCATGGGGGTAAGCACCATACTATCGGGAATTCATCGGATCGAAGATTGTATAAATAAGTCGCAGATAAGTAATCTCGACTTTTTAAGTGCAGGACCAATTCCGCCAAATCCATCCGAATTGATTTTGACGCCTAAGATGGAATCCATGCTGGAATATCTCAAAACCCACTACGATTATATCATTATCGACAATCCGCCGGTAGGACTTGTTACCGATGGAATGAAAGGCTTGCTTCTGGCCGAATATCCGGTATATATTTTTAAAGCAAACTATTCGAGTCGCAATTTTATAAATAACGTAAACCGGCTCGTTTCCGAAAACAATTTAAAGAACATGAGCATAGTTCTGAACTGTGTTGATCCGGAGTTTTCAAGTTTTGGTTACGGTCAGGGATATGGCTTATATAGCAAATACGGTTCAGACTATTATGATGAACCTAAGATGGTATCTCCAAAGAGCAATGGTATTTTAAGTGCACTTTCTAGAATTTTTAAATAGCTTGGTAAGGTATGATTGTTGAAACAACCGCTTTTGAAGGGCTGCTTGTTATTAAGCCACGGATCTTTCAGGACGACCGCGGACATTTTTTTGAATCGTGGAACGAAGATACTGCACGGGGAGCCGGCATTTATTACACTTTCGCCCAGGATAATCAGTCGATGTCGGCAAAAGATGTTCTTCGGGGCCTTCATTTTCAGATTCCACCCTATGAGCAGGGTAAATTAGTGCGAGTCATTTCGGGGTCGGTCCTAGATGTAGTAGTGGACCTAAGAACCAAGCAGCCAACCTATGGCAAACACTTTAAAAAAATTCTTGATGGCCAAAGCCAAACCATGCTTTTTATTCCTCCAGGTTTTGCACATGGCTTTAAAACGCTCGAAGACAACACCATTTTCTTCTATAAATGCACCAAAGTTTATCATTCAAAACACGACAGGGTAATCCGATGGAATGATCCCGACCTGAATATCGACTGGGAGATTTCTCATCCCATCTTATCGGAAAAAGATCAAAACGCTCCTTTTTTCGGTGATTTTACAAGCCCTTTTTAAAATGTGTTCTTTCTACTTTGTTGAATTCTTACGATGAATGTTTCCAGCCACTTTGTAGACTATAGCTTCTTTTTTGTTGGTGCTCTTTTATTTTCATTGCTGATCAATGGGCTGCTTCTCCGGTTCTCAAAAACCTTAGGTGTTCGCAACCACCAGGCAACTTTAGTCCGCTGGTCATCCACCTCAAAGCCTTCGCTGGGAGGGCTGTCGTTCTTCATTGTTTTTTTGGCAGCATTTGTCGGACTCCCCTTTTTTGCCCCTTCAGATTTTTCATTTTTCAACCTTCAGGCAGTAGGTATCATGGTGGCTGTTATCATTGGCTTTCTGACAGGGCTGTTTGACGACGCTTACAACACCCGTCCCTGGCTAAAGTTTGCCGGCCAATTGTCGTGCGGGTTGGTGCTTATTGTTTGCGGGGTATATATTCAATTTTTTCAACTGGAATATCTGAATTATCTGTTGACGCTTTTTTGGGTTGTCGGAATCATGAACAGCATCAATATGCTCGACAATATGGACGGGATTACCGGTATCACATCCTTCGGGATTTTAGGCTCCATGTTGGGAATAATTTTTGTTTCAGGCCAAATGTCGAACCCTTTGGGACTGATTATAATAGCCATCATGGGATCATTGGCCGGCTTTCTGGCCTACAACTGGCCTCCCTCCAAAATGTATATGGGCGATACCGGAAGTCAGTTCCTGGGTATCATATTGGCAGGCTTTGGAATTATTTTTTTGTGGAATGGAGGAGGTCAGGGAACCGCTATCTCCCCGTTAGGAAGTATCTTGATGGTAGCTACAGCATTTGTCCTTCCACTTGCCGATACCACCACCGTTTTTATTAAAAGAATTTCGAAAGGAACAAGCCCGTTTGTTGGAGGAAAAGACCACACTACCCACCATCTGTGCTATGCAGGTTTGTCGGAAAGGCAGGTTAGCACGGTTTTTATAATTTTTTCAATCCTTGCTGCATTGCTGACCGTATGTATTTTTCACCAGGTACTTAACCTGGCTGCTTACGGATACTTGCTCTACGCGGCCTTCCCAATTGCAGTATTTATTTTCCTTTTTTTGGTTGCCGTACGGCCCGCTCCTGAGAAAAAATCAGGGAATAGGTCATACCTTTAGATTCTCCTTATATACCGGAAAGTAAGAACTATTTCAAGTTTTGACAATCTTAAAAATTTATTCCCCAAATAAGCTCCGAAGCAGGGGTACCTGCTGGCGTAATGGTGACCCTGATTCCCACGTCAATTGGATTATAGAACCTGAATAAATGCATGTTTGCGGTAAGTTCCAATCCGTAAGTAAAAAACTTCGAATACAATGCAAAAGGCGTCTGTCCGGTCTGTTCTACCAAAGTTAAAGTTGAAGCCTGGTCGAAAAACAAATTGGCGCTGAAACGGCGTAAGTATAAAAATCCGGGAATAGACGCATCGGGGTACCAGATCGGAAGGGAATAATCGGCGCTAAAAACACATATCTCGTTGTAGAACATGTGGGCTAAGCCGCGGGGATATGGAATCAGGTTTGGGTACCCCAAGGTGATGGTGCCGGGTATTATGGTTGCAAATTGGTGTCTTTGCCAGGCTAATGAAAGCCTTAAGGAGTGATGCCTGAACAAACCCGGGAAAAACCCTGCAGCCCTTGCTGAAAATACACTACCCATATTGGAACCCCCAATTGGATTGTGCCGGTAATTGATATCAATAAGTTGGGCCCAGCGGGGCCGCATATCACGGGCTACCGAGCTGATTTGCCTTGAAGCAAATAGTCGGTATTGCATGGAATACATGTTGTTTCGCCTGAAAAAATCGGGGCTTTGCCTGGTTGGTTCAATATTGATATGTTCAAACCTTACAGAAGGTTGTAATCCATAGATCCATTCATGCCGCCTGAATCTTAAGGGCAGGCTTACTCCAAGGCTCAGGTTGTTTTCGCCGTAATAGAAAGGAATAAGGGAAAATCCATCCCGGTAATATCCTCGCCTGAGGCCTGTAGAAGCATTCAATCCAATGACAGGGAACCATCCAAAGTAGTTTAGTCCAACCGAAAACCTGCCCACTTGCTCCTGAACGTCGCGCTGGTACCCAACGGTAATAACCGATGTACTTAACAAATCCTGAAAATGCAGTGCAAGACCTGGTCCAAGTATTTCGGCTCCCACATCAATAAAATACGGCGACCAGGAGTGCAGATTGAACAGATTCGGAAACCGCCTGAATGGCCTTACTTCCCTCTCAAACCTGGGCACATTGCTTCGAGTAATTGTGGCTGATTCCTGCTGAGCTATAGTTTCATAGAATCTTACAGAATGATTTTCGACCTCAACGAGTGGGGTACCCGTTAAAAGTTCGGATAAATCCGATTTTGCAATTGAAAATCCAGAAGATGAATAATCCTGCCAGAACAACTGATTCCTCGCCGGATGCATTACAGCATGCCTGGCGCCAAATCTCGAAGTTACCAGTTTGCGAACCGAATTATCGTATCGGTCCAACCTATAAATGGCTTCCAGCCCCGAAAAGGCTCCTGTAAACAGAATATCACCTTCATATGTAAATGATGGCCGGGCTATTTCAACATGACCCGCATCAAAAACTTCACGAAAACCGCCTTCAAAAACATCGGCCAATACGATCCTTTTGCCCGATTCGTTCAGGGCAATGGCAGCAAGGGTACGATTATCGGGGTGCCAGGCAGGAGTCATCAGAAAGTCGTTACCGGGCATGCTGAGCCGGGATAATTCTTCACCGTTTTCAGCATTTAGAATTACTATGGAAAAGCTGTAATACTTGTCGGTACCAGCAACAGCAATCATGGTGCCACCGGGCGATAAGGAGGGTGCAAAAAAGCGTGTTTTGTGGGTTAACCTCCTACGTTGGCCGGTATTAAAACAAAACTCATGAACCTCCGACCAGGAAAGGTGCTCCCAACGGGCATTGGTACGCGATTCGGTCCAGATAACTTTGCCGGAGCCTGCAGTAAATCCATGTGAATTGACAGGGCCGGGAAAGAACAGCGTTCTTTCACTGCCATCGGGATACAAAGCCACCACATGCGGTATCTTGCGCAGACCGGTCTTCAATGCGACAATGATGGAGTCGTTAACGAAAGATGGATAGCGGTATTCGGTGTAAAATTCGTGCCAGGGACTCAGAATTTGCAATGGCGATGGAAGAATTTTGGCGTCCTGAGCCCGCCAGGCGCTGTCGAGCATTTGGAATGTATTGTGGTAAAGCATATCAGAACTTAACCCTGTATAACGCCTCAACCTGTTGGAGAAAGGTCGTAGCGAGAGAGGCATTCGACCTACCCTGTTTAAAATACTGTCGAAAACCTCGGCTCCATGATTTTCCCTTGTATATGAAATCATTTGATATCCAAGCGAATAAAAACTCGGGACCCGGTCTCTAAATGAGCCAAAAAAAGCCTTGTCGAACGAAAATGGGCCCCTTTCAAGCACCTGAGCCCTCAAACCTTGCTCAAATACGGGCAACCTGCCCCGACCGCTTGGCGACAATCCTGTTTCAACAGCCACAGCATCGCCTTCGACAAACCACATGGGCATGAACAATCCGAAAATTGCTCCGGTTGCCTGCTCCCCGAAAATAAAAGACAGGACCCTGGTAAGGCCCTGATTCATCTTATCTATTTGCACAACATGCCTGAATTCGTGGATGGCCAACTGTTCGAGCCAATCGTGTGAATCGTTGTTTTGAGGAGGGTTTGTAAACATTTCGATACGACGGGGTGCCCACGAAACAAATCCATTGGGTACTACCGTTTGGTTATGGAGAATAACTGACACACGCCTCGGAGTGTGGCCCAGGGTTCTTGATCCGTGCTCATAGGCAAATTCAAGCACATCGGCCACATAGCCTCCCTGCTCCTCAAACCCTTCCGGGAAAATTACCTGAAAATTCTCCGTATTGATTTGTTGCCACCTGATTGAACCCGGTGCCTGTCCCCAGATAAAAAACTGTCCGGTTGCCTTACCATGCAACCCAATAACAGTAAAAGCTACGAGGATCCATAACCGTGAAAATTTAAGCATGGTTGGAGTAGTTTTAAGTGGACTTTAAGTTGTCAGAGTGATTATCCTGAAAATTTGCTTCGAAAAAACGCCAAAGCGATTCATCGGGCACCCGGGCAACCACTACTACCAGTTCTTTCCTCACCGGGTGAATAAATTCCACACTTCGGGCATGCAGATGAATACTGCCATCGGCATTGCTCCTGTCGAACCCATATTTCAAATCTCCTTTTATAGGGCAGCCAATGGCACCTAATTGCACCCTAATCTGATGATGCCGGCCGGTAATCAGTTCCACTTCAACCAGCGTATAATGGTCAGACTGGCTCAAAACCTTATATTGCAACTCCGCCATTTTTGCTCCCGGAGCCGATGCCTCAACCACATACGATTTATTCTGCTTTTCGTTCTTCAACAGGTAATTCACAAGCCTGCCTTCGCCCGACAATTGCCCACTTTTCACTACCGCCCAGTATTTCTTTTTTAATTGCCGCTGGGCAAGCATCGCGTTCAGTCTTGTGAGCGCCTTCGATGTCCGGGCAAAAAGCACCAGGCCGCTGGTCGGCCTATCGATGCGGTGAACCACTCCAAGAAATACAGCCCCGGGCTTGTTGTACTTTTCTCCAACATAGACTTTCAGTAAATCGACAAGCGGCACATCACCAGTTTTATCACCCTGAACTATTTCTGAAGGATTTTTATTAATCACAATCACATGATTGTCCTCGTATAAAATCCTTTCGGCAATATTGACTGAAATAACCTTAGTCATGATGAGGTAAGTTTGTTGGCAGGGATTTACCAAAAAATCAGTTGAGATGATTAATAATGAGCTGGATTAAAATGGCCAGAAATTATTATCATACCAAACCTTTTCGGTTAGTTCGCGGTTGAGTTCAATCAGCATTTTATGATGCCCTCTTTCCCAATCGGCAAGCCATGTGTACAATTCCTTCTCGTTTTTGTCGGTGGCTTCTTGTGCCCTAGCGCTATATGCTTCAATGGACTTTGTTTCGAGGTCGATGGCAGCCGAAATGGCAGCAGCCTCAAAGCCCGCACCAGATACAGCTTCAACTATTCTTTTTGAAAGAACAATTTGTGCGACCTGGCCTGCGGCCGTGTCTTCAGGGTAACTAAGATTCTCAAAAGATTGTGTTTTCTGATATCCGGACAGTTGTTTCGAAAGAAATTCGATATGCGTTTTCTCCTCTTCGGCCATTAATTCAAAAATCCGGCGTACCTCGGCGCTTTGCGTTTGACCAGCTACTGTTGAATATAACGACATGGCTCTATGTTCCATGATGATTGCGATCTTGAGTGTTTCCAACACTTTTGGGTTGCTCATAATTCTTGGTTTTTTTAAGATTTATAATGTCAGTTTAAAACAAATTTAAACTTTTGAGAGACAGGTTTAACTTTCCCAAAATAAAAAAACCCATATTTGACACCTGAGAAATGGATTACCTTAGCCAAAAAATTAGCTAAAGATTATGCAATGGGATATTGAAAGAGCTGTTGCCGGCCTGTTCAGGTCATGGCGGGGAACTGAACCTGACTCCTTAAGCGAACTGCCTCCATCGGGCTCCAGCAGGAAGTATTTCAGGATTTTATACGGCAATGAGAGCTGCATTGCGGCTTTTAATCCCGATCTGCGCGAAAACGTTGCTTTCATCTCACTAACCCGCCATTTTACCGAACTTGGCCTCCCTGTTCCAAAAATATTGGCCACTGAAGCCGATGGTCATTGCTATCTGTTAACCGATCTGGGCGACACAAACCTGTTCGCTCTTTTGCCGCACGACCCGGACGTGAAAAAATTCAATTCTGATATCATTCAGTTGTACAAAAAATCGCTCGAATGGCTTCCGAAGTTTCAAATTGAAAGCCCTAAAAACCTTGATTTCAGCCTTTGCTATCCACGACCGTCGTTCGACCGCCACTCCATGATGTGGGACCTGAACTATTTTAAATATTATTTTTTAAAAATTTCGGGTGTGGCTTTCGATGAGCAAAAGCTGGAAGATGATTTCGAACGCTTTGTAAACAGGCTTTTGCAGGTTCCGGCAGACTTTTTCCTTTACCGCGATTTTCAGTCGCGCAACATTATGATTGTTGATGGTGAGCCGCACTTCATCGACTATCAGGGAGGACGGCGTGGGGCATTGCATTACGATGTAGCCTCTCTGCTTTTTGACGCCAAAGCCAATATCCCACCTGCCCAGCGATTGGAATTGCTTGATTTTTATATTCACACCCTCGGCCTACGGATGGAAGTTGATGAAAAATTGTTCAAGAAAGATTTTTTCGATTTTGCCCTGATGCGGATCGTGCAGGCCCTGGGAGCTTACGGGTTCAGAGGGGGAGTAGAGCGAAAAACCCTTTTTTTGCAGAGTGTTCCGTTTGCTCTGCAAAATCTCAGGTGGCTTACCGAAAACGACCTCCTGCCACAAAAAACGCCTTATCTGAACCAAATCATCAGTAGGTTGGCAGCGCAGGCTCCATTGGTGATTACATCAGCCCCAGCCTATCCTGGCTTAAGTGTCCACATCAGAAGCTTCTCCTATAAAAACGGTATTCCACCGGATGAATGGGGGCACGGCGGAGGCTTTGTTTTCGACTGCCGGTCGCTTACAAACCCCGGGCGGTTGCCACAATTTAAACAACTAACAGGAAAAGACCAAGCCATTGTTGAATTTCTTGAAAACCAGGAAGAAGTAAGCACTTTCCTTCAACAAGCCGGCACATTGAGTTTTAATGCAGTAAAGAATTACCAGGAACGGGGCTTCAACCACCTGATGATCAGCTTCGGATGCACAGGCGGACAACACCGTTCGGTTTACTGTGCCGAGGCTCTTGCAAGGCAATTAAAGAAACTTCATCAAGTCCATATAGATCTGGTACATTGCCAGGAAAAACAGTGGCCAAAAACAAACCCATAGCATGAAGGCCATGATTTTTGCAGCCGGGTTAGGCACCAGGATGCACCCGGTAAGCGAGCATACCCCCAAGGCGCTGGTAGCGCCTGCCGGAAAACCCATGCTGCAATTGGTAGCCGAAAAGTTGATCAAAGCCGGAGCAACTCATATAATTGTAAACACACACCATCACAGCGAAAAGGTGCGGAATTTTGTAAATAGGTTACATTATCCGGGTGTAAACTTTTCCATCTCCGACGAATCGGACCTGCTTCTCGATACAGGTGGGGGACTGCTCAAGGCCAAAGAACTTCTGGATGGCAACGACCCGATTATTTTACACAATGTTGACATTTTATCGGATGTTGATCTAGCAGCTATGCTTCAGTTCCACCAAAAAAACGAGCCCCTTGTTACTCTGGCAGTAAGCAACCGGGCTGCCGGACGGGTATTTTTGTGGGACGGCTTACAGCTTGCAGGTTGGGAAAACACCAAAACTGGTCAAAAAATCCTTTGCAAAACAAGCAAGGAAACCATATTGAGACCCATTGCATTCAGCGGTATTCACATTGTAAGTCCAAAAATCTTTTCGCTGATTACCGAAACGGGAGTATTCTCCCTAACGCCGCTCTACCTCAGGCTGGGGCAGAATCAAAAAATAATTGCTTTTGAGCACAACCCTGAAAAATGGATCGACATTGGCACGCCCGAAAAAATGCAGGCAGCCCGCCTGCTTCTTGAACAGTTTCCAGGTGTTTTCTGACCAAAAAAAGGTATTGGCAGGTGCACAGGATTACAAAAAGCCTACATTTATGGATTAAACCATAATGAAACGATGGAAAGCTTCCTGGGGTCGATTACCGACCTGATCCTCGAAAAATATCCTGAAAAAACGATACAACTGTGCGTGGTAACACCCAACCGGCGGGCCGGGTATTTCCTCCAAAACCATTTTGCAAGAAAAGTGAACCGGCCCATGTGGGCACCTACATTTTTGAGCATCGAGGATTTTGCAAACCGCATCAGCGGCTACCACATTATAGACCATACCAGCCTGCTGTTCGAATTTTACGATATATACAGAAACCTCCAAAATGAGCATACTGATGGTTTGCAAGATTTTTTAAACTGGGCAGGTGTACTGCTGCGCGATTTCGATGAAATAGAATCTTCTTTGGAGAACCCCGAAGGCTTGTATAGCTACCTGAACGATGCCAAGCGACTTGAAAACTGGAACCCCGATGGTGCCGAACTTACCGGATTTCAAAAACGGCACCTGGCATTCTTCGAAAAATTCAATCTCTGGCACACTGCCCTTAAGAGCAGACTCGAAGCCAAAAATCTGGCATTTCAGGGAATGTCGTTCAGCAAGGCAGCACACCTGATAAAAACAAACCAGGCAGACCTGCCTTGGCAAAAGGTGATTTTTGCGGGATTCAACGCCCTGAACCCTTCGGAAGAAAGCATCATCAACACGCTTTTGAAAGAAGGCATAGCCGAAATATTTTGCGACTCAGACCCATATTACGAAAACAACGTAAACCACGAAGCCGGGCATTTTATAAGGATGTACCGGAAAAAATGGAATTTCACCCCCCTTACCAACCCATCATCAGGCTTTCATACAACAAAAAACATCAGGGTATATGGAATAGCACGGAACGTTCTACAGGCGCAACTTGCAGGCAACCTGCTCGATGAGTGCCCGGAGATCTCTCCCAATATCGAAACAGCAGTAGTACTTGCAAATGAATCCTTGCTGGGACCTGTGCTCCAGGCAATTCCCCAAGGGATATCTTCGCTCAACGTTACCATGGGTTTTCCCCTCAGGCAAACCAACCTATACGGTTTTATAGAAGCTTTATTTCAACTTCAATTGTCGGCAGGGCGATACGTGCAGGCCCGAAACGACAACAACCCAGCATTTTACTATAAAGACCTGATCCGCTTTTTTTCGAACCCGTTTACGTGGTTGTTGTGGATTTCAGCCGAAAGGAAAGGATTGGCAGAAGTTTTATTACAAAAGATTGGTCAATCGAACCGCACCTTGTACCGGTTTTCCGATTTGAAAAATCTTTTTGGAAAAGAATCCGGGTTTGATGAAGCATTTTACTTTCTTTCAAAAAATTGGAACGATCAATGTTTTGAAATAATTCCGGAGCTGAATAAAATTTTACAAAAGATGGAACAGGCCATCGGGGAAAAACCGCAGACACCTCCGGATGAATTGCAGGCAAGTCCTTTCCTGGCCGATTATGAAGGTCTGTTTTACGTTGGCCGCATCCTGCAAAACCTGGGCTCTATAATGCAGGAAGGCAATATAATAGACAGCTCCAACACCTTTTGGCAGATTTTAAAGCAAAGCTTGGCCGATACACGCATCGCCTTCTCCGGCGAGCCGGTTGAGGGCTTGCAGGTTATGGGTCTGCTCGAAACCCGCAATCTCGACTTTAAAAACATCATCCTTCTTTCGGCAAACGAAAAAATTCTTCCCAAGGCAAAAACCTTCGAATCCTTTATTCCTTTTGATGTGAAGCGCAAATTTGGGTTACTGGTCCACTCCGATCAGGATGCCATTTATGCTTATCATTTCTACAGGCTGTTGCAGCGGGCTGAAAATGTCTTTTTGATTTACAATACCGAGTCGGGCGGTCTGGGTGGAGGCGAAAAAAGCCGTTACATCACCCAACTACAGTTCGAACTAAGAAGGTTCAATCCAGGAATTACATTAGATGAACGAATAGTGAGTCTCGATCCGGGCTCCGCAACGCGATCGTGGGCAATCTCCATACAAAAATCACAGGAAGTACTTGACAGGCTTTCGCAAATGGCCGAATCAGGCATTTCTGTGTCGTCGTTGAATACGTTTATTAGCTGTCCGCTGCAATTTTACTTTGAGAAAGTAGCCCGTCTTACCGAAGCCCAGGAAACGGAAGAAACCATCGAGGCAAGCACCATGGGAAGCGTTATCCATGGGGTGTTGGAAGAGCTTTTCAAACCGTTTGAAGGAAAAGTGTTGCAATATCGGGATGTGGATGATATGTTTCCTAAGATAGAGGCGCTTTGTGTAATTCAATTTTCAAAGCACTACCCCGAAGGCGAAATAAATAGGGGAAAAAACCTTTTGCTTGTGAACCTGGCGAAGCACCAGATTAGCAGATTTTTGAAAATTGAAGGAGAGTTTCTCACCAGGCTGCAACATGAATATCGCAGTCTTACGCTATTAAAAACCGAAGCTTCTTTGCAGGGGGGCATACAAATTTTGGTTGCCGGCAATCCAAAAAACATTGCCATTGCAGGCAAAGCCGACCGGATTGACCGCATGGGAGAGACTATCAGGATTATCGATTACAAGACCGGAAAAGTGGAACCAAAGGACCTGCTCCTGAAATCAATCGAAGATCTGGTTGAGGAAAAGGGCCACGACAAAATATTTCAGTTGCTCACATACACCTGGATGTTCCGGCAGATGCAAAGTGAAACCAATGTAGAATCGGGCATAGTTTCATTAAGAAACCTGACAAGGGGTTTTATGAGGGTTAGATCCGAAAGCGCTCAGGAATCAGAATTTGACCTGATGGAAGCCTACCAAACTCAACTTGTGAATTTGCTTGAAAAGATGTTCGATCCCCAGGCAGCTTTTGAGCAAACCCCTCACAGGAAAAATTGTTCCTTTTGTCCGTTTAAGGCAGTATGCGGGCGATTGGATTAAGATTTTAAACACGCTTTCGGGTCAGGAAATAAGCCTCCTGACCTCCTCGATGATACGCTGCAGGCCTTCTGGATTCTTGCCTCCGGCTGTGGCAAAAAATGCTTGTCCTCCTCCCCCACCCTGGATATGAACAGCCAGCGAACGCACCATGTTTCCGGCATGGAGGTTTCGTTCTTTTACAATGTTTTCAGAAATCATGATGGCAAAACCGGGCTTACCGTCCGACGTATAACCCAGCACCAACATCATATTATCGATTTTTGATTTCAGAGCAAAGGCAAGGTCTTTGGCCATTTCGGCACTTATTTCGGCACAATGCCCGATAAAGTTTATGCCGTTTATTTTTTCGGCCTTTTCCACCATCCCATCAACCATCAGCATGGCCTGTTGCTTCTGATAACCATCCAGCTTTTTCCGGAGCTCATCGTTTTGCTCCAGGATTTGTATCAGGGTTTGAGTGGCACTTTTGGGATTTTTAAGTAAGGTTCTCAATTCAGTTAATTCATGGAGCTTCTGATTAACAAATTTCTCAGCAGCCTCACCTGTAACCGCCTCAATACGACGCACTCCGGCAGCTATAGCTCCCTCCGAAACAATTCGAAACAGGCCGATATGCCCTGTAGAGTGAACATGAGTACCGCCGCAAAGTTCGGTGGAAAAGTTTCGGTCAAAAGCTACCACCCGAACCTTTTCACCGTATTTTTCGCCAAACAAGGCTACAGCATTCATGCTTTTTGCCTGCTGCATATCCAGGTCGCGGTGGTCTTCCTGAGGTATATTTTCTCTGATCTTTGCATTTACAATATGCTCTATCTGTTCGATCTCCTCCGGCGTAACTTTAGAAAAATGCGAAAAATCGAATCTGAGTCTTTCCTCATCAACAAGTGAACCTTTTTGCTGCACATGGCTGCCAAGCACCTGGATCAAAGCTGCATGCATCAGGTGGGTGGCCGTATGGTTGCACTCGGTTAACTTACGTTTACCGGCATCTACTTTTGCCAAAAATTTAAAAGGCAGATCCAGAGGAAGGGTTTCGGCAAGATGCACTATCAGGTTGTTTTCCTTTTGTGTATCAATAATTTCGATCCGAACTCCATTACTTGCAGTGAGCGAGCCACGGTCGCCAACCTGCCCGCCCGATTCGGCATAAAAGGGGGTTTTGTCGAGCACCAATTGAAAAATTGATTTTCCCTTACCCGACACTTTCCGGTATTTTATGAGTTCTACATCAGACTCTAAAAATTCGTATCCAAGGAATTTTGTTTCTGCCATTGCGGGGCGAACTTCAATCCAGTCGCCGGTTTCGACAGTAGCGGCAGATCGGCTGCGCGACTTTTGGTTTTCCATGCCCGCTTCGAAGCCTGGCATATCAACATCCCATTGCTGTTCTTTGGCCATCAGGCAGGTGAGATCAACAGGAAAACCATAAGTGTCGTACAATTCAAAAGCAAATTGCCCGTCGATAATTTTCTGGTTGGGATGTTGCGCGATATACTGTTCAAACTTTTGAATTCCCAGGGCGAGGGTTCTTAGAAAAGCCGTTTCTTCCTGTTCAATGACTTTTTCGACCAGGCCCTGCTGTGCAACCAGCTCAGGAAAAGCCTCTCCCATTGTTTCAACCATTACAGGAACCAACTTGTAAACAAAGGGTTCGCGAAACGACAGGAACGTATAACCATAGCGAACGGCCCTCCTCAGGATGCGCCTTATTACGTAACCACCTTTGTTGTTCGAAGGAGTTTCGCCATCGGCTATGGCAAACGCGACAGCACGTAGGTGGTCGGCTACAACGCGCATGGCAACATCGCTCATCTGGTTGCTGCCATAGGGGATACCGGTCATTTTAGAGAGTTTCTGAATATACGCCTGAAAAATATCGGTATCGTAATTCGACTTTTTTCCCTGCAGCGCCATGCAAAGGCGCTCAAAGCCCATACCGGTGTCGATGTGTTTTTCGGGAAGTGCCTTTAATTGGCCATTGCTCATGCGATTGTACTGGATAAATACCAGGTTCCATATCTCAACAACCAAAGGATGTCCTGTATTGACAAGATCCTTGCCCGGAACCATCGCGCGCTCCTGATCTTCCCTCAGATCAACATGAATTTCGGAACATGGTCCGCAAGGGCCTGTATCGCCCATTTCCCAAAAATTATCTTCTTTGCCCGCAAAAATGATACGGTCTTCACTCAGAATTTCTCTCCAATGCCCATATGCTTCTTTGTCGGGCTCCAACCCGTCGGCTTTGTCACCTTCAAAAACAGATACGTACAACCTGTCCTTGTCAATTTTATAGACAGCTGTAAGTAGCTCCCAGGCCCATTGTATTGCCTCCTTTTTAAAATAATCTCCAAAACTCCAATTACCTAACATCTCGAACATGGTATGATGGTAGGTATCGTGGCCCACCTCTTCGAGGTCATTGTGCTTGCCCGAAACCCTGAGGCATTTTTGCGTATTTGCAATCCGATGATGTGTGGCCGATTTGTTTGCGAGAAAAATATCTTTGAACTGGTTCATCCCAGCATTTGTAAACATAAGGGTCGGATCATTTTTTACGACCATTGGCGCTGAATTAACGACAAAGTGTTTTTTTGATCCAAAAAAATCAAGAAAGGCCTTTCGAACTAAATTGGATTCCATTGAGTATGAGCAGTTTTTTTTGTTTTTTTTACAAAGTTGGAGGGCAAAAGTAAGATATTTTTGTGTAGTTTTGCAATATCAAAGTATGGGTTGCGTTTCTATATCACAGGACAGCTTCCCATATAATTGTTTTTTATAGATTGCTGCATCGGATAATACAAACACTTTAGCTATGGGTAAGAAAGTAAAGTACCAATTTAACACCAAGTCGCTCGCAGTTGAAAAAGTAAGCGAAACCTTTTGGGACAAGTTAAGAGGGTTTTTACGTATAGTATTGTCAGGAATGGTCTTTTCGATCGTTGTTCTAATAATCGGTTATACTTTTTTTGATTCCCCCGAAGAAAAAGCATTAAAACGCGAAATAACCCAATACAGAACTCAATATGCAATTTTAAATGACCGGCTGGAGATTTTTGAAACTGTAATTTCTGATTTACAGGAGCGCGATGATCATATTTACCGGGTTATTTTTGAGGCAGAACCTGTACCAAGCACTGTACGTCTGGCTGCTTTCGGAGGAGCCGACAGGTACAGCCATTTGGAAGGCCTGAACAACAGTGAAATGATTGTTTCCACTACACAACGTGTTGACCGCATTGCCCGACAACTTTACGTTCAATCGAATTCGTTTGATGAGGTTTTTGAAATGGCTTTAAACAAAGCCGATATGCTTGCCTCAATTCCTGCAATTGTACCTATAGCAAGGGCTACTGATCGGCTGGTTTCAGGCTTTGGTTACCGGATTCACCCAATTTTTAAAAAATTGAGGATGCACACGGGAGTTGACTTTGCAGCACCAGTTGGAACGCCAATTTATTCCACTGGAAATGGCGTTGTAATTCGTGCCGAACGCGACAATTCAGGATATGGACTCATGGTAGAAATTGATCACGGATTTGGTTATAGAACCCTGTATGCCCACCTGAGCCAAATAAACGTTAGGCCAGGCCAGCGTATTTCGAGAGGTGAAGTTTTGGGATTGGTTGGTAATACCGGACTTTCGGCCGGCCCGCACCTGCATTATGAAGTAATTCGCAACGGGAGTAAGGTAAACCCTGTTCACTATTTCTTCAACGACCTTACGCCGGAAGAATTCGAACACATTTACGAGGTAGCCTCCAGGGTAAACCAGTCACTTTCTTAAAGATTTTTTTCAGATACTTAAACTCCCGGCTTATGTCCGGGTTTTTTTATGTAACATGGTAGCATGGTAACTGTTTAAGGTTTGCCATTTAGATGTGGCAATCTTAATTTCAAGGTGCTAAACCATGGCAAGGAATTATTATTTTTACTGGTCAATTTCCAGATGGTGCAAAAAGGCAATCACAACCCTGAACGACTGTATTATTCTATTGGCGAGGTATCTCGAATGTTCGGGGTAAACACCTCGTTGATCAGGTTTTGGGAAAAAGAATTCGAAATTATTAATCCCAGAAAAAACAAAAAGGGAACCCGGTATTTTACGCCTCAGGATGTTGACAACTTTCACCTGATTTACCATTTGGTGAAGGTTAAAGGATATACGCTTCAAGGTGCCAAGGAAATGCTAAAGAACAACCCCGAGCAAATCCAGCGCGATTTTGAAATCGTGAAATCTCTAGATAAAATTCAAAAGTTTCTTTTGGAATTGAAAGATGCTTTATAAAATCATTTAATTATCCAGTTTATGATAGTAGTAACCGGTGCTGCCGGCTTTATTGGAAGTTGCCTGGTAAACAAGCTCAACAACAAAGGTTTTGTTGACATAGTTCTTGTTGACGATTTTACCAACAACACTAAAAATCTCAATTTAACCAATAAAATCTTCAGGCAAAAGGTCGATCGCTCTGTTTTTTTCGAATGGCTCGGTGAAAATCATCAAAGCGTAACCTTTATTTTTCACCTGGGAGCGCGCACCGATACTACTGAATTCAGGAAATCGGTTTTTGATGAATTGAACTTAAACTATTCCAAAAAACTCTGGCTGGATTGCGTCAAATATGAGCTTCCACTGGTGTATGCCTCATCAGCTGCTACTTACGGAGCCGGTGAATACGGCTACAACGACGACCATTCTCTCATAAGTCAACTGAAGCCGCTGAATCCTTATGGCGAGAGTAAAAACGATTTCGATAAGTGGGTACTTGAACAAAGAAACCGCCCTTACTTTTGGGCTGGTATAAAGTTTTTCAATGTTTTCGGCCCAAATGAGTACCATAAAGGTCGTATGGCTTCTGTGGTGCTCCATACATTCCGGCAAATTTCCGAAACCGGCCAAATGAAACTATTTCGTTCGCACAGGCCCGATTTTAAGGATGGTGAACAGAGCCGCGATTTTGTTTATGTAAAGGATGTCGTGAACGTTCTGTTCTTTTTGTTGGTATCAAAAAAACATTCGGGAATTTATAACCTGGGTACCGGCCAGGCCCGAACCTTTTTGGATTTAACCAAAGCCACCTTCAACGCACTCAATAAGGAACCAATCATTAGCTTTATTGACACTCCGGCAGATATCCGTCAGAACTATCAGTATTTCACCCAGGCAAACATGGATAAACTCATGGGTATAGGCTTCACAGCGCCATTTTTCTCACTTGAAGAAGGCGTTCGTGATTATGTGCAAAATTACCTGATGGTCAATGCCTGGTATTAAGCCCCCCGTTGCGGTGGTGTTCGAGTGAAATCCCTTGCATCTCCACATAAGCCATAAGTTCGGGGAAAAAGGTTCTGAATTCGTTTTCAAAATCCTCATAATTCTTTACCAAATCATCTACAGCATTTTCCATTCCCGACTTGAATGGAGTGCGACTGGCCATTCCTTCGAAATGAACCTGCAAGCGGTCCAGGTCGGCATAGTTGACCAGCCAATTAGACGACACCATGTAGGGCAATGCATTTTTTGCCCGAACAGGTAGCAGAAAATAGTTCTTCAATAATACATTGTATGCCTGCTTTACGAAACGGGTAAGCGAGTACCTGGAGTACTCACTCCAATATTTGGCCAGGTAATGGTCGTAAAACATATCAACCACAACCCCCGAATACAGGCGATACTTGTTGCGCAACCGCATTTTACTCTGCTCGGTAATGGGATGATTGTCAGTAAAGGTGTCAATTTTACGATGCAGCATAAAACCTTCAACAATACCCTGATGGAAGTTATCTATCTGGCGACCCTTTACCATGTCGGCAATTAAATTCCCGAGCAAAATATCTTCACTTTCTCCGGAAAGATAGGTATGTGCCAGCAGGTTCATGGGTAATAGAAAAACTTTCGAAAGTTAGCTAAGTTTTTTAATAATTTGTCAGGCTAAGGTTACAATTTTTCCAAATAATAATAACAATATGAAGAAATTAGGCTGGTAAAAAATTTTATTTAGTTTTGCGTACAACAAATATTAATCCAAAAAATAAAACACACCCTGGTTTTATGCAAAAAATATTGTTACTGGGAGATGAAGCAATTGCACAGGCAGGAATAGATGCTGGAATGTCTGGCATTTTTTCGTATCCCGGAACCCCAAGCACTGAAATTACGGAATTTGTACGATCATCGAAGGAAGCCAAAAAAAGAGGCATTGTTGCAACCTGGTGTTCGAATGAAAAAACAGCAGCAGAGACAGCCCTTGGTATGTCCTATGCAGGTAAGCGAACCATGACCTGCATGAAGCACGTTGGGTTGAATGTTGCCGCCGATGTTTTTTTGAATGCGGCCATCACCGGTGCCAATGGCGGAATTTTGTTTGTTGTAGCCGACGACCCTTCCATGCATTCTTCGCAAAACGAGCAAGACTCACGGGTTTATGGGAAATTTGCCATGGTGCCGGTTTTGGAGCCCTGCAATCAGCAAGAAGCCTACGATATGGTACATTATGGGTTCGACTACTCCGAAAAGTTTCAAATTCCGGTAATGATACGCATTACAACACGTTTGGCTCATTCCCGGACAGGAATTGTACGTAAACCGGTGCGCGAACAGAATCACCTGGCGCTTCCGCAGAATCTGAGGCAATTTGTACTACTTCCTTCAATAGCCAGGAAGCAGTACGAGTTACTTGTTGGCAACCAATCTGCTTTTCATGATGAATCTCAAAAGTCAGACTTCAATGTCTATATTCCCGGAAACAACAAGAGTATGGGTATTATAGCTTGCGGATTGGCATACAACTATCTGATGGAGAATTATCCCGATCGTAAGGTACCATATCCGGTAGTAAAAATTTCACAATATCCGCTTCCGCAAAATCACATCCGAAGGATTTACGATGAATGCGACAGCCTTTTGGTTCTTGAGGATGGTTATCCGGTAGTTGAAGAGATGCTCAAAGGATTTCTTGACCTGGGTAAGCCGGTGCATGGCCGACTTGATGGAACCATTGTCCGCACAGGCGAACTGGACCCCATAAAGGTGGCTGCAGGTTTGGGATTGGAGATACCCGAAAACAATCCCGTCCCAACAATTGTTACTCCGCGCCCACCTTCAATGTGCAAAGGATGTTCGCATATCGACAGTTTCAACGCCCTGAATGAGGTGATTGAGATGTACGGGAATGGGCGGGTATTTTCCGATATTGGTTGTTATACCCTGAGCGCACTCCCGCCTTATGAGTCGATCAACACCTGCGTGGATATGGGAGCATCGATCACCATGGCAAAAGGAGCTGCAGATGCCGGTCTTGTTCCGGCAATTGCCGTGATAGGCGACAGCACATTTACGCACTCAGGCATGACAGGCCTGCTCGATGCCATTAACGACAATTCGAATATAACCGTTATCATCCTCGACAATGAAACTACTGGAATGACCGGTGGTCAACCTTCATCTGCTTCGGGGAAAATAGAAAATATTTGCCGGGGACTTGGCGTTGAAGAGAACCATATACGTGTGATCAAGCCCTTGCACAACCAGCATGAAGAAAATGTGCGAATTTTGAAAGAGGAAATAGAATATCGTGGAGTGTCGGTAGTAATTCCAAGACGGGAGTGCATACAAACCCTCAATAAGAAGATGCGTGAAAAATTTAAGGAAAAAGCAGAGTTCAGAGGCAATTAACATACCAAAAAAAGGAGTTGAAAATGAAATGCGACATTATTTTAGCCGGTGTAGGAGGTCAGGGTATTCTTTCCATAGCTGCAACCATTGGGTATGCAGCCGTTGAATCAGGCCTTTTTCTGAAACAGTCCGAAGTTCATGGTATGAGCCAAAGGGGTGGCGATGTGCAATCACATTTAAGGTTATCGGATAGAGATGTTGCATCTGACCTTATTCCAAAAGGAAAGGCAGATTTAATCATCTCGGTCGAGCCCATGGAGGGGCTCAGATACATCCCCTATTTAAAAAAAGGAGGCTGGCTCGTAACCAATACGAAGCCTTTCAAAAACATAGCCAAATATCCAAACGAACCCCTGTTAATGGCCGAAATAGCTTCCCTTGATAACAAGTTAGCCCTGAATGCCGATCAAATTGCATCAGAAGTAGGTAGCGCCAAAGCCGCCAATATGGTTATTCTGGGTGCCGCCACGCCTTTCATAGAAATAGATTTTGAAATGTTCGAATATGCCATAAAGGTAATTTTCGGGACGAAAGGTGAGGAAGTTATTTCTATGAACCAGAAAGCACTGCGGGCCGGAAGGAATTTTGCCAAGAATGTGATAAAATGATTATTGCAACCTGCCTGAGAATGGCAGGTTTTTTTAAAATTTTTCATTACATATTACTACTTCATGATGCAACAACTTACTTAGTTTAATTGTTAAATTTTTCTAGATCTGAACTGCCCAGAAGGCAACATTTCATCTTGTGAGTGATTGCCATATCTGACAGAGTGAAGAAATTTCCAAAAAACCAAAACTACCATTTTATGATTACAAATAATTTTATAAAACGTCATGTTGGATTAAGTGGCCAAGATGTGGCTTTTATGCTTAAAAAAACCGGTGTTACAAGCATTGACGAACTCATTGGCAAAACCATACCGGCTTCCATCAGGTTGAAAAAAGACCTCAATCTACCGGATGGGCTCAATGAATACGAGTACCTGATGCACATACGGGCCATCGGAGCCAAAAATAAAATTTATCGCAGTTTTATCGGTTTAGGATATTACAACACCATACTTCCCGGAGTAATTCAACGCAATATTCTTGAAAACCCAGGCTGGTACACAGCTTATACTCCTTATCAGGCCGAAATTTCGCAAGGAAGGCTGGAAGCCTTATTGAACTTCCAAACGCTTATTTCGGACCTTACGGGTTTAGAGATTGCCAATGCCTCACTTCTGGATGAAGCCACTGCCGCTGCCGAAGCCATGATTATGCTATTCAGTGCCCGGCCCAAAGAAGCTTTAAAGGCCGGAGCCAACAAATTTTTTGTTTCCATGCGGGTGTTTCCACACACCTTGGACGTTTTGAAGATTCGGGCACAATCATTAGGTATTGAACTGGTGGTAGGATGCTCTCACGAAATCACTTTCAACAATCAATTTTTTGGGGCCTTGGTGCAATACCCTAACGAAAGAGGCAGAATAAACAATTTTGGGCCTTTTATTAAAAAGGCTCAGGAATTCGGTGTGCGCACTGTGGTCGCTGCCGATTTGCTCAGCCTGGTGCTTCTTACCCCTCCTGGCGAGTGGGGCGCAGATATAGTAGTTGGTTCTTCGCAGCGTTTTGGAATTCCTATGGGATTTGGCGGACCTCATGCTGGATATTTTGCAACCAAAGAAGAATTTAAACGCCTGATTCCCGGCCGGATCATTGGGGTATCGGTAGATGTCAGAGGAAAATACGCCCTGCGCATGGCACTTCAAACGCGCGAGCAACATATAAAGCGCGAAAAAGCCACGTCAAACATTTGTACCGCCCAGGCTCTTCTGGCCATTATGGCCGGCATGTATGCAGCCTATCACGGCCCCGAAGGCCTGAAACAAATTGCCCGGCAAGTAAATACTTTAGCCGCCTTTTTAGCCTCCGAACTTGAAAAACTTGGATTCAAGCAATTAAACCAACATTATTTTGACACCCTGCTTATCGAACTGCCGGAACACATTTCCATCAACACCATATTAAACAACGCCTTGCAGAAGAAAATGAATTTTCGCAAGGTTGAGGACAAACTGGTTGGGATAAGCATCGATGAAACCACTTCCATAACCGATATCAACGACATCATTGAAGTTTTTGCCTCAGCTGCCGGGAAGAAGTTTAGCCCGACAAGCTCCCTTCCTTCAGATCTAAAGCAAAACCCCTCCATACCTGAAGAACTCGAGAGGAAATCCAATTTTCTGACCCACCCGGTTTTCAACACCTACCATTCGGAAACAGACATGATGAGGTACCTGAAAAGGCTCGAGAACCGCGACCTTGCCCTGAACCGCAGCATGATTCCTTTGGGTTCGTGTACCATGAAGCTTAATGCTGCCAGCGAAATGTTTGCCTTGAGTTGGCCCGAGTTCGGAAGTATCCATCCATTCGTGCCGGCCGATCAGGCTGCAGGATATCTGGAGTTGATAAACCGACTCGAAAGCGACTTGTGCGAAATTACCGGGTTTGCAGGGTTCAGCTTTATGCCCAATTCGGGGGCATCGGGCGAATATGCTGGCCTCAAAGTAATTAGGGCGTACCATATGAGCCGCGGAGAGGGCCATCGCAACGTAGCGCTAATTCCAAGCTCGGCACATGGAACCAATCCGGCAAGCGCGGTTATGGCCGGCATGAAGGTGGTAGTGGTCAAATGCAACGAATTAGGCAATATTGATGTGGCCGACCTAAAGGTAAAAATTCAGGAGCACAAAGATTTCCTGGCTGCGATCATGGTTACCTACCCATCTACCCACGGTGTGTTTGAAGAGGATATCCTTGAAATTACGAAATTGGTGCACGATAACGGAGGCCAGGTTTATATGGATGGCGCCAACATGAATGCCCAGGTTGGATTTACAAATCCGGTCATTTGCGGGGCCGATGTTTGTCACCTGAACCTCCATAAGACCTTTGCCATTCCGCATGGGGGCGGTGGCCCGGGCATGGGTCCCATAGGCGTTGCTGAACATCTGGTTCCTTTTCTGCCAAACCATACCCAGGTAAGCACCGGTGGCGCCAAAGGCATTCCGGCAGTATCGGCAGCACCTTTTGGAAGCGCGCTGATACTTACCATTTCCTATAGCTACATAAAAATGCTGGGAGGAAAGGGACTTACCGATGCAACCCGCATGGCAATACTGAGTGCCAACTACCTGAAGGTATCGTTAGAAAACCATTATCCCATTCTTTATACAGGTATTAATGGAACTGTGGCACATGAAATGATTCTCGACTGTAATCCTTTTAAATCATCGGCCGATATCGATGCCATTGATATTGCCAAACGCCTTATGGATTATGGCTTTCATGCGCCCACGGTGGCGTTTCCGGTGCCCGGCACTTTGATGGTAGAACCAACCGAGAGCGAGCCTTTATCGGAGCTCAACAGGTTTGTGGAGGCAATGATTGCCATCCGTAAAGAAATAACAGAAATAGAGAAAGGTACGGCTTCAAAAGAATCGAATGTTTTGAAGAATTCGCCCCACACCGCCCAAATGGTTAGCGCCACAGAATGGGAATATCCATACAGCCGCGAAAAAGCGGCATTCCCACTAAACTGGCTTTATGACACGAAATATTTCACCCCTGTTACCCGCATCGACAATGCCTATGGAGACCGTAACCTGGTGTGCACATGCGAACCTATGGAAAGCTACCAGGCATCATAGATGACCATTCTCTTGGCAGGATCAAGAAAGACTTTATATGTCTGGAAAAAAACATGGGGTTGACCTTCGAGGCCAACCCCATGTTCGTAAAAGTCCAACAAGGTTTAACTAAGGCTCTTTGCCACCTCTAAGGCCTTATCATAATTGGGATGCTCGGTAATCTCTTTTACAAGCTCTACATAGCGTACGGTGTCTTCCTTATCAATAATGATTACACCCCTTGCCAGCAATCGCAGCTCTTCTATCAGAAAACCGTATTTGACACCAAATTCGGTTTCCCGGTGATCGGAAACTGTAACCAGATTGGCTATTTCCTGGGAGGTGCAAAAGCGCTTCTGAGCAAAAGGCAAATCGCACGAAATGGTAATAATTTGGGTGTTTTTCAGTTGCGAAGCTTCTTTATTAAACCGCATGGTTTGAGCTGCACAAACCCCTGTATCGAGGCTTGGCACAGAGGAAATGATGCGTACCTTTCCTTTAAAATCACTCAAACTGATTAATTTCAGGTCGTTGCCAACTGCAGTAAAATTTTTTGCCTGAACTCCTTCCTTAATTAATTTTCCTTTCATTGTTACTGGATTTCCCGCAAAGGTTACCAGATTAGAACTTCTTTTCACAGCAATTAATTTTTTAAGGTTTTGAATAATTGTAGCTTAACTACCAGACCTAAATTCCGGGTTTAAAATTTATAAAATCTTCGTTTCGTAAATTATCATGTTACTTTCATGACAACAAAAATCCTGACGAATTGTTTTTTCTATGCAATCACCTGAATCGCATCTCACCAATCCTTCTCCTTAACAAAGAAGCTATTTCCGGTCGAAGAATGGGTTTTTGGATAGGGCACTCAAGGGTATTCCATAGGCAATTTTGTACTCGGGCCCCAATAATTGCATTCTTACTGCAGCATAGCCAAGAGTGTACATAATTCTGGTGTCAACCCGATGGTCGGCAGCCAAAGCCACTGCCGATCCGGTAGCAGTACCCAGGTCGGAAGTATTGAAGATACAGGGTGCATCAGGATATTGCTCTTTGCCGGCACAATTGCCGAATCCACACAATCCACAAATTTTCAGACCTAGGGGTTTTATTCTGGTACCTAAAAGCAGTACTACACCAGCAGATTGGAGCACATTATTACCGTCGCGCAAAAACGTGGGATTGCTTTCTTTTTCGCCAATTGCAATTACTTCTTCGCAAAGCTTTTTCAATTCGTTGCCGGTAACAATGGCGAGCGCCAAATTGTCGAAGCCCCTTCCTTTGGGTGCAGTACGCGCAGCAATCAGCATCTTTTTAGCTACTTCGAGCAGCGTTTCGTCTTTTACCTGATTTTCGGTGAAAAAAGCCATAGGTATTTCTTTATTAAAAAAACAATAAGACACCATTTTCCGATGCACAGAGGTCATTCAACCCATCAGGAGATATCAACAAATTTAGCCAAGCTCTCAATGAAAGCGAGCTGAACTGAAACCTGTCCGGAGATGTTGGGATGCCTTACCACGATTAACTCTACCGGATTGTTGTCGTTGCTTATTTTGCTCCGGTAATGCAAATCGCTTCGGTGCAGAATCATGAGGGAGTCCGATAATTCGGCCAAATAAACAGGGAGGTCTTTAACGGTGGGTTTTTGCATAAAACCTACAGGCACGCCTATTTGAGAAAACAATAAAACAGGGAGGTTCAATTCCTGGGCCAAGGCTTTGAGATGTAGCACGATGGATGAAAGTTCTTCCTGACGCGTATCGGGGTTGTAACCACCAGCAGTAAGAAGCTCCAGGTAGTCAATTATTACCAGATCGATCTTTTGTTTGCTTTGTAATTGCTTTAACCTTTTTGCTAATTCGTGAACCGACAGCGAAGGCGTATCATCGAGGAAAATCTTCGCTTTGGCAATTCCACCAACCAGTGAGTGCGCATGATCGCGCTCGCTTGCCTTCATTTGGCCGTTGATGAGTCTATCGACCGACATACCGGTCTCGCTTTCGATTAGCCTGGTGGTAATTTTCTGACCCGAACGCTCGGAAGAAAAAACAGCCAGGGAAAATTGATTTCTGATCGCTAGATTATTGGCCACAGACAATAAAAATGCGGTTTTACCCATGCCGGGTTTAACCGCTACTGTATGCAACATTCCTTTGAAAAATCCGCCTGTTACTTTGTCGAGCAAATGAAAACCTGTGGAAATCTGATTGCCGCAGCTCAGTCCGCCAAAATCTTTGTTGAGGGTTTGGTTTACCAGTTCGCGAATACTGATAAACTCAAACGCCTCTTCCTGCTCTTTGATGTCTAAAGTGTTTTGTTCCATGACTATAAAGTTTTAAAAATCATTAAATGCAAAACATAAAAAACCTGTAAAGTAAAACCATGCAAAATCAAACCTGCTGGATTGTAAAATCCAGTTGAAGTTCCTCCATGATTTCTTTCCAGGTTTCGACCATTTCATTATCAGAGCTTGTTTCGTACCAAACAAACTCCAACACATTGCCTCTGCCATGGTACCTTTTTAGCAACGACAAGATGAGAAAAATATACTTTGATGAACTGGTATTGAAATAGTTAATTTTAAACTCCACCCGAACCCTGGGATGGGGTATGCTAACAAAGTTTTCAACCCACCGAATCAAAGGTTCAAAAAATTCATTGGAATTTTCCGGAAATGAATCTCCTGAAAAACGCAAAATCCCAGCTGAAAAAAGAAATTCTATGCCAAACGTGCTTCGGGAGGCATTAACAACCAGATCCATTGAGCTTTTTATCTATCAAAAACACCAAAAACCAACAAAATTTAAGCCCTAAAGCTGTAAGCCAAATTAAATAAAATTTGGCATGTAAACCAAAATTTTGGTAAAATTTAACTTTATAACCAGAGTATAAAAATTCGAATTGATTCATTTGAAGAAATCTCAATGCAAAGTCTTATCCATGAACTCATCAACAAACCGTTTCTGAGATATTTACTATAATTGAACATTTTAATCAGGAATTTGTTTGATACTGTTGATATTAAAGAACAACTCTAAAATCCCAGCCTGTTTCATTGTTTTGTGATATATTTGAAATTTTAAACAAAATCTCACATGATCGGGTATTCCATCAGCGACTTGGAGAACCTTACCGGAATTAAGGCTCACACCATCAGGATTTGGGAAAAACGGTACCAGGTTGTTACACCAAAACGCACTCCGACCAATATCAGGTTTTACAACGACCAAGACCTTTTGAGGCTGCTCAATATCAGCACGCTGAGCAAGCACGGCTTTAAGATATCAAAGCTGGTTTCGATGACAGCCGAAGAAATAGCCGAGAAAATTTCGGACCTCTCACGCAATCCCAGCGACTTCGACAGCCAAATTAACAACCTGCTCCTGTCGATGCTCAAGCTTGACCAGGACCTGTTCGAAAAAGTCCTGTCCAATTCCATTTTAAAATTGGGATTTGAAAAAACTGTTGTTCTGGTGCTATTTCCAATGCTCGAACGGGTTGGACTCTACTGGCAACTCGAAACCATCAATCCTGCCCAGGAACATTTTGTATCAAACCTAATCAGACAAAAATTAATAGTGGCCATCGA